>CALFEY010000248.1 GCA_937958295.1 uncultured Pseudomonadota bacterium
CATGGAGGCCGGCGAGCTCGCCCTGGGCGAGCTCGCCGGCTAGGCGCTTGCTATAGCGTGGACGCGCCTCGGCGCAGGGCCGTGCTCGCACGGCTGCCGGCGACCTCCGCGCTCGCGCCGAGCTCCAGCCATCTGAGGAAGCGCTCCGTCTGCTCGGCGATCATCTGCTCCGCGTGGACGATCGCCTTGCGCTGCACCTGCTGGTTCTCGCGCACGACCACCTGCAGGTCGTCGAGCGAGTAGAGGAAGATGTCATCGAGGTCCGCCGCGTCGGCGTCCACGTCGCGCGGAGCGCCCAGGTCGACCACGAGCATGGGCGCGTGGCGGCGCTGGCGTAGCGCGTTTTCGAGCATGGCTTTGCTGATCGTGGGCCCCGGCGCCGCGCCCTCGATCACCACGATGTCGAACTCGCACAACCGCTGCGCCAGCGCGGCGAACGGGATCGTCGCGGCCTCCAGGCGCAGTGCCAGCGCGAAATCGCGCTCGTCGTCGCGGGCGGCCACGCCCACGGACGTCGCGCCGCGTGCCATGAAGTGCCTCGCGGCGATCTCCACCATGTCGCCGGCCCCGATCATGAGCAGGCGTTGGGCGGGAATCGATGGGAAGATGCGCTCGGCGAGCTTCACCGCCGCCGCCGCCATCGAGCACGACGCATTGCCGATCGCGGTGCGCAGGCGCACTTCCTCGGCCACGGCGAAGGTCTTGGCAAAGAGTCCGTTGAGCATGGCGCCCATGCAGCCGGCCGCCTCCGCGGACTTCACCGCGTGCTTCATCTGATCGAGGATCTGCGGCTCGCCCAGCACCATCGAGTCGAGGCCGCTGGCGATGCGGAACGCGTGATTGACCGTCTCGTCGCGCGGCAACGTGTAGACGAATGGCGTCAGCGACACGGTAGGCATGCGATGGAACCCGGCGAGCCAGTCGGCGACGGGAGCCGGGTCGGGGCCGTCGAAGTAGACCTCGGTGCGGTTGCACGTCGACAGGATGGCCGCCTCGCGCACGCGTCGCGCGACCACGAGGTCGTGCAGCGCGTGGTCGAGCGCGCCGTGGTCGAACTGGACTTTCTGCCGCACGTCCAGGGGAGCGGTCAGGTGATCGAGGCCGAGGGTGAAGAGCGCCATGTCAGGTTCTCATTGATGGAAGGCGAGGCACGCCGGGTCACTCGGCGCGGTGTTCGGAGCGGCCGCCGGCGGCCGCTTCGCGGTCGCGCCGTTGTGAGCGACGCAAGGCCACGAGCTCGCCGATCGCGAGGCAGAGCACGAGCCCCAGGATCAGCAGCCACTCCCATTGCGCGACGAAGGCGAGGGTCATGGAGGCTCAATCGCCTTGCCCCACGCGCGCGTCACCGCGCTGCTCGAGACGCATGAAGAGTTCGATCGTGGCGGTGAGCCGCTCGCCGAACTGCCACCACCGCGGCGACGCCTGCAGGGTGCCGCATATCGTGGAGGCCGCCGCGGACGCCGCCGCGGCCTCGACGAGGAAGGCCGTCTCCGGCAGCGGCGGCAGCGGCGGCAGCGGCGGCCGTTGCCGGAGCAGACACGCTGCGGGAATGGCGCATGCCAGCAGGGCGACCTTGCGGGTCGCGGGTACCACGGTGCGGCAGACGAGCGCGGCGCGTCCGCGGCGCGCGGTCCGCCTTCCGATCTCACCATAGAGCACGCGCGCGGCATTGATGCCGGGGCGACAGCCCGGCGGCAGCAAGGCGATGCCGTCGGCCGCGCGCTCGTACAGCGCCTCGGCTGCGTCGACGAGCCGCTGCACCACCAGGGGGAGCGCCTCGCACTGCGCGGGCGCCGCGAGCAGCGCGTTCGGTTCGATGCCGTGCTCGCGCAGCCACGACTGCGGCAGGTAGAGGCGGCCGGCACGGGCATCCTCGCCGACGTCGCGGGCGATGTTGGAGAGCTGCATCGCCACGCCGAGATCGCACGCGCGCGCGAGCGCATCGCGGGAGCGCGCGCCCATCAGCATCGCCATCATCGCGCCGACCGTGCCGGCCACGCGCGCGGCATAGGCGCGCAGGGCGGGCAGGTCATCGTAGCGGCGTCCCGCGACGTCCCAGGCGAGACCCTCGAGCAACGCGGCGGGCAGCGCGCGCGGGATCGCGTGGCGCGCGACCATCGCGGCGAATGCGCGGTCCACCGGTGTGGCGGTGGCCCGGCCGGCGTAGATGCGGTCGAGCCATTCGTCCAGGCGGGCGAGGGCTGCGCCGTCGCCGCCGTCGACATCGATGGTGTCGTCGGCGAGCCGGCAGAAGGCGTACAGCGCGGTGGCAGGCTCGCGTACCGCGCGCGGCAAGAGGAGCGAGGCCGCGTGGAACGTGCGCGAACCGCCGCGCAGTGCGGTGCGGCATGCGTGAAGGTCGTCGGCGGCGATGGTGGTTACCTCAGGCGAAGGCGGCGGCATCGGGCACCACGGTGTCGAGGATGCGCGCGGAGGACAGCACGCCGGGCAGGCCCGCGCCGGGATGGGTGCCGGCGCCCACGAGGTAGAGGCCAGCGATGTCCTCGCTGCGGTTGTGCGGCCGGAACCAGGCGCTTTGCGTGAGGACCGGCTCCAGTCCGAACGCGGCGCCCCGATACGACGAGAGGCGGTCCTGAAAGTCCTGCGGCGTCAGCACCCGCTCGGTGACGATGTTCGCCTCGAGGTCGGGCAGCAGCGTGGTGCGCAGGTGTGCGGCGATGGCGTCACGATAGGACGCTGCCTTGCGCGTCCAGTCGGTGCCGCTGTCGAGGTTGGGCACCGGTGAGAGGACGTAGAACGCGTCGCAGCCGGGCGGCGCGAGTGACGGGTCGGTGGCGGTGGGCCGGTGCAGGTAAAGGCTGAAGTCGGACGCCACCACCTTGCGCTCGAAGATGTCCTGCAGGAGCTCGCGATAGCGGGGGCCGAGCAGGATCGTGTGGTGCGCGACGTCTGGATACTGCCGCTTCGTGCCGAAGTACCACACGAACAGGCCCATCGAGTAACGCGAGCGCTCGATGCGCCGGTCCGTCCAGCGCCGACGCGCGGCCTTCGGCAGTAGGTAGCGGTACGTCCACGCCGAGTCGGCGTTGGAGACCACGATGTCGGCCGCGATCGTCTCGCCGGTGGCCAGGCGCACCCCGGTGGCCGTGCGGCCCTCGACCATGATCGACTCGACGCGCGCGCCGCAGCGCACCTGCCCGCCCTGTTCCTCGATAAGGTCCACGAGGCCCTGCACGAGCTTGCCGGTGCCGCCGATGGCGCAGTGCACGCCGAAACTGCGCTCGAGGTGGGCGATGAGGCTGTACACCGAGGTCGTGCGAAAGGGATTGCCGCCGACGAGCAGGGGGTGAAAGCTCAAGATCACGCGCAGGCGCGGATGCTTGACGTACTTGGCGACGAGGCCGAACACCGAGCGATAGCTGCCGAGCCGCAGGAGGTCGGGCACCACGCGCGCCATCGACCGCCAGGAGCCGAAGGGCACGTGTCCCAGCTTCTCGAAGCCCACGCGGTAGGTGGCTTCGCTCGCGCGCATGAACTGCTCGTAGCCCGTGACGTCGTCGGGCGCGAGGCGCGCGACCTCCGCTTGCATCGCGGCTGCGTCCCCCGTGTAATCGAACGTCTGCCCGTCGTGGAAGCGGATGCGATAGAACGGCGACACCGGCCGCAGCTCCACATGGTTCATGAGCTCGCGGCCGCACAGCGCCCACAGCTCCTCGAACAGGAATGGCGCGGTCACGATCGTGGGGCCGGCATCGAACGTGAATCCGTCTTGCCGGTACACATAGGCCCGGCCGCCCGGCGCGTCGAGCTGTTCCAGCACGGTGGTGCGGTAGCCGCGCGCACCCAGGCGTACCGCGGCGGCGAGGCCGCCGAAGCCGCTGCCAATGATGACGGCGTGGGGGGCTACGCGGTGTCGGGCCGGTGGGGGCGGGGTCGCGAGGGCGGCAGTCATGGCCTGCGGAGTATAGGAGTGTCATGATGGCGTGACAAATCATTTTGTATCGATTACGTGTCATGCTGCGACGCAATAGCGCGTTTTGAGTTTTGTCCAACTTGACAGCGCCGTCCCTCGGAGCCAACCATGCGTTTCGAATCGGCGGCGACGTACCGTCGGTTGTCACCACAAAAATTCGTACCAATCCATGGCAGATAAACGCGCCCCGCCTGCCTTCGGCACGGCCGACCTGTCCAATTGCGATCGGGAGCTGATCCAGCACCCCGGCTCGATTCAGCCGCACGGTGCGCTTTTGGTGCTCGACGCCGGAACGCCGCGCGTGCTGCAGGCGAGCGCCAACGTCGGCGCCGTCCTGGGGTATGAGGTCGACGAGCTGCTGGGTCAATCCATCGACGTCCTGGGGGGCGATCTTGCCGCCCAGATCTGGACCCATTCGCTCGCTGGCGTGCGCGCGATCCCGCGCCCGTTGCGCGGCTACATCGAGCGCGATGGCGTGCGCCGCGGCTTCGAGGCGCTCATCCATCGCAACGAATCCGATGCGGTGATCCTGGAGCTCGAGCCGGTCGATCTCCGGGAAGCGGTCACGCTCGCCCGCGACCTGCCGCAGCGACTTCCCACCGCGGTGGAGCGCCTCGGCGCGGCGGCGTCGCTCGAGGCGCTCGCCGCCGAGGCTGTCGCCATCTATCGCGAGCTCGCAGGCTACGACCGCGTGATGCTCTACCGCTTCGATCCCGATGGCCACGGTGAGGTGGTGGCGGAGTCGAAGGAGCCGCACCTCGAGCCTTACCTCGGCCTGCACTACCCGGAATCGGACATCCCCCAGCGCGCCCGCGAACTCTACCTGCGCAACCGCGTGCGCGTGCTGGTCGACGTGAACTACGAGCCCGTTCCGCTCGTCCCGCGGCTCTTCCCTCCCACGGGCGACGAGCTCGACATGTCGATGAGCTGGCTGCGCAGCATGTCGCCGCTGCATCTGCAGTACCTCAAGAACATGGGCGTGACCGCCACGCTCGTGGTCTCGCTGGTGCGCGAAGGCAAACTGTGGGGGCTCGTGGCCTGCCACCATTATTCACCCAAGCGCCTGTCCTACTCGATGCGCACGGCGTGCGATCTCGTCGGCGAGATCCTGGCCACGCGCATCGCGGTGCTCGAGAACTTCTCGCTGGTGCGCAACACCGCGCTCGTGCGGCGCCTCGAGGGACGGCTCATCGAGTCGACGTGGACGCGCGGCGAGTGGCAGCGGGCACTGCTCGACGAGTCGCGCGACCTGTTGCGCGTCATGGACGCCTCCGGCGTGGTCCTCGTGTACGACGGCGAGTACCTGAGCGCCGGCGACGTGCCGTCCACCGATGCTCTTCGCGCCATCGTCGAATGGGTGTCGAGCCGGATCTCCGACGGCCTGTATTACACGGCGTCGCTCTCCCGCGACGCCCCCGAGCTCGCGCCGCACGCCGGCACGGCGAGCGGTGTGCTGGCGGTCGCCCTGTCGCCGCCGGATCGCGAATACCTCATCTGGCTGCGCGGCGAGCAGGTGCGCGAAGTGCGCTGGGCGGGCAATCCGAACAAGCCGGTCTTGCCGGGCAACGATCCGCGCGACCTCTCGCCGCGCCGCTCGTTCGCGGTGTGGACGCAGCGCGTGCGCGGCACGTCGCGGTCGTGGGAGCCCGCGCAGCTCATCACTGCGCGTGCGGTGGGCACGTCGCTGCGTGACGTGGTGCTGCAGGTGCGTTCGATGAGCTACCTCATCACCGAGGACCGCCTCGCCCGTCTGCGGCGCGCGCTGCAGGGCTCGTCCGACGGCGTGCTGATCGCCGATGGCGCGGGACGCATCCGCTTCGTGAGCGAGGCCTTCTCGCGTTTTTTCCGGCGGCCGCACGTGCACTTGGCCGATCTCGAGGACTTGCCTCGCCTGTTCCACGACCCGGCCGCCGCGCGCAGGATGGTGTGTGCAGTGATGGACGAGGAGCGCAGCTGGCGCGGCGAGCTCGCCCTCGATGCCGGGGGCGGGCGGCTCATCCCGCTCGCCATCCGCGCGGACGTCATTCCTCGCCTGGACGGCATGGGCGCGCTCGGCCGCATCGTGCTCGTGACCAACATGTCCGAGGGACGCGAGGCCGACGCCGCGCGCGACCGCGTGCAGGTGGCCATCAGCGATGCCCAGCGGCCGCTCACCCAGAGCGAGATTCCGTTCGGGGAGAGTGCGAGCTTCAGCCGCCTGCTCGAAGCCGTGCTCGCGCACGCGCGTCTGGCGGTAATGGAAGTCGTCGACGAAGCGGATGCGCAGGCCGTGGTGCCCACGCTCGACGACCTGGAGGCCTCCACCAAGCGCCTGGCCGACCTCGCGATGCAGATGCGCGCCTACGCCGCCGGCTCGGAATTCGAGGGCTAGGCGCCGGCCTCATACCGGCGTCGCGGCCGGCCCCTGCAACTCGTCGAAGAGCCGGATGTGTAGCGCGAAGCCCGCCTGTGCCTCCGCCACCACGGCATCGTGGCGCGCGGGAGATATTGCCGGGCCGTCCAGCGCGCGGCGCAATTGTTGCTTGAGCGTGGCGACGTCGCCTTCGAACGCGTAAAAGCGCGTGCCCGTTGCACCCGGCAGGGCAAACGCGCGCCGCACGATCTCGCGCAGGATCTGGCCGCCGCTCAGGTCGCCGAGGTAGCGCACGTAGGCATGTGCACCGAGGAGCGCGGGGTCGTCCGCGCCGATCGCGCGCAGGCGCGTCACGTATTCGACGGTGGCGGCGGTCAGCGGCAGCATTCGCCACGCGGATGGAGCGAGCGCGTCGAGATCCGCCGCTAGTGTGGCCGTGCGGTAGAGCGTGGGCAGCCGCAGAGGCGCGAGGTCGGGTGATGACGGGCGGGGACGCTCGAGCTCGTCCTCCAGGGCGGCGTACAGCGCGTGCAGGTTGCGCAACAGTCGAGCGTAGCCGGCGCGATCGAGCGTTCCGGCGAGCAGGGCGCGCATTACGCCCGCCCGCTCGGCGGCGCGATGGAGGGGCCGCGTGCCCTCGCGCAGGCGTTCGGTCAGCGCTGGGGCCGACGCGCTCACGGCGAGCTCCGGCGCACGGCCTGCGATATCTCCACCGAGCCGGCCTGCGGCAAGGCGAGGTAGCGTGCGCCCATGGCGTGCGCGAGACGCTGCGAGCGCTCCTGCGGCTTGACCGAGGTGTCGACGAGCAGAATGGTGAGCTGTGCCGCGCGGGCGGCCGCGGCCGCGGCGAGGGCGTCCCGCTCGGCATTGTCGCGGCCCCCGACGCCGTCGCGGCCGATGTTCGCGCGGCCGTCCGTGAAGAGCGCGATGAGCGGTGCCTGCCCGCGCCGGCGCAGGGCATCGGCGAGCGTCACGGCCGCGTCGATGCCGGCGGCGAGCGGCGTCCCGCCCCCGCCGGGAAGGTCGGCGAGACAGCGCTTCGCGCGCACGAGCGAGCGCGTGGGCGGCAGCAGCAGCTCGGCGCCCGTACCGCGAAAGGCCAGCAGGGCCACGCTGTCGCGGCGCACATAACATTCGGCGAGCAGCAACTGCACCGCGCCTTTCGCTTCGGCGAGGCGATGCAGCGCCGACGAGCCGGAGGCATCCACGACGAAGATCGTGGTCGTCTGCGTGCGCCGGCGATAGCGAGTGAGTCGGAAGTCGTCGCGGCGGATCTGCAGGCGCGGCAAGGCGCCCGGCTCGCCGCCAGCGCGATCGAGCGCGCGCCACGGTTGCCACGGCGCGGCCGCGCGCAACGTGGCGAGCAGGTGCAGCCGCGCCCCCGAGCGCAGGTCGCCGCGACGCACGCCCATGGGCCGGCCGCGGGTGGCTTCCACCCGCGCCGCGCCTACCCGGCCGCCCGTGTGGGCGCGGGGCGGGGTACGACCCTGCTGGAGCAACGTCGAGAGCACGTCGTACGGCAGGGCGGCCTGCGCGGCCTCGAGGACGCGGTCCTCGAGCGAACGCTCGGCGGTGGACGGCCCGCCGTCCTGGCGCGGGTCGTCGCGCTCTTCCGGAGGCGGGGGGCTCGGCGGCGGAGGCGACTCGGCGGGTTGCGGCAACCTGGTCGCGCGCGGCGCGAGGACCAGGCGGGCCGCCCAGGCGGCGTCGTCTTCGGCGGTGCACACGCGACCGGCCAGCGCGGCTGCGGCCTGCGCCGCTCGCAGCGCGAGCAGGGGCGCGCGCAGCGAGCCGATGCCGAGCGCCGCCGCTGCGGCGCACAGCGCGTCGACGAGGGCGTCGTCGGTGCGCACCTCGCGCAGCCGCGCCCGGGCGGCGATCACCTGCGCGCGGACGTCGGCGGCGTCGGAGGCATCGCGCAGCGACAGCGCGCGCAGGTCGAGGTGAAAGGCGAGGCGGTCCTGCAACGCCGCGGGCGGGCGCTCGTCGTCGCCGTCGCCCTCGTCGAGCAGCACGAGACCGAAGCGCGCCGGCATGACGCGCGAGAACCCGTCGCGCTCGAGCACGACCTCGCCGGTGTCGAGCGCGGCAGCCAGATGTGCGGCGGCGGTGGCGGTGACCCGTTCGCCCATGGCGAGCACGGCCACGCCGCCATCGCTCGCGGCCAGGAGGCCGCTCTCGACAACGGGGCGCCTCGCGGCGAGCGTGGCCACGACATCGAGGCCGCCGAGCAGGCGGTCCTCCGTGACGCCGGCGGGAATGCGCTGCACGGCCGTGTGCGTCGGCAGGCACGCGCGGAGCGCCGCGACCCACCGCTCGCGCACGGGTCCGGCCTGCGCGCGCATGGCAATGCCGCGCAGGCCTGCCGGATCGACGGCGAATACCGCCGCGGCGTGCAGCGCATCGGACCAGCAGGCGGCGGGATCCGGGATCGCGGCCTTCGCGTGCGTTGCCGCCTCGCTCATGGCGCGAACACGACCTCGAGCGCGCGCTCGATCCTCGCGGTGGAGCCGGACTCGTCGAGCGGATCGCGACGCAGGCGATGACGCAGCGCCATCGGCGCGACGCGCCGCAGGTGCGTGTCGCCCACGGTGCTGTCTGCCTCGAGGCTCGCCAGCGCTCGTGCGGCACGCACCAGCGTGAGCTCGCCCCGCAGGCCGTCGGTGCCGAGGCTCATGCATAGCTGCGCGGCGCGCGCGAGCGCGGCGTCGGGCACGGCCACCGCCGCCAGGCGGGTGCGACCTAGCTCGACCTGCTTGCGCAGCTTGGCGTCCTGCCGTTTCCATTTGTCGATGAAGGCCGCCGGATCGCGCTCGAAGGCATCGCGGCGGCGCACCACCTCCACGCGCGTGGGCAGGTCGGCGGGGGTGGTCACTTCCACCGACACGCCGAAGCGGTCCAGGAGCTGCGGACGCAGCTCGCCTTCTTCCGGATTGCCGCTCCCTACGAGCACGAAGCGCGCGGGATGACGCACGCTCAAGCCTTCCCGCTCCACCACGTTCTCCCCCGAGGCCGCGACGTCCAGCAGGAGGTCGACGAGGTGATCCTCGAGGAGATTCACTTCGTCGATGTAGAGGAAGCCGCGGTGCGCCCGCGCGAGCAGGCCCGGCTCGAACACCTTGACGCCCTTGGTCAGCGCCTGTTCGAGATCGAGCGCGCCGGCGACTCGATCTTCGGTGGCGCCGAGCGGCAGATCGACCACCGGCACCGGCGCCATCGCGTGCTTGGCGGGCTGCGCGGCGTTGCGCGACCGGCAGGTGTCGCACCATGCATCGGGGGTTGCGGGATCGCAGCCATAGCGGCAGCCGGCAACCACCCGCATCGGGGGCAGCAGGGCCGCGAGGCCGCGCACCGCGGTGGTCTTGCCCGTGCCGCGGTCGCCGAAGACGAGGACGCCTCCGATGGAGGGATCGACGGCGGCCATCATGAGGGCGAGCCGCATGTCGTCCTGGCCGACGATGGCGGAGAACGGAAAGACCTTAGCCATGATGGTGGAGCGCGTGGCGCGGCATTCTGAAGGGCAACAGGGCGCGGACCCAGCGGGCGTTGAAGCGATCGAGCGAGAGGCTTTCGTGCACGGCGGTCACGCGCTCGCGCAGCGTACACGAGGCTACGAGCGAGCGGGCGTAAAAAGGCGTATCGACGAGAGTGCGCACGAGGCGCGCGTCGCCAGGCCGCGCGCGCGTCGCACGCGCGATGCCCCAGCCGGAACGTGGCAGCGCGACGACGGGCGGCGGCTCGAAGTCGCTCACGCGGCCGTCGTCTGCGCAGTGCAGGGCAAGGCAGCGATGGCGGCCGTCGCGGGCGGCCACGTCGTAGAAGATAGCCGTGCCATCGCCGACGCGCGCGCGCGACCAGTGCCAGCCCGAGAACGCCTGCTCCAGCGGCGCGGTCCCGCGATTGGTGTCGACGTAGGCCGTCCCCGACCAGTGCACGCCGGGACGATCGAGCGCCACGTCGATACGGGCGTGGGGCGCGAGCACCTGCCAGCGATGGGCGCCGTCATGGTCGAGGGCGCGGGAGCGGTCGAGCAGCGCCTGTGGCGTGACGCGCACGGTGCCGCGCAGCCGCGACGGCAACGGCGCCGTGCGCTCGTCGAGCTCAATCGCAAGGCTCGTGCCATCCCAATGCAGCGCGCTAGGCCCGATGGCGAGGGTGGTGGCAGTCGCATGGAGGTCGTGCCGGCCCCGTTCGGTCATGGCCCAGCGATGCCCGCGACCGTAGAGCGCGACGTTGACCGCGCAGTGCTCGCGCGGATCGCCGCGGCTCCGATCCCGGGCGCGCCGGTAATAGGGCGAGAAGACGCTGCCGATGAACGCGATGATCGTGAGCCCGTGGGCGCCGTCCGCGGCGAACGCATCGATGTACCACCACGCGTAGCCGCCTGGGGCTAGCGGCGCGTCGAACTGAAATCCGCGAGCACGCAGCTGGCCGTCATCCGGCCCGACAGGGCCGCCATCGGCAGGCCCGGTCCCGGGTGCGTGCTGCCCCCCGCGAGGTAGAGGCGGGGGATCCGCGTGCGCGAGCCCGGACGCTGAAACGACGCCCGCCACCCGTGCGTCGCACGACCGTAGAGCGCACCGCCCGTCCCCGGATACAGCCGCGCGAACTGCGTGGGGGTGGTCACCGTCGTGGTGCTCGCCGTACGGTCGATCGTCAGGCCATGCCGTTCCAGCGTGGCGAAGGTGCGTTGCTCGCATTGTCGAATCTCCGAATCGCGGAAGTCGTGGCGGTCGCCCACGGCCGGGGCGTTGATGAGGCAGAAGAGGCGCTCGCGGGCCGCGGGCGTCGCGTGCGGCTCGCCGCGATCCTGCGCGCACACGTAGACGGTCGGCGCGCGCGGGACGGCCTGGCGCGTGAAGAGATCCTCGAACTCCGCGGTGTAGTCGTCGGAGAAGAAGACGTTGTGGCGCGCGAGCGGGAAGCCGCGCGTGGCCGCGGCCGTGGCCCAGGTGAAGGCCGACAGCGACCGCGATTTCGCAGGCGCGGGCGCGATCGCGCCCGCGGCCGCGCCGCCCAGCAGGCCCAGGCCGAGCGCCGCGGCATCCGCATTGACCACCACCGCGTCGGCCGCGAGTCGTTCGCCTGTCGCGAGCGTGACGCCGGCGGCACGTTGACCCTGCACCTCGATCTCGCGCACGTCCGCCAAGTAGCGAAAATCGGCGCCATGCGCGGCGGCAAGCCGCGCGAGTGCGTCGGCCAGCCGCTGCATCCCGCCCCCGATGGTCCAGACGCCGGCCTGCTCGACATGCGCGACGAGCATCAGCGTGGCGGGGGCGAGGAACGGCGAAGAGCCGCAGTAGGTGGCATAGCGGCCGAAGAGCTGACGCAGACGGCCATCGCGAAAGTGATCGCCCAGCGCGCCCCACATCGACGCAAAGGGGGAAATGCGCAGGAGGTCGGGCAGGCCGCGGGCGCCGGAGCGATGCAGTAACGCCAGGAGCCCCCCGCGCGGCGCCCGCAGGAAGGGTCGCTCGAGCGCGGCGTAGATGCGTCGCGCGCGCGTGCTGAAGGCCACGAAGCGGCGCGCCTCGGCGGCGCCCGCGAAGTCGCCGATCGCGTCGGCGGTCCGTGCGACGTCGGCGAAGAGGTCGAGCCGCGCATCGTCGCGCCACGCGTGGCGCGCCAGCACCTCGAGCTTGCGCAGCGAGAGGTGGGTGTCCAGCGACGAGCCCGCCGCGGCAAAGATCTCGTCGAAGACCCAGCGCATGGTGAACACGGTGGGGCCGGCGTCGATCAGCGCGTCGCCCACGGGCAGGGCCCGCAACTTGCCCCCGGGGCCGGACTGGCGCTCGACTACCGTGACCGCCACCCCGGCGGTGGCGAGTTGCAGAGCGCACACCAGTCCACCTACGCCCGCGCCCACCACGATGGCACGACGGCGGGTCAAGGCGCGGGAATCCAAGAGGGTTGACGAGCTAGCGGCATGTGTCTACATTACATTACAACATGTGATGTAAACATAAATGTATGCGAGGAGGATTCCCCGTGCGCGCAGAGCCTTCCGTGTCGTCTGTTCTCGTGGAGCGCGGGCTGACCCTCGCGCTCGCCACCTGTGCCCGGCCGGGCGCCCCTACGCGCCTGCCCGCCGCGATGCGCTACGCCGTGTTTCCCGGCGGCGCGCGCATCCGTCCACGCCTGTGCCTCGCGGTGGCGCGGGCCTGCCTGGTGGACGACGTCGAGGCCGCGGTGGGGGCGGCGGTGGCCATCGAGCTCCTGCACTGCGCGTCCCTCGTTCACGACGACCTGCCCTGCTTCGACGATGCGCCCACCCGCCGCGGGAAGCCCTCGGTGCATCGAGCCTTCGGGGAGCGGCTCGCGATCCTTGCGGGCGACGCCCTCATCGTGCTCGCCTTCGAGACACTCGCCATCGGCGCGGCGGCCACGCCGTCGCGGCTGTCTCCCCTGCTGCGGGCGCTGTCCCGCGGAGTAGGGGCCCCCACCGGGATCGTCGCAGGCCAAGCGTGGGAATGCGAAGCCCACGTGGTGCTCTCCGAATATCAGCAAGCCAAGACCGGCGCGCTCTTCGCCGCCGCCACCACTTGCGGCGCCATCGCGGCAGGGGCGGATCCGGAACCCTGGCGCGCGCTCGGCGAGCGTCTGGGCGAGGCCTATCAGGTCGCCGACGACCTGCGCGACGTGGTGGGCAGCGCCGCCGACCTCGGCAAGCCCATCGGACGTGACGTGGTGCTGGGACGTCCCACGGCGGCCGGCGAGCTCGGCATTGCGGGCGCGCTCGCGCGGCTCGAGTCGCTCGTCGCCGGGGCGATCGCCTCCATCCCCGACTGTCCGGGCGCGGCCGAGCTGGTCGAGGCGATGCGCATCGAGACCGAGGGACTGATTCCGAAGGAACTCGCCCGGCGCGCGGCATGAGCCTGCGCCAGTACCGCAGCGCGCGGCGCGGTGCTCGCCTCCACGCCGCGAGGCCGCGATGATCGGCGTCCCGGCCATGGCACGCGCACCGTTCGACCGCTGGCACGCGGTGCGGGATCGCCTCCTCGCCAGTGCCGCGTTCCGCTCGTGGGCAGCGCGCTTCCCGCTCACCCGCGGCCTCGCCCGCCGACGCGCGAGCGAGGCATTCGACCTGTGCGCGGGCTTCGTCTACTCGCAGGTGCTGCTTGCGTGCGTGCGGCTGCGCCTGTTCGAGATCCTCGCCGAACGTCCGCAGACGCTGCCCGTGCTGGCACGCCGGCTTGGCCTCTCGCTCGAGGCCGCCGATCGCCTGCTGGCCGCCGGGATCGCCTTGCGCCTCGTGGCCCGCCGCGATGGAGACCGCTTCGGCCTGGGCGAGCTCGGTGCGGCGATCGCCGGCGAGCCCGCCATCGTGGCCATGGTGGAGCACAACGCCCTCCTGTATGCCGACCTCGCCGATCCCGTGGCGTTGTTGCGCGGCACGCAGGAGCGCACGCACCTGGCCGCCTTCTGGCCCTACGCCGGAGCACGGCGCGGCGCCGACCTGCCCGCGGATCGCGTCGCGGCGTACTCCACGCTGATGTCGGACTCGCAGCCGCTCGTGGCGGGCGAGATCATGGCGGCCTATCCGTTCGCCCGCCATCGCTGCCTGCTCGACGTGGGAGGGGGCGAGGGAGCCTTCCTGACCACGGTCGCGGAGCGCTGTCCGCAACTGTCGCTCATGCTCTTCGACCTTCCCGCGGTGGTGGAGCGCGCACGGGAGCGCTTCATGCGTGCCGGACTGGCCGCTCGGGCGCATTGCGTGGGCGGGAGCTTCCTCACCGATCCGCTGCCCACCGGTGCCGACATCGTGTCGCTCGTGCGGGTGGTACACGACCACGACGCCGACGCCGTGGTCGCCCTGCTGCGCAACGTGCATCGGTCGCTGCCGGCCGGCGGCACGCTGCTCCTCGCCGAACCGATGGCGCAGGCGCCGGGCGCCGAGCGCGTCGGCGATGCCTACTTCGGGATGTACCTCCTCGCCATGGGCAGCGGCCGGGCCCGATCGCCGGCGGCGCTGGCCGGGCTCGCCCGCCAGGCGGGGTTCGACGACGTCCGGCGGCTGCCCACGCGAGTCCCGCTGCAGACCGGGCTTCTTGTGGGGCGGAAGCGGTGAACGTCAGGGTCCGATTGGGATGTCGGTGTTAATAAATATTGACATCGACCAAAGTAACATTAGACTGACACAAGTCGATCAACAAGCGCCTGACAGGCTCGGCCTGTAAAAGCGCGGGGAACCGCAATGGATACGTTGGCGGTCGTACTGGAGGAGGCGGAGCACCTGGTCGTGCGCCGTCTGGATCTATCGCCGCCAGGGGAAGGCGACCTCGTGGTCGATGTGCAGTGGAGCGGCATCAGCACAGGCACCGAGCGCCTGCTCTACACCGGCACGATGCCGGCGTTCCCCGGCATGGGATATCCGCTCGTTCCCGGTTACGAATCCGTGGGGCGCGTGACCGCCGACGCCTCCAGTGGTGGCGCCCGCCTGGGCGAGCTCGTGTTCGTCCCCGGCGCCCGCTGCTTCGGCCCCGTGCGCGGCCTTTTCGGTGGCGCGGCACGGCGCCTCGTGGTGCCGGCCGCCCGGGCGACCCGCATTGCCGAGCACCTGGGCGAAGAAGGGGTCCTGCTGGCCTTGGCCGCCACGGCGTACCACGCGCTGCCCGCCTCCGGCGAAGGCTTGCCCGATCTGATCGTGGGCCACGGCGTGCTCGGGCGCCTCCTCGCGCGGCTCACGCTCGTGGCGGGCGGCCCCCCGCCCGTGGTGTGGGAGCGCAATGCGCAGCGCGCCGCCGGGGCCGAGGGCTATTCGGTGATCGATCCCGCCGCCGACCCCCGCCGCGACTATCGCGCCATCTACGACGTGAGCGGCGATTCGCGCCTGCTCGACACTCTCATCGGCCGACTCGCGCCCGGAGGCGAGATCGTGCTCGCCGGCTTCTACACCGACCCGCTCGCCTTTGCCTTTGCGCCCGCGTTCATGCGCGAGGCGCGCCTGCGCGTGGCCGCGCAATGGCAGCCCGCTGACTTGCTGGCCGTGACGGGCTTCGCGGAAAGCGGTCGCCTGTCGCTTGCCGACCTCATCACCCACCGGCAGGGCGCCCGCGAGGCACCCGCTGCGTACCGCACCGCCTTTGGCGATCCCGCCTGCCTCAAGATGGTCCTCGATTGGAGAGCGTGCTCATGACCTCCGCCTGCGGCGTTGCCGCGCCCTCCGTCGTGCAGTTCACGCGCTTGCGCGAGGAAGCGGCGATCGAGCCCGATCCCGTCGCCACCACGGCGACCAAGCAAACGCAGATCATCGCGATCTACGGCAAGGGCGGCATCGGCAAGAGCTTCACGCTCGCGAACCTCTCCTACATGATGGCGCAGCAGGGCAAGAAGGTGCTGCTCATTGGCTGCGACCCCAAGAGCGACACGACGTCGCTGCTCTTCGGTGGCCGCGCGTGTCCCACCATCATCGAGACGTCGTCTCGCAAGAAGCTCGCCGGAGAGGCGGTGCAGATCGGCGACGTGTGCTTCAAGCGCGACGGCGTATTCGCGATGGAGCTGGGCGGTCCGGAGGTCGGCCGCGGCTGCGGCGGGCGCGGGATCATCCACGGCTTCGAGCTCCTCGAGAAGCTCGGTTTCCACGAGTGGGGCTTCGACTACGTGCTGCTCGATTTCCTGGGCGACGTGGTGTGCGGGGGCTTCGGCCTGCCGATCGCGCGCGACATGTGCCAGAAGGTCATCGTTGTCGGCAGCAACGACCTGCAATCGCTCTACGTCGCCAACAACGTGTGCTCCGCCGTCGATTACTTCCGCAAGCTCGGCGGCAACGTCGGTGTGGCGGGGATGGTGGTGAACAAGGACGACGGTACCGGCGAGGCCGCGGCCTTCGCGCAGCGTGCAGGCATCCCGGTGCTTTCGGCGATTCCCGCCAACGAGGACATCCGGCGCAAGAGCGCGTCGTACGAAATCATCGGGCGCCCTGGAACGCAATGGGCGCCGTTGTTCGAGGCGCTGGCGCAGAACGTTGCCGACGCGCCGCCGGTGCGGCCCACGCCCCTCACGCAGGACGAGCTGCTTTCGCTGTTTTCCGGCGACACGGTCGGGCGCAACGTGGTCCTGGAGCCTGCCACCACGATGGACATGTGCGGCAGGCGCGAGACCGTGCAGGCATCCCTCGAAGTGATCTACGACACCGTCTAGCCGATGAGCGCTCCCCTTCCTGCCGTGGTCAATGCCGATGCCCTCAAGGGCGACGGCGCGGGCTGTCACTCCGGCCGCGACCAGCTCGTCGCGGCGGCGCGGGCGGCGGGCAAGAGCGAGGTGCTCGATCGCTATGCGCGGGACTACCCCAAGGGCCCGCATGACCAGCCACAGTCGATGTGCCCCGCGTTCGGCAGCCTGCGCGTGGGGCTGCGGATGCGGCGCACGGCCACGGTGCTGTCCGGTTCGGCCTGCTGCGTGTACGGGCTCACCTTCACGTCGCACTTCTACGGCGCGCGCCGCACGGTGGGGTACGTCCCGTTCAACTCGGAGTCCCTCGTTACCGGCAAGCTTTTCGAGGATATCCGCGAGGCGGTGCACCAGCTGGCCGATCCTGCGCTGTACGACACCATCGTCGTGACCAATCTGTGCGTGCCCACGGCGAGCGGCGTGCCGCTGAAGCTGCTGCCCAAGCAGATCAACGGCGTGCGGATCATCGGCATCGACGTACCCGGCTTCGGCGTGCCCACGCATGCCGAAGCCAAGGACGTGCTGGCCGGGGCAATGCTCAACTACGCGCGCCACGAGGCCACGCAAGGGCCGGTGGCAGCACCACGCGGCCACGACGCCGCGCGTGAGCGCAAGCCGAGCGTGACGCTGTTGGGCGAGATGTTCCCCGCCGATCCCGTGGGCCTTGGCATGATGCTCGAGCCACTGGGCCTCGCGGCGGGCCCGGTGGTACCCACGCGCGAATGGCGCGAGCTCTACGGCGCCCTCGACTGCGTGGCAGTGGCCGCAATCCATCCGTTCTACACGGCGAGCGTGCGCGAGTTCGAGGCCGCCGGGCGTCCCGTGGTGGGCTCCGCGCCGGTGGGAGTGGACGGTACGGAGGCCTGGCTGCAGGCCATCGGCGTATGTGCAGGCGTGGCGCAGGAGCGCATCGACGCCGCCAAGAACCGCATCCTGCCCGCGATCAGAGGCGCGCTCGCGAAGATGCCGATCAAGGGTCGCATCACGCTGTCCGGCTACGAGGGCTCAGAGCTCATCGTCGCGCGGCTGCTGGTGGACAGCGGCGCCGATGTGCGCTACGTGGGCACCGCGTGTCCGCGCACGCCGTGGAGCGCCGCGGATTGCGCCTGGCTCGAGGCCAAGGGCGTGCGCGTGCAGTACCGCGCGTCGCTCGAGCAGGACCTCGCGGCCATGCACGAGTTCGCGCCGGACCTCGTCATCGGGACCACCCCCGTGGTGCAGGCGGCCAAGGAGGCTTCCACGCCTGCGCTCTACTTCACGAACCTCATCTCGGCTCGTCCGCTCATGGGACCGGCCGGCGCCGGCTCGCTCGCAGCCGTGGTCAATGCCGCGCTGGCGAACAAGGGGCGCTTCGACACCATGACCGCCTTCTTCGAGGGCGTGGGCGAGGGCCATGCCG
>CALFEY010000249.1 GCA_937958295.1 uncultured Pseudomonadota bacterium
GGCGGGGATGCGTGCGCAGCACCGCCTCGAGCTCGGCGAGCGTCATGACGCATCCTCCGCGATGCCTTCCACGCGCAGGCGCGACTCGAGCGCCGCCACCCGCGCGGCGAGTGCGCGCAGGCGGCGGATCTCGACGGCGGCATAGCGCCAGTCCGCGTGCTTCATGAGCGGGAAAGCCGAGTTGTAGAAACCGGACTCGCGGATGGGGCTCAGCACCGTGGTGGCGCCGGCGATCACGCTGTTGTCGGGAATAGTGAGATGACCGGCGATCATAGCGGCGCCGCCGATACGCACGTTGCGTCCTATAGCGGTGCTGCCAGCGATGCCCGTGCAGCCCGCGATGGCGGTGTGCGCACCGATGCTGCAGTTGTGGCCGATCTGGATCTGATTGTCGAGCTTGACGTCGTCCTCGATCACGGTGTCGTCGATGGCGCCGCGATCGATGGTGGTGTTGGCACCGATCTCGCAATCGGCCCCGATGCGCACCGCGCCTACCTGGGGAATCTTGAGCCACCGGCCACCCTGCTCCGCCATGCCGAAGCCATCGGCCCCGATGACCGCGCCCGCATGCACCACGGTGCGCGGCCCGATGGTGCATCCCGCATACACGGTGACGTGCGGACCGATCCGCGCGCCCTCGCCGATCGTGGCGTTGTCCCCCAGCACGACGTGGGCCGCGAGCACCGCGCCCGCTCCCACCTGTGCGCCTTCGCCGACCACGGCAAAAGGCCCCACGGTAGCGGCAGCATCTATGCGCGCCGTGGACGCCACGCGCGCGGTGGCATCGATGCCCGGCACGGACGCGACGGGCGGATGGAGGATCGTTGCGCAGAGGGCGTAGGCGGCATAGGGCTTGTCGTGCACGAGCCGGGGACGCGCAGTGACATCGATGTCGGCCGGGGTCACGATCACGGCCGCCGCTTGCGTGCGTGCGGCCAGCGGCCGCAGGCGGGCCTGGCCAAGGAAGGCGATGGCATCGCCCCCGGCGTGCTCGAGCGAGCCCACCCGCCGGATCACGATCGCGCCGTCGCCGGCGACGTGCGCGCCGATGCGCGTGGCGAGCTCGGCCAGGGTGATTCCGTCGCTATGCATCGCCTTGCCTGCGGGTCCTTCGGAGGGGCGCGGTGGCCGGCGCGAGCGGACGCGCCGGAACCTACTTGTCCGCGAGCGCCTTGATCACCTTCTCGGTGATGTCGATGCGCTGGCTCGCGAAGACCACCGGGTCCTGGATGATGAGGTCGAACTTCTCGGCCTCGGCGATCTGCTGGATCACCTTGTTGGCACGGTCCTGCACCGCGGCGAGCTCCTCGTTGCGGCGAATGTTCAAGTCCTCGCGGATCTCGCGCTGCATCCGCTGTAGGTCGCGCGACTGGTTGGCGAGGTCGCGCTCCTTGTTGCGCCGCTCCGACTCGCCCATGGTGGGGCCGTCGCGGTCGAGCAGCGACTGCAGGTCGCGAACCTGCTTGGAGAGCTTCTGCAGCTCCGCATCGCGCGCCGAGAACTCCTTCTCGATCTTCTGCTGCGCGCGCTTGGCCGGGGCGGCCTCGCGAAAGAGACGCTCGGTATTCACGAAACCGATCTTGTATTCGGCCGCGCCCGCCGCGCCGGCAGCGAGCAGGAGCGCCATGGCGATGGCAGTGGCGAAATGCTTCAAGTCGATTCTCCGATGGGCGCGCATTCGCGGATCAGAACACCGTGCCGACCTGGAACTGGAACTTCTGGATCTTGTCTTCGGGGATGTCGTTGAGCGGGATCGCGTAGCTGAACTTGAGCGGCCCGATCGGGGAGTTCCATGCAAGGCCCAGGCCGGCGGAGAAACGGAAGTTCTCGAACTCGGGCTGGTAGCCGTTCGCGTAGATCTGTCCGGCATCGGCAAAGGCCGAGATGCGCACCGAGCGGTCCCCCTTGAGGATCGGATAGAAGATTTCCGCGTTGCCCACGATCTTGCGCTTGCCCCCCAGCGCGTTGCCGTAGATGTCGCGGGGACCGAGCGACCCGGCCTCGTAGCCGCGTACGGAGCCTGCGCCGCCGGCATAGAACGCCTTGAAGAACGGCAGCGGCTTGCCTTGGTAGCCGTCGCCGTAGCCCAGATCTCCCCGCAGCATGAGCACGAAGTCGCCGTACACGGGCCAGAACGCCTGGTTCACGTACTGGAACTTGTAATACGACAAGTCGCCGATCGGCAGGCCCACCTCGACCAGCGCCGACTGCAGGCGGCCGAACGTAGGATAGAGGATGTCGTTGCGGGTGTCACGCGACCAGCCGCCCGACAGTATGTAGCTGTTCGTGACGTAGCCAAAGTCCTGCACGAACTGGTAGTAGATCGGCGGGCTGTCGTCGAAAAGGTTGAGCTTGGTGTGCTCGAAGCGCAGGCCAATGTTGATGGTGTCGATTTCCGACACCGGAACGCCGAAGCCAATCGACGCGCCCTGCGTGGACGACGAGTACTGCGCGATCGCGAGGCCCGTGGGATCGATGTTCTTGTCGTAGAGCTCGATCGTGCGCGACACGCCGTCGACGGTCCAGTACGGCTCGGTGTAAGTCAGCGCGATCGTGCGGTTGACGCTACTCGTGTTGAGCGAGAGCGAGAGCGCGTTGCCGGAGCCGAAGATGTTCTGCTGCGACACCGAGGCGTTGAACACCACGCCGTCGGCGTTGGAGTACCCCACGCCGGCCAGCAGGTTGCCGGTGTTCTTTTCTACCACGGAGACCTCGACGTCCACCTGGTCGGTGGTCCCCGGCACCGGCGGCGTCTCGAGGTTGACGCTGCCCTCCTCGAAGTAGCCCAGGCGGCGCACGCGCACCTTGGACCGCTCGATGCGGGTGCCGTCGTACCAGGCGCTCTCGAGCTGGCGCATCTCGCGGCGGATCACCTCGTCGCGCGTCTTGGGATTGCCGCTGATGTTGATCTTGCGCACGTACACGCGACGGCCGGCATCGACGTAGAACGTGAAGCCGACGGTGTTCTTCTCGCGGTTGATGTCAGGTACCGCGTTGACGTTGGCGAAGGCGTAGCCGTCCTGGCCCAGCCGCTCGCTGATCGCCTTTACCGACTGCTGCATCTTGGCGCGCGAGAAGACCTCGCCGGGCTTGACCGCCAGGAGCGCGCGCAGCTCCGGCTCCGCCACCGTGAGCTCGCCGGCGATGTTGATCGACGAGATATTGAACCGCGGCCCCTCGGTGAGGTTGATCGTGAGGAAGACCTCTTCCTTGTCGGGCGAGATCGACACCTGCGTGGAATCGATGTTGAACTCGAGGAAGCCCTGATTCTGGTAGAAGCTGCGCAGCGATTCGAGGTCGGCCCCGAGCTTTTGCTTGCTGTACTGGTCGTCCTTGGTATACCAGGACAACCAGTTAGGCGTGGAGAGCGTCATCTCGCGCTTCAGCTGCGCTTCGGTAAACGCCTTGTTGCCCACGATGTTGATGCGCGCGATGCTGGCCGATTCGCCTTCGACGATCGTGAAATTGAGCGCCACCCGATTGCGCTCCTGCGGCGTGACGGTGACGGTGACCGTGGCGGCGTACTTGCCGCGCGTGATGTACTGCCGCTTCAGTTCCTGCTCAGCGCGGTCGAGGGCGGAGCGGTCGAAGATGCGCGCCTCGGCGATGCCGATCTCCTTCAGCGCCTTCTTGACCGTCTCGGTATCGAATTCCTTGTTGCCCACGAACGTGAGGGAGCTGATCGTGGGCCGCTCCTGCACGGTCACGAGCAGCACGTCGCCCTGCGCCTCGATACGCACGTCGCGGAAAAAGCCGGTGGCGTAGAGCGCCTTCACGGCCTGCGCGACCTTCTCGTCGTCCACTCGCTCGCCCACCTTGATCGGCAGGTACGAGAAGATCGTGCCGGCCTCGGTGCGCTGCACGCCCTCCACCCGGATGTCGCGCACCGTGAACGGATCGAAAGCCAGCGCGGGCGTGGCCAGCGCAGTGGCAAGCAACGCGGCGAGCAGCGTAGGCAGCAATCGGCGGCGCAGGGGTGCGCGAGAACGTACAGGCATGGCGCGGGAGCGGTGCGGCCGGAGGCCGTCAGAACAGGCGGGACACGTCATTGAACAGAGCCAGGGCCATCAACACGGCCAGCATCGCCATGCCGATTCGCTGGCCGACCTCGAACGCGCGGTCGGAGACGGGGCTGCCCTTGAAAACTTCCGCGAAATAATACAGCAAATGCCCTCCATCCAGTAACGGCACCGGCAGGAGGTTCAGCACGCCGAGGCTGATGCTGATGAGCGCGAGGTAGCCCACGAACACGAGCAGGCCGGCCTGCGCCGACTGCCCAGCGAAGTCCGCCATGGTGATCGGCCCGCTGATGTTCTTGAGCGACGCCTCGCCGATGAAGATGCGTCCGAGCATCTTCAGCGTGAACACCGACAGTTCCCAGGTCTTGCGGGCACCTTGCACGAGCGACTCGAGCGGGCCGTAGCGAACCGTCAGCGAGAGCCCCGCCGCCACCGCCGGGTCGATGGCGAGCTTGAGGCCGGCAATGCCCACGCGGCGTCCGCCCTGCTCCACCGCCTCGGGGATGACCGTGATGTCGCGGCTGACCCCCGCTCGCTCGACGCTGAAAACGATGGGCACGTCGGCGCGGGCGTTGGTGATCGTGGCGACATCGGCGGGAGAGCGCACCGCACGGCCATCGATGGCGAGGATGCGATCCCCCGCCGCGAGCCCGGCGCGGGCGGCCGGCTTGCCTTCCACCAGCTCGGCGATGAGCGGCGCGCCGAGGTCCGTACGCAACCCCAGCGCCGCGGCCACATTGTTCTCCCAATCCGCGGTGACGAGGCGCGTGAGATCGAGGCGGCGCTGCACCGGAGGATCGCCGGCATGGGGGCCGCCCTGCTGCACGGAGAGCACGACGCTGTCGTGCCCCTGCGCCTTGGTCAGACGCCAGCGGAGGTCCTGCCAGCTCTTCACGGGCTCGCCATCCACGGCGATCACGAGATCGCCCGCGCGCACCCCTGCGGCGGCCGCCGCGGTGCCGGCAGAGGCATCAGCGAGCACCGCGCGTTGGCCGGGCACACCGGCCATGTAGGTGCCCGCAAAGAGGAGCACCGCGAGCAGGAGATTGGCGATGGGGCCTGCCGCCACGATGGCGATGCGCTTCCATACGCTCTGGCGGTTGAAGGCACGCGGCAGGTCGCGGACGGGAACGTCGCCTTCGCGCTCGTCGGCCATCTTCACGTAGCCGCCGAGCGGAATCGCGGATAACGCCCACTCCGTGCCGTCGCGGCCGAGGCGTCGGGAGGCGACGACACGGCCGAATCCGACGGAAAACCGCAGCACCTTCACGCCGCACCAGCGGGCCACGAGGTAGTGGCCGAGCTCGTGGATGACCACGAGCACGCCGAGGGTGACGAGGAAGGCGGCGACCTTGTAACCGATCTCGATCATGCCGCTACTGTACCTTGAACGGGAAACGCGGCCACGAAGCGGGTTGCGGCAGCCCTCGCCTGCGCATCGGCGTCGCGCACGTCGTCAAGCGAATACACCGCGCGCGAGGGCACGCGCGCGAGGACCTCGGCGCAGGTGGCGGCGATGCCCGTGAACGGGAGCCGGCAGGCGAGGAAGGCCGCCACCGCGACCTCATTGGCAGCATTGAGCACGGCCGCGGCGGTCCCCCCGGTACGTAGCGCATCGTAGGCAAGCGCGAGGCAGGGGAAGCGGGCAAGGTCGGGCGCCTCGAAGGACAGGCCGGCGAGCTGCGCCAAGTCGAGCGACGGCACCGGGGTGGCGATGCGCTCGGGATACGACAGCGCCTGTGCGATGGGCGTGCGCATGTCCGGATGCCCAAGCTGCGCCAGCACCGAGCCGTCGACGTACTCGACGAGCGAGTGGATCACGCTCTGCGGATGGATCACGACCTGGATGGCGCCATGCGGCGCGCCGAAGAGCCAATGCGCCTCGATCACCTCGAGGCCCTTGTTCATCATCGTGGCCGAGTCGACGGAGATCTTGCGTCCCATCGACCAGTTGGGATGGGCACAGGCTTCATCCGCCGTGACGCCGGAAAGTTCGGCCACCGCCCGCGTGCGGAACGGCCCGCCCGAAGCCGTGAGCAGGATGCGGCGCACCCCGGCCGCCGCCGGATCGCGCGCATAGCCCGGCGGCAGGCACTGGAAGATGGCGTTGTGCTCGCTGTCGATGGGCAGGAGCGTCGCGCCGCCCTCGCGCACCGCGTCCATGAACAGGGCGCCGCCCATCACGAGCGCCTCCTTGTTGGCGAGGAGGATGCGCTTGCCGGCGCGCGCGGCGGCAAGCG
>CALFEY010000250.1 GCA_937958295.1 uncultured Pseudomonadota bacterium
CCTTGCCGTGGTGCTGCTCGTGTGGGCACGGGCCTCGCTCGTCGTGTTCGCGCTTTTCTACACGCAGGGCCTGCCGACACTGTCCGACTTCGCGAGCCGGGTTGTGTCGCTCGACAACCTCGAGTTCGTGTTCGCCTACCTGTGCGTGGGCGGGTTCTTTGCGGCGCTCGTGTTCGCGATCTCGGTGGTGTCTGTGCCGATGATGCTCGACCGCCACACCGACGGCATCGTGGCCGTGCTCACCAGTCTGCGCGCCTGCGCCGCCAACGTGCCCGCGATGCTCGTGTGGGGCGCGGCGATCGTGCTTCTCGTGGGACTGGGCTTCGCCACGTGGTTCGTGGGCCTGCTGGTGGCCGTGCCTGTGATCGGCCACGCTACCTGGCACGCCTACCGGGCTCTCGTGGAGTAGCGCACCAGGCGCATGGCAGCTCCCCGCTTCTTCGTCGACCTTTCCCTCGCGCCCGCGGCCGTGGGCAGCGAGATCGCGCTCCCCGACGCGCTGGCGCATTACGCGCTGCGGGTGCGCCGGCTCGCGCCCGGGGACGGCCTCACGCTCTTCACCGGCGCCGGCGGCGAGTATGCGGCCACGCTCACGCACGCCGGCAAGCGCGAGGCGAGGGCGCGCATCGATGCCTTTGCTGCAGGCATCGCGGAGCCTCTGCGGGCCGTGACGCTCGTGCAGGCGCTCGTGGCCACCGATCCGATGGACGCGATCGTGCGTCACGCCACCGAACTCGGCGTGGCCCGCGTGCAGCCGGTGGTGACGGAGCGCAGCGCGCGCTTCCCGTCCGGGGCGCACGGCGAGCGGCGAGTCGCCCACTGGCGGGCGATCGCCGTGGCGGCCTGTGAGCAGTGCGGCCGCAATCGCGTGCCGGATATCGCCGCTCCTGCGGACGTGCGCGCATGGCTCGCGGATCGACCCGCGGCGCGCGCAGGCCTCGTGCTTGCCCCCGACGGCAACCGAGCGCTCGCGGAGCTCGCCGCGCCGGAGGGAGAGCTCGACGTGCTGATCGGGCCGGAGGGTGGGTTCACTCCCGCGGAGCTCGAACTCGCCGTGCAAAAGGGCATCGTCGCCGTGCGCCTCGGACCGCGTATCCTTCGCGCGGAGACGGCCGCGCTCGCCGCGCTGGCTGCCGTGAACGTGCTTTGGAGCGAGGGATGAGACTGTTGGCGATGGCGCTGGCGAGCATGGCGCTGGCGGGTTGCATGACGCCGCGCACGGGACCGCCGGCGGAGTACCGCTACGTGTTGCTGGGGCCGGAGGCGTGCCGATCGTCCGCGTGATTACGCGCTCCGCGCAGTGCCCCACCCTCGAGGTGGACGGCAAGGCTCAGGCGATGAGCGTGCGCCTGCCGGCGGGGACGATGCCGCTGCGGCCGTCGCGGGCGGACCTGCCTGCCCCCAAGGCCTCGGTGTTCGACGTGACCACGTGCGAGGCCATGCTGCCCGCCGATGCCACCCGCGCCTCGGTGGCGGGCGAGCCGCTGCCGCTACCCAAGGCGCAGCCCCGGCGCATCGTCCTGCTCGGTGACACGGGCTGCACCGTGAATGCCAACTACAAGGTGTTCCAGGCGTGCGACGACCCCGCGCTCTGGCCGTATAGGCGCGTGGCGGACAGCGCGGCTGCCACCGCCCCCGATCTCGTCATCCACGTGGGCGACTACCACTACCGGGAGAGCCCGTGCGCGCCCGGCAATGCCGGGTGTGCCGGCAGCCCGTGGGGCTACGGCTTCGATGCGTGGCAGGCCGACTTCTTCGAGCCGTCGAAGAAGCTCTTGGCCGCGGCGCCGTGGATCGTCATCCGCGGCAACCACGAGTCGTGCAACCGGGCCGGGCAGGGCTGGTGGCGCTTCCTCGATCCGCGTGCGGTCAACGTGAAACAGACGTGCAACGATCCGGCCGACGACGCGATCGGTAACTACAGCGATCCCTACGCCGTGCCGCTGGGCCGCGGCAGCGACACCCAGGTCCTCGTGTTCGACTCGTCCTGGACCGGCGTGAACCCGTACACGCCCACCGATGTGCAATATCGCAACTACCGCACCCAGTTCGAGGCCGTCTTCGCTCTCGGCGCGCGCACGCCTAAGGCGTTCTTCGTGGCGCATCATCCGGTGCTGGGCTTTGCCGCGAACCCACGCGATCCCCAGAACCCGTTCCCGGGCAACCGCGGACTGCAGTCCGTGCTCGAGCCGATGTACCCGGGCGTGTTGTTCCCGGCCAACGTCGAAGCAGTGCTGTCCGGCCACAATCACCTGCTCGAGGTGGTGAGCTTCGTCACGGCCCACCCGCCGCAGTTCATCACCGGCCACGGCGGCGACTGGCTCGATCACCCTTTCCCGGTGCCTTTTCCCGCGGGCAAGGAGCCCGCGCCCGGGGCGGTGGTGGCGCAGATGATTTCGAGCGACCGCTTTGGCTTCATGACCATGGACCGCGAGCCGGACGGCTGGGCCATGCGCGCCTTCGACGTCGACGGCAAGCCTGTGGCCACCTGCACGTTGCGCGCGCGCAAGGCGAGCTGCTCGCCGGTGCTGAACCTGCCCGCGAAGTCTTGACGGCGAGGCGTGCGCGCCCCGAAGATTGATCGCCTCCCTCCCGAACATGCCGGACCCCACCAACACGCCCGCGGCGGATCCGCCCGCCGCACTCCCTCCCGCCCCCGACGCGCCGCCGAAGGCGTGGATGTCGGGACTCGTGCGCTCGCTCATCCGCCCCTATCGCACGTGGGTGCTCATCGTATTCGCCGCGATGATGGTCGAGACCCTGATGAGCCTCGCCGCGCCGTGGCCGCTCAAGATCGTGCTCGACAATGCGCTCAACCACGAGAAGCTGCCGCACTGGCTCGAGTGGATCCACGACTGGGGCATCGATCGCAACACCATGGGGCTCGCCCTCTTCGCGGCCCTCGCCACGCTGGTGATCGCCACTCTCGACGCCATCGCCGACTACATCGACAACTACTACACCGAGAGTGTGGGACAGTGGGTGGCGCACGACCTGCGCATCCGCATCTACGACCATCTGCACCGGCTCTCCCTCGGCTACTACTCCACGCACCAGACGGGCACGCTGCTGTCCACGCTCACGAGCGACGTGTCCACCGTCCAGGACTTCGCCTCGTCGGCCACGCTGTCGATCGTGGTGGATCTCATGACGATCGTGGGCATGCTCGGCATCATGTTTTGGCTCAACTGGGACTTTGCGCTCATCGCGGTGGGCGTCACGCCGTTCCTGCTGCTGTTCGTGATGCGCTTCAAGAAGGCGGTCAAGGACGCCACCCGCGACGTGCGCAAGCGGCAGAGCGAGATCGTGGCCGTGGCGCAGCAGGGCCTGGGCTCGGTGCGTTCCGTGAGCGCGTTCGACCGGCAGGATCTGGAGGCTTCACGCATGAACGAGGCGTCCCGGGCCACGGTGGCTGCGGCGCTCAAGGCGCGACGCGTGAAGTCGCTGCTGGGCCCGGTGGTGGCGGTCGTGGTGGCGCTGTGCACCGCCTTCGTGCTGTGGCGGGGGACGGCCCTGATCCTCTCCGACGTCATGACGGTAGGCGCGCTCACCGTGTTCCTCGCCTACCTCTCCAAGTTCTTCAAGCCGGTGCAGGATCTGGCGAAGATGACCAACACCATCGCGCAGACGGCCGTGGGGCTCGAGCGCATCAACACCATCCTCTCCGCCGACGACGTGATCCCGGAGCGGGACGACGCGAAGGAGCCGCCCAAGATCAAGGGCGAAGTCGCCTTCGATCACGTGGCCTTTGCCTACGGTCCTGACGCGCCGGTGCTGAAGGACGTGAGCTTCTCCATCAAGCCGGGCCAGGTGGTGGGCGTGGTCGGCGGCACGGGCAGCGGCAAGTCCACGATCGTGAGCCTGATCCCGCGCTTCTACGATCCCACCGGCGGGCGCGTGCTGATCGACGGCACCGACGTGCGCGAGTACCGGCTGCATCCGCTGCGGCGGCAGATCGGCTTCGTGCTGCAGGAGACGGTTCTGTTCCGTGGCTCCATCCGCGACAACATCGCCTACGGGCGTGCGGGGACCGTCACCGACGAGGAGATACTGGCCGCCGCGAAGCTCGCCAACGCCGACGAGTTCATCGCCAAGATGCCCCAGGGCTACGACACCATCGTGGGTGAGCGCGGCGACACGCTCTCCGGCGGCCAGCGGCAGCGGATCGGCATCGCCCGCGCGGTGATCCGCGACAATCCCATCCTGATCCTCGACGAGCCCACGGCCGCCCTCGACACGGAGTCCGAGCGCCTCGTAATGGAGGGCCTCGAGCGGCTCATGAAGGGGCGCACCGTGATCTGCATTGCGCATCGCCTGTCCACCATTCGCGATGCCGACAACATCATCGTGCTCGCCAACGGCGTGGTGGCCGAGCAGGGGCGGCACGAGGAGCTCATCGCCCGCAACGGCATCTACGCCGACCTGTACCATGTCCAGTTCGGCGATGCGCCTCCCGCCGCCCCCGCCCCCGCGCCTCCTTCCGCCTGATGCCACGCGCCATGTCACGCACCCTCGTCGTCCTGCCCGATGCCGGGCCGCAGCCGCTCCTCGACGCCATCGCCTCGGCCAAGCACTCGCTGCGGGTGAAGATGTTCGTGTTCTCCGATCCCGGCCTGCTGCAGGCGGTGATCGACGCCAAGCGAAGCGGCGTGGGGGTGCGCGTGATGCTCAACCCCGCGCGGCGCAGCGGCGAGACGGAGAACGAGGAGTCGCGCCGCCTGCTGGTGGAGGCCGGGGTCTCGGTGCTCGACAGCAACCCGGCCTTCGATCTCACGCACGAGAAGTCCATGGTGGTCGACGACGCCCAGGCCTTCGTGATGTCGCTCAATTGGGAGACGCGCAACGTCACCGAGACCCGCGACTACGCCGTCATCACCACCGTGGCCGAGGAGGTGTCCGAAGTGGCCGAGTGCTTCGACGCCGACTGGCATCGCAAGGAGTTTGCCCCGCGGCCCGATTCGGCGCTCATCTGGTGCAACACCAACGGCCGGGAGCGCTTCGCGCACTTCATCGACCGCGCCGAGAAGTCGCTATGGCTGCAGAACGAGCGCTACCAGGACGCGGTGATCATCGAGCGCGTGGTGCGCGCCGCGCGGCGGGGCGTGAAAGTGCACATCCTGGCGC
Organism: uncultured Pseudomonadota bacterium; assembly: GCA_937958295.1. Taxonomy (GTDB): domain Bacteria; phylum Pseudomonadota; class Gammaproteobacteria; order Burkholderiales; family Casimicrobiaceae; genus VBCG01. The sequence goes on from CALFEY010000250.1 coordinate 5,125, forward strand.
GGCCGCCGCACACGCTCAAGGCCGAGAAGCTCATCGAGGGCGTGGGCGGGCTGCGCATCATGGAGGACGTCGGCGCCAAGGTGCACAAGTTGAAGGGCCTGCGTCTGCACGGCAAGATGATGCTCGCCGACGGCAAGCGGGCCATCGTCGGTTCCGTGAACCTGTCGCCGGGGAGCTTCGACGCCCGGCGGGAGCTCGCCATCGAGGTCGATGACACGGGCGTGGTCGAGGGCCTCGAGAAGGTCGCCAAGCATGACTGGGACCACTCCAGCGCGCTCGATCTCACCGACGAGGGGCTCATGGCCGACCTCACCAAGCGGGGCAAGGAATCCAGTGCCGCCGATCTCGTGCTCGACGCCGATCCGGCCAAGGTCAAGCACAAGAAGAAGTAGCTTCGGCGCCGCTCAGCTTGCGCCTGCGGGAACCGGCAGCGGGGCCACCGTGGTGCCCGCGAGGGCGAGGCCCGTGGTGGCGAGCTCGTCCCATACCCTCCCGTGCCCGATGCCCTTGGCCAGCGCGTCGAGGCGCGCGATGGCGAGCAGCAGCGGCGCGACGATCGACGGCGGCACGCGCCGCGCCGCGCGCTCCAGCGCGTTCTGCCGCTTGCCCCACACCCGCGCAGTCTTGATCGCCGTGTCGAGGGACATGCCGTTGCGCATCTGCGTGACCACCGCCGCGAGCGCGTGGACGTCCTCGGACAGCTGCCACACCGGCAGCGTCACCCCTTCGCCGGCCGCCTCCAGCGCGCGCAGGATGCGCACCGTGCGCGGCGCGTCGCCGCCGAGCCACGCCTCCGAGAGTTCGAAGATGTCGTAGCGCGCGACGTCGGCCACGGCCGCTTCAACGGCGTCGTGGTCGAGCTCCCCCGCGGGCAGCAGCAGCGCGAGCTTCTCGATTTCCTGCCGCGCGGCGAGGAGGTTGCCCTCGCACGCTTCGGCGAGGAACACGAGTGTCTCGCGCGACGCCCGCTGCTTCTGCCGCGCGAGGCGGGCGCTGATCCAGCCGGGAAGGGCGTCGCGCTCGACCGGGTACACGGCGATCACGGCGCCGGCGTCGGCCACTGCGGTGAACCAGGCTGAGTTCTGCGCCGCGCGATCCAGCCGCGGCAGCGTGACGAGCGTCACGTTGTCGGGATTGGGTTGGCGCGCGTAAGCCTCGAGCGCCTTGCCGCCTTCCACCCCGGGTTTGCCGCTCGGAATGCGCAGGTCCACGCACTTGCGGTCGCCGAAGAGGCTCGCGTTGGCATTGGTGGCGAGGAAGGTGTCCCACTTGAATCCCGGCTCTGCCACCAGCACCTCGCGATCCACCGCGCCCGCCGCGCGCGCGGCCGCGCGGATGAGGTCGCCGGCCTCCAGCGCCAGCAGCGGCTCGTCGCCGTGCACGACGTAGAGCGCATGCACGCCGCGCTCGAGCTGGGCGGCGAGATCGTCCAGGCGGATCTGCATACGTCGATTCTACGACGGGGCGACGCTCTTGGCCTGCACGGCGCGCCGGACGAAATCGATGTGCTCACGCAGGGTGTACCACTCGCCCGCGTAGCTTGCCGGTGCCCGCACGCGCGCCGCCGCGCGCTCGATGCGATCGAGATCGGCGATCCATCGCTCCACCGGGGGCGCGCCGGTGGTCTGGCCCACCTCGCGCTCGAGCAGCGCGAGCTCGCCGTACCAGCGGTAGATCCGCGACCGTACCCTCCAGCGCAGGATCTGCGGCACGAGGTTCACCAGCGGGACGATGATCACGATGAGGGGCAACAACACGATGATGAGCCGCTCCAGATACGTCGCCATGAAGAACGGCAGGTAGCGGTGCAGGAAGCGCGGGCCGAAGCGGTGGTGGTGCAGGGCCGTCTCCGACACGGGCAGGTCCACACGGTCGACGGTGGGGAACTCGCTGTTCTGCTCGAAATAGCCGGCCTCTGCGTGCACGTCGCGGGCGGCGTCGAGCAGCAGGTTGATGATCGCCGGCGACAGGCCCTCGCGCGCGACGAGCATCGCCTTGGTGCCGATGAGCGTGGTGTCGCGGGGGGGCACGTCGCGCGCCAGGTCGATCGCGCCGGCCGGCAGCACCAGCTTCGTGACGTGATGGAAGCGCCGCTCGTAGGCGGCCGCGCGCGCGAAGCTCATGAGCTTGAGCGACGGATCGCGCAGGGCCGCATCGATGGCGGGGGTTTGCGCCGGTCCCATGAAGATCGCGGCATCGATTTCCCCGCGCTGTAGCGCATGCACTGCCTCCAGGCGGCCTAGGGGCAGGATCGTGGAGTTGCCCGGGGTGACGTTGTTGGCGACGAAGAGCGGGTCCACGAAGGCGCGGGTCCCGCCGCCCTCCGCCCCCACGGCGAGGCGCTTGCCGCGGAGGTGGTCGAGCTGGGTGAGATCACGGTCGCCGCGGTAGAAGACCCACAGTGCGTCGTAGAAGATCGCGGCGAGCATCTCCGGGCCCCTCGCTTCGACGCCGAAGCCACCTTGTACGAAGGCGACGTCCACGCCCGACGTCGGGTCCGTCAGGAGGCGGAGGCTCTCCGCGGGGCCCGGCGATGGCCGCTCGACCACCGTGACCCCGTCCTCGGCGAGCACCTCCGCGTATTTCGTGGCGAGCTGATGATAGATGCCGTCCGCCGATCCCGTGGCGATCACCACCTGGCGCGGAATGGCACCTTGCAGCGCCCAGGTGATCAGCGCGGCGAGGCCGAGGATGCCGAGCGCGACGCCGATGGCGCCCCACGGCTCGCGGCCGGGGCCAGGGGCAAGAGGCATGCGGCGCATGGGACCGGCGCGAGGGATGTCAGGCGGGCTTGCGGGCGGCCTGCATGCGCCGGACGAGCTGCTGCACGGCGTCGGTCTGCATCTCCCGCAGCAGGCGCTGCTCCTGGAGATCGCGGGCGAGCACTTGCGACTCGTTGAACGTGTAGGAGCGACGGATCACGATCTCACCCGCCGGAATCCAGTCGGCACCGGTCTTGTCGTGCAGGCGGTATTGCACGCGCTTGACGAGCTGGTACTCGCGCACCGAGCCGCCCGACGACAGCGACAGCACGTCCTTGTCGTCCACCACCACGGGCAGGTCGAGCATCACATCGGCCGCCGCCGCCGAATCGACCACGCGGGTGGGACCGGACGCCGCGATGGCCCGCCGTGTCTCTGCGGCCATGGTCGGCGACGGCGGCGAGTTGACGTAGATCGTCGAGAACGGAAAGCTCGCATCGCCGCGCAGCTGGAAGCCACACGAGGCGAGCAGCAGCGCGAGCGCCGCCAGCGCGAGCGCGCGCATCACGACCCCTGCGCGGGCGCCACGACGTTCACGAGGCGTCCCGGCACCACGATGATCTTGCGGATGGGCGCGCCGCCGGTGTGTTTGGCGACCTCGGGGCTTTGCCGCGCGGCCGCCTCGATCGCCGCCTGGTCCGCCGTGGCGGGGACCACGAGCTTGCCGCGCAGCTTGCCGTTCACCTGCAGTACGAGCTCGATCTCGTCCTGCACGAGCGCCGCCTCGTCCACCGCAGGCCATGGGGCATCGATGAGGTCGCCGCTCGCGTTGGCGAATCCCATGTCGCGCCACAGGACCCAGGTGGTGTGCGGCACCACGGGATAGAGCACCCGCAGGAGCATGGAGAGCCCCTCGCGCCGCAGCGCTGCCGCCCCGCGCGCGTCCGCGGGCAGGGCCTCCAGCGCATTGAGCATGATCATGCCGGCCGACACCACGGTGTTGTAGTGCAGGCGCTCGTAGTCCGCATTGGCTTGCTGGAGCGTGAGGTGGAGCTCGCGGCGCGTCTTCTTCACGGCTTCGTCGGCATCGCGGAAGTCGAAGGCGCCCGCGGCGTGGGCCACGGCCGGGGCGTGCGTCTGCGCAAAGGTCCACAGGCGTTTGAGGAAGCGATAGCCCCCCTCCACGCCGGCATCCGACCATACTGCCGAGTCCTCGGGCTTGCCTGCGAACATGACGTACAGGCGCGCGGTGTCGGCGCCGTATTTATCGATCAGCGTTTGCGGATCGACGCCGTTGCGCTCCGATTTGCCCATCTTGCCCACGCCTCCGTACTCCACGGCCAGGCCGTCCTTCTTCCACGTGCCGATGGTCTTGCCGCTCGCGTCCACGTGCGCATCCACCTCGTCAGGCGGGATGTAATCGACCGTGCCCTTGTCCGTGCGCCGGAACCAGATGTGGTTGAGCAGCATGCCCTGCGTGAGAAGACGCGTGAACGGCTCGTCGCACTTCACGAGCCCCATGTCGCGCATCACCTTGGTCCAGAAGCGCGCGTAGAGCAGGTGCAGGATCGCGTGCTCGATGCCGCCGATGTACTGGTCCATGGGCATCCAGTGGTCGTTGCGCGCATCCACCATGGTGGGCGCACCCGGACTCGTGTAGCGCATGTAGTACCAGGACGAATCGACGAAAGTGTCCATCGTGTCCGTCTCGCGCTTGGCGGGCTTGCCGCAGCGGGGACACGGCACGTCGGTGAAATCGGCGCGCTTGCGCAACGGGTTGCCGCTGCCGTCGGGCACGCAGTCCTCCGGCAGCACCACCGGCAAGTCAGCGTCGGGCACCGGCACCGCGCCGCAGGCGTCGCAGTGGATGATCGGGATCGGCGTGCCCCAGTAGCGCTGGCGCGAGATACCCCAGTCGCGCAGGCGATAGGTGACGCGCTTCTCGCCCAGGCCCTTGGCGGCCAGGTCTGCGGCCACCGCATCGACGGCCTCGGCGTGGCGCATCTCGTCGTACTTCACGGAAAATACGCAGCGGCCGCGCTCCTTGTCGGCGTACCACGGCCGCCACTCGTCGTTGCTGAAGTCCTCGCCTTCCACGGCGATCACCTGCTTGATGGGCAGGCCGTATTTCTTGGCGAAGGCGAAGTCGCGCTCGTCGTGCGCAGGCACGCCCATCACGGCGCCATCGCCGTAGGACATGAGCACGTAGTTGCCCACCCACACCTCGACTGGGTCACCGGTGATGGGATGGTGGACGAACAGGCCCGTGGGCATGCCCTTCTTCTCCATCGTGGCCATGTCGGCCTCGATCACGGAGCCGTGCTTGCATTCCTCGACGAACGCTGCGAGCTTCGCGTTGCGCTCGGCAGCCACGGTCGCCAGCGGGTGCTCCGGCGCCACGGCGCAGAAGGTTACTCCCATGATCGTGTCGGCCCGCGTGGTGAACACGTACATCCGGCCGTCGTTCACGAGCGCACCGGCGCCATCGCGGATGTCGTGCGTGAATGCGAAGCGCACGCCCACGCTCTTGCCGATCCAGTTGGCCTGCATCGTGCGCACGCGCTCGGGCCAGCCCGTCATGCTGTCGAGGCGGGTGAGGAGCTCCTCGGCGTAGTCGGTGATCTTGAGGTAGTACATCGGGATCTCGCGCTTTTCCACCGGCGCGCCCGAGCGCCAGCCGCGGCCGTCGACCACCTGCTCGTTGGCGAGCACGGTCTGATCCACGGGATCCCAGTTCACGACGCCGGTCTTCAAGTAGGCGATGCCCTTTTCCAGCATGCGCAGGAAGAGCCACTGGTTCCACTTGTAGTAGTCGGAATCGCAGGACGCGAGCTCGCGCGACCAGTCGATGGCCCACCCCATCGCCTGGCACTGGCCTTTCATGAAGGCGATGTTCTCGCGCGTCCACTTGGCCGGCGCCACGGCATTCTTCATCGCGGCGTTCTCGGCGGGCAGGCCGAAGGCGTCCCAGCCCATCGGCATCAGCGGATTCATGCCGCGCATGCGCAACTGGCGGTACATCATGTCGTTGATCGTGTAGTTGCGCACGTGACCCATGTGCAGCGCGCCCGACGGGTACGGCAGCATCGACACGCAGTAGTACTTGGGGCGGTCGGTGCGCTCCAAGGCGCGATAGACGTCGCCGGCCGTCCAGGCGGCCTGGGCGTTGGCTTCGATCTCGTGGTGATTGAAGGGCTTCATGGACACGGTCTTTCGGCGAACCGGCGATTATACGAGGGAGCGATGTGCGGCCGGCGTGGGCGCACGATCGTTCGACGCGCGTCGCCATGCTATCGTCATGCGGTGCGCCTGGCGCAAGGCCGGTGGAAATCGCGATATTTCGCATTCCCCGGGGAACCTCCTGGGAACATTCGTGCACCAAACGCTGTTCCACCTTCGACACATCCACCGGGTCGTCATGCCGCGCCGGTTGTCCTCGCTGATCCTCGTTACCCTGCTCGCCTGGGCAGGCGCCGGCGCGCTCGCCGCGCCCGTGAAGACCGCCCACGTCGAAGCCGAGCTGGTCTCCGAGCGCACCGCGCTCGTTCCGGGCGCGACGACCACCGTGGCCTTGCGCCTCGTGATGGCCGACGGCTGGCATACCTACTGGCGCAATCCCGGTGACTCCGGCCTGCCCACCACGCTCACCTGGAAGCTCCCTGAGGGCACCACCGCCGAGCCCATCCAGTGGCCAGCCCCGCACGCGCTTCCCGCCGGCCCGCTCGTCAACTTCGGCTACGAAGGCACGGTCCTCCTGCTCACCGACGTGAAGGTGCCCGCGAGCGCGCCGGTCGGCGAGCCGCTCGCCCTCAAGGCCAAGGCCGAGTGGCTTGTGTGCCGCGAGACCTGCATTCCCGAGGAAGCCGACCTTGAGCTCGTGCTGCCGGTGGCGGACCGGGCCGATCCGTATCCGCAATGGGGCCAGGCGATTGCCGCCACCCGCGATGCCCTGCCGCGCAAGGTGCCCGGCTGGGTCGGCGATGCGCGCGGTGAGGGCCAGAAGGTCACCCTCACGCTCACTGCGCCCGCGGGGGCGCCCACGCCCGCCGCGGTCCATTTCTTCCCCTATCAGGAAGGCCGCATCGAGCCCGCCGGCAAGCAGACGTTCGTGCGCGAAGCCAACGGCACCTTCGCACTCACGCTGCCGGTGGCCAACCAGCTCCTTCCGGGTTTCACCGAAGTCGCGGGCGTCCTCACCTCTTCCGATGGCTTCGCCAGCGGCACCGACAAAGTGCGGGCCATCACCGTCGCCACCCCGCTTGTCGGCACGGTGGTTGCCGGACCCAAGCCCGTTTCCGCGGCGGCGCCCGCGCTCGACACCAGCGCCGCGGTCGCGCCGCCCGCGGGCACCACGTCGCTTGCCGCCGCGCTCCTGCTGGCCTTCGTCGGCGGGCTCATCCTGAACCTCATGCCCTGCGTGTTCCCGGTGCTCTCGCTCAAGGCGCTGTCGCTGGCCAAGCCGGGCCATGGGCCCAAATCGCACCTGCGCCGCGAGGGCCTTGCGTTCGGCGCCGGCGTGGTCATCACGTTCCTCGCGCTCGCGAGCACGCTCCTCGCCTTTCGCGCCGCGGGCGAGCAGTTCGGGTGGGGCTTCCAGTTGCAGTCGCCGGCCGTGGTGACCGCGCTCGCGCTGCTCTTCTTCGTGCTGGCACTCAATCTCTCCGGGGTCTTCGAGTTCGCCACGCTCGTGCCGGGCTCGGCCGCAGGATGGACGGCGAAGAACCAGTACGCCAACGCCGCCTTGTCCGGCGTGCTGGCCGTGATCATCGCCTCGCCATGCACGGCGCCGTTCATGGGCGCGGCGCTGGGCTTCGCCTTGGCGCAGCCCGCCGCACTCACCCTGCTCGTCTTCACCGCGCTCGGCGTGGGCATGGCGTTGCCGTTCGTGCTCCTCACCTGGTTCCCCGGGTGGCGCAAGGCGTTGCCGCGGCCCGGTGCGTGGATGGAGCGCCTGAAGCAATTCCTCGCCTTCCCGCTCTACGCCACGGTGGCCTGGCTCGTGTGGGTGCTGGGCGCCCAGGTGGATAACGACGCCGTGGTGCGCCTGCTCGTCACCCTCGTGGTGCTGGCCTTCGCGCTGTGGGCGTGGCGCGCGTACCGCGGCGGCGCGGCCCGCGGCTTCTCGATCGCCGCGGCCGTGGGTCTTCTCGCCACGGCCTACGTCGCGTGGCCCCTCTTCTCGGGCCAGGCGAGCGCGGACGTCCTGTCCCCCGCGCAGGCGTCGAAGGCTGGCAGCCTCACCGATCCGTGGCAGCCGTTCACGCCCGCCCGCGTGGCTGAGCTCACCGCCGCCAACAAGGCGGTTTTCATCGATTTCACCGCGGCCTGGTGCGTCACGTGCCAGGTGAACAAGCGCCTCGTGCTCAACGACATCGACGTGCGCAAGGCGTTTGCCGCGAGCGGGGTCGAGCTCGTTCGCGCCGACTGGACGCGCCGCGATCCCGCCATCACGCAGGCACTCGCCGCCCTGGGCCGGCAAGGGGTGCCGGTTTACGTACTTTATCGCCCAGGCAAGGAGCCCCTGTTGTTGCCGGAAGTGCTCTCGCACCAGACGGTGCTCGACGCGCTGGCGACGATCTGACATCCCCTTCACTTGTCGAGGTCACGATGACGCGCATTTCTCTCCGCCTTCTGCCTGCGCTGCTTGCCTTCGCCGCAGGATCTGCCTTTGCCCTCAACGCCGGCACCGCGGCGCCCGACTTCACCGTGGCCGATGCCGCCGGCAAGAACGTCAAGCTCTCCGACTACAAGGGCAAGTACGTCGTGCTCGAGTGGACCAATCCCGAGTGCCCGTTCGTCAAGGCGCAGTACGGCGCCGAGGCCATGCAGACCGTGCAGAAGGAGGCCAAAGGCAAGGACGTCGTGTGGCTCACGATCAACTCCACCAACAAGAGCAACGGCGAGTTCAAGACCGGTGCGCAGATGGCCGATTGGATGAAATCGAAGAACGCCGCGCCGGCCGCGATCCTCATCGATCCCACCAGCGCTACGGCGCGCGCCTACGATGCCAAGACCACGCCGCACATGTTCGTGGTCGATCCCAAGGGAACGATCGTTTACGCCGGCGCCATCGACGACAAGCGCAGCGCGCGGGAGTCCGACCGCAAGATCGCCAACAACTACGTGCGTGCCGCGCTCACCGAATCGATGGCCGGCAAATCCGTGACCACCGCGAACACCACGCCCTACGGTTGCTCGCTGAAATACGACTGATCGCGCGATGAAGGCCGCGACATGACCCTCGAGACCTGGCTGGCGTTCCTTGTCGCGGCCTTTCTCATCAGCCTGTCACCGGGCGCGGGGGCCATCTCGTGCATGGCGGCAGGCCTGCGCTTCGGCCTCGCTCGCGCGATGTGGAACATCGCCGGGCTCATCACCGGGATCATGCTCGTGCTGGCGATCGTGGCTACCGGCCTGGGCGCGCTGCTCGCCGCGTCGACGATTGCCTTCACCATCATCAAGTGGCTGGGTGTGGCCTACCTCGCCTACCTCGGCCTCATGCAGTGGCGTGCGCCACCGCATGCGATCGATCCGTCTTCGGACGCGAAGGCCATGGGCGGGTCGCGCGGGCAGCTCTTCGTGCGTGGTTTTCTGGTCAATGCCACCAATCCCAAGGGCATCGTGTTCATGCTGGCGGTGCTGCCGCAGTTCATCGAACCCGCGCGGCCGCAGGCTCTCCAGTATGCGATCTGCGGCGCCACGCTGATGTCCACCGACCTCATCGTCATGACGGGTTACACGGCGTTTGCCGCCAAAGCCCTGCGCCTGCTGCGCACGCCCACCCAGCAGAAAGTGATGAACCGCGCGTTCGGCGGCCTGCTGATGGGAATGAGCGCGCTGCTGGCGACGTTCAAGCGGGCGGCCTGACACCGCTCGGCGCAGCCTCGCCGCCGAAGGCCCGCTCCATCTCGCGGCGGAACTGCACCGCCGCATCGGCCGCGTCGAAGGCCACGTCATCCCAGCGCACCGGCGCATGGGCGGCAATCGGGCGCCTCAGCGTCACGCCGTGGGCGAGGCCGAGCGGTAAGCCGCCGATGGTCACCGAATCGCGCGCGGGCATGAGCCGACCGTACACGGTGTAGCCGCCTTCGCCGTCGAGCTTCTCGCCCGCTGCAAGGTCGCGCTTGGCCGTGGCCACGACATCGCCGTTCCATGCATGCGGCTGTCCGGTGGACTCGCGCCGCAGGCCCGCCGAGGCCACGCTGATGCCAAGCTCGAGGCCGATGGCGTGGTACGGCTTGTACATCGCGGAATAGCGGCCGGACGGATCGGTGGAGAAGCCATATTCGCGGAAGCAGCGACGCACGTAGTCCTCGCCGTGCGCATCGCCCGCGCGAAACGTGACATACACGCCCCAGCGCAGGTCGCGGAACACCGGCCGGCCGTCGCGCTCGACGCTGCTCACCACTTCCACCTGCCCCGCGTGATGCAGCAGCCCGCCCTCGTCACGCGGCTTCAGGATCCGCGGCAGGTCGTCCACGCCGCAGGGAGGGAAATGCAGTCCCTCCGGTGCGGGCATCAGCTCCGCGGCATTGGCCACGGCCGCCATCTCGATGGCGCTCTTGGTGCCGTCGAGGAACGAATTGAACATCTGCGCATTGAAGTCGCCGGCCTTCACCATGTCTTCGGTGAAGCCATAGTGGGGCCAGACGGTGGCGGGCGTGGAGGCGTGGAAGGCGGGCAGATACTTGGTGCCCTTGCCCGCGGCCACCACCTCGAAGCCCGCGGTGCGGCACCAGTCGACCATCTCGCAGATCAGCGCCGGCTGGTCGCCGTAGGCCAGCGAGTAGACGATGCCGGCGGCGCGCGCGCGCTGGGCGAGGAGAGGACCGGCCAGGGCATCCGCCTCCACGTTGACCATCACGATGTGCTTGCCGTGCTCGCAGCAGGCGAGCACGTGACGGATGCCGGCGGCCGGGTGTCCCGTCGCGTCGATCACGATCTCGACCTCGTCGGCGGCCAGCACCGCCGGCGTGTCGTCGGTGACGAAGGTGGTGCCCCGCTGCGCCGCCTCGGCGAGCGACTTCGCCGCCACCCGCTCCGCCGGCCAGCCCACGCGGGCGAGCGATTGCTGCGCGCGCGCCGGCGCGAGATCGGCGATCGCCACGACGTGGATGCCCGGCGTGTGCTTGGCCTGTGCGAGATACATGGAGCCGAACTTGCCGGCGCCGATGAGGGCCACGCGCAACGGACGCGCCTCGGCCTGGCGTTGCAGGAGCATGCGATGGAGGTTCATGGCGTGGCGCGGTCCCTAGCGGAGGCGGGTGAGCCGGTAGCCATCATCGCGCAGCATGGCGAGGAGGCCCTTCGGGCCGTACAGGTGCGACGCGCCCACGGCCACGAAGACGCCGCCGGCGCGCAGCGGCACGAAGAGGCCATGGTGCATCACCACGGTGCGGTCGTCGATGAGATGCCGCGTGAACGCGCGGTAGTGGCGCGTCAGGGCCGCCTTGCCGCGCGCGGCGGGGGGCAGCGCCGCGAGCGAGGCGAGGTCGCCCGCGAGATAGGCCCGGACGGCCCGCTCCGTGGCATCGGCCGTGGCCGGCTGCGTGAGCGCGTGCTGGAGCACGGCCACCTGCGAGTCCAACGGGATCGCATCGAACGCGCATAGCTGCTCGTCGGCCGATTCCAGCGTGCGCACGGGCAGGCGCCGCGACCGCGCGAGCACGTACAGGTTCTCGTCGAGCGTTGTGCCCTCGGCCTGCGTGGTGGATTGCAGGCGCAGGAGCGCGGCCCACGGCTTCATGCGCGCGAGCGTGGCGGCATCGACGTCGCGGCCCGCGAGCGCCGCCACGAGCGTTGCGTAGGCGGCGTCCCCCACGAGGGGCTGCAGGCGCTGGGGCGGCTCGAGGAGCTCGGCGTCGCCCAGGTGATCGCCCACCACGCGCATGACGAGCTCGGTGGCGAGCACGCGCGAGCGGGAGAGGGCCTCGTTCACATCGTCGGGAACGGCCGCCACTCGGGGATCGGGGACGTGGATGGTGCCGAACACATAGCTGTCGGGAATGCCATCGCGCGACACTCGCCAGAAGAGGCCCGATTCGAAGCCATCGCGTGCGGCGAGGGCCTCCATCGGCCCTGCCAGCGCGGCCAGGCAGACGAGCAGCGCGCCGCGCCAGGCGGCTCCTGGGCGATGGGGGCGAGGGCGGGGCATGGAGCAGCGGATGGGCGGGTTCAGCCGCTATGCTACTGCCGTTGCGCTCACCGTGCTCCTGCTAGCGCTGCTCGAGGAGCCCCAGCTCCGTGAACGCCGCCCGCGCGCCGTCCACGCCCACCACGCGCCGCGCGACGAGCCCGAGGCGCGCCGCCGCCTCCACGTTGATCGTGTTGTCGTCGATGAAGAGCACGCGGTGCGCGGGCACGCCGAGCTCGGCCAGCACGTGCTCGAAGTAGTCGGCGTCGGGCTTGAGCTTGCCCACCTGGTGGGACGGGAAGTTGTGGTGGAACGCATCGGCGAGCGACCACGCGTTCGCGAAGCGCTCCCAGTGGATCTCGTTGGTGTTCGACACGCTGGCGATGCGGTAGCGGCTGCGCATCTGCGCGAGGAGCTCGAGCGCGCCGGGGAACACGGCCCGCGGCCACCACGTGAAGGCCTCGATGAACTCGCCATGCGGCACGGGGAGCGCGAATTCCTCCACGAGCGAGACGGCGAACTCGTCGCGGCCGATGCGGCCCGTCTCGAAGCGGCGCACGGCCTCCGAATGCAGCCAGCGTCGCCACAGCTCGTCGGTAGATCCCAACGCCGGAGCCCATTCGAGCATCTTGGCCACGCCGGCCAGCTCGATGAGCACGCCGCCCAGGTCGAACAGCACGACGTCGATGTCGCGCGCAGAGTCAGCGGATAGCAAGGGCGAGTCCCACGGGAACGAAGAGCACGGCCATGACGTTGCCGATGAGCACGATGGACGCCACCTTGCCGGGCTCCTGCTTGAACTGCTCGGCGACCATGAAGTTGAGCACCGCCGGCGGCAGCACGGAGAAGAGAACAAGGAGCCCGCGCTGCATTTCGTCCAGGCCGAGCAGCGGCGCCAGCGCCAGCGCTGCGGCGAGGCCCGCGAGCGGGCACACGATGCCCCCTATCACGCCGAGGTGCCAGTCCGACCAGCGCACCTCGGCCAGGCGCACGCCGAGGGAGAGCAGCATCATCGGGATGAGGGCATCGCCGATCAGGCGGATGCCCACCTGCATCCACTCGGGCATCGGCGGATGGGTGAGCGCGAAGGCGAATCCCACGATCGTCGAGCCCACCATCGGATTGCGCAAGAGGTTGCCGAAGCGGGCGCGATGGTCCATGAGCCAGGTGCCGAAGGTGAAGTGGATGAGGTTCGAGATGGTGAAGAGCGCCACCATGGCCGAGAACCCCGCCTGGCCGAAGGCGAGCACGGCGAGGGGCAGGCCCATGTTGCCGCAGTTGTTGAACATCATCGGCGGGCCGAAAGTGCGGAAGTCGACCTTGAGGAGCCTCGCCACGGGCCAGGCGAGCAATCCGGACCCCAGCACCACGCCCACGCTGCCGACCATCAGCAGGAGGTTCGCGCGCACGTCGAACTCCTTGCTCGCGAGTGCCGAAAACACGAGCGCGGGCGCGAGGATGGTCATCGAAAGGCGATTGACCTGCGTCATGTCGGGCTTCGCCCGACGCGCATATGCGTAGCCCACCACGATCACCACGAGCACCGGCAGGAAGATGCCGAGGATGCGCTCGATCATGGCGATCGAGGCGCGATCAGAGAATGTACTTGGCGAGGTTGTCGTCGCCGGCGATACCCGCCAGCGTGGCGTCGACGAATGCTGCATCGATTGCCACGTGCTCGCCCGTGCGCCGCGCGGCGTGGTACGACACGTCGTCGAGCAGGCGCTCCATCACCGTGTACAGCCGCCGGGCACCGATGTTCTCTTGCTTGTCGTTGACCGCGAAGGCGATCTCCGCCAGGCGCCGGATGCCGTCGGGCTGGAACTCGAGGTGCACCTGCTCGGTGGCGAGCAGGGCGGCGTATTGCCGGGTGAGGCACGCATCCGTGGCGGTGAGGATCATCTCGAAGTCGGACACCGACAGCGGCGAGAGCTCCACGCGGATCGGGAAGCGCCCCTGCAACTCAGGGATGAGATCCGAGGGCTTGGACAGGTGGAACGCGCCCGACGCGATGAACAGGATGTGATCGGTCTTGACCATGCCGTACTTGGTGGTCACGGTGGTGCCTTCCACGATCGGCAGGAGGTCGCGCTGCACCCCCTGGCGCGAGACGTCGGCGCCGTGCGCGTCGGAGCGCGAGGCGATCTTGTCCATCTCGTCCAAGAACACGATGCCGTGCTGCTCGGCGGCGGCGAGCGCCCGGGTCTTGATGTCGTCTTCGTTGAGAAGGCGCGCTGCCTCCTCGTCGGTGAGGGTCTTCATCGCCTCGACCACGGTCATCTTGCGCAGCTTCTTGCGACCCGAGCCCATCTGCTGGAACATGCCCTGGATCTGGCTCGTGAGCTCTTCCATCCCCGGCGGGGCCATGATCTCCATCTGCGCCGGCAGCGCGGAGACCTCGATCTCCACCTCGCGGTCGTCGAGCGCGCCTTCGCGCAGCATCTTGCGGAATTTCTGTCGTGTGGCGCTATCGGTGGGCTTGAGGTCGGCGAAATTCACCTCGCGCACGGGCGGGATCAGCACGTCGAGCAGGCGCTCCTCCGCGTTGTCCGCGGCACGGTCGCGCACCTTGCGCGTCTCCGCCTCGCGGGTCTCCTTGATCGCCACTTCCACCAGGTCGCGGATGATGGTGTCGACGTCGCGGCCGACGTAGCCCACTTCCGTGAACTTGGTGGCCTCGACCTTCACGAACGGGGCGTCGGCGAGCCGCGCGAGGCGGCGCGCGATCTCGGTCTTGCCCACGCCGGTGGGACCGATCATCAGGATGTTCTTCGGCGTGATCTCCTGGCGCAGCGGCTCGGGCACCTGCTGCCGGCGCCAGCGGTTGCGCAGCGCGATGGCCACGGCGCGCTTGGCAGCTTGTTGCCCGACGATGTGCTTGTCGAGCTCGGAGACGATCTCTTCGGGGGTCATGCGCGAGGACATGGCGGAGCGCGGGCAGAAAGACGGGAGGGCGCCGGAACCTCGTGGCGGGCCGCAAATTGTACTGCACCGCGTCAACGGGGCTTGCTGCGGAAAATGCGACAATCCGCGCATGAACTCGTGGCAACGCCTCTTCGCGTCCGTGGTCGCCGCCGCCCTGGCCGGGTGCGGATCGTCCGGCGGCCTCCAGGGGCTCGATGCCTACGTCGAGCGCGACGGCGGCCTCGTGGCCCGCCTGCACAGCCGCTCGTCGGCGATCTCCGGCACGGCTCGCGCGTTCGACTACCGCGACGGCGTGCAGGTGCAGCTTGCGGCGAGCAACCTGATCCCGGGTACCTACCGTCTCGTCCTGCACGAGCGAGGCAACTGCAGCTCTCCCAACCTGTACTCTGCCGGACCGGCGTGGGCGCCCCCCGGATGGACCAAGCCCGCCGGCGACCTCCTGCCGAGCTTCTTCGTGGGCGAGGAAGGCACGGTGGCGGGCTACGTCGTGTACATCAAGGGCGTGAGCACGTCCGGCCCCAACACGATCCGCGGACGCTCCTTCGTGATCCACTCCGGCAATCTCGTGGGCGAGGCGTTCCCCGGGCAACCCAACAACCGCATGGCGTGCGGCGAGATCGTCGACGGCAAGGCGCTTTTCTAAGGATCGGAACGGGCATGGGCTTTCTCTCGGATCGCAGGATCCTCATCACGGGCGTGCTGTCGAGCCGGTCCATTGCCTACGGCGTGGCGAAGGCGTGCCAGCGCGAGGGGGCAAGCCTCGCGTTCACCTACGTGAACGACGACCTCAAGGATCGCGTGGTCAAGCTCGCCGCAGACTTTGGCAACGTGCCGGTGCTGCCCTGCGACGTCGCCCGCGACGACGACATCGCCGCGCTGTTCGGCTCGCTGCAGCGGGAGTGGGGCGGGCTCGACGGCCTGCTCCACTCGATCGCCTTCGCCCCGCGCGAAGCGCTGTCCGGCGACTACCTCGAGGGCCTCTCGCGGGCTGCCTTCGCCACGGCGCACGACATATCGAGCTACAGCTTCGCGGCGCTGGCCAAGGGCGCGCGGCCGCTCATGCAGCAGCGCAATGCCGCGCTCGTCACCCTCTCCTATCTCGGCGCCGTGCGTGCCGTGTCCAACTACAACGTGATGGGCCTCGCCAAGGCGAGCCTCGAGGCGAACGTGCGTTATCTCGCTGCCACGCTCGGTCCCGAGCAGATCCGCGTCAACGGAATTTCCGCTGGCCCCGTCAAGACGCTCGCGGCCGCCGGGATCGCCGGCTTCTCGAAGATCCTGGGCTTCGTGGAGCGCGCCGCGCCCTTGCGCCGCAATGTCACCATCGACGAGGTCGGCAACGTGGCGGCGTTCCTGCTCTCGCCCCTGGCAAGCGGCGTCACCGGCGAGATCACCTACGTCGATTGCGGCTTCTCCACCGTGGCCGCCGGCCTCGGCGAACAGTAGGTCCGCCCGCTCGCGTGCGCGGCGTCCACACGCCCTCGGGCATGGCTGCCGTCCCGTCCGTCGCGGAGCGCTTCGACGCCGTCGTCGTGGGCGCCGGCCACAACGGACTCACCTGCGCTGCCTACCTCGCGGCCGCCGGCATGCGCGTGTGCGTGGTGGAGCGCCGCGCCGTGGTGGGCGGGGCGGCCGTCACCGAGGAGTTCCATCCGGGCTTTCGCAATTCCACCGCGAGCTACACGGTCAGCCTGCTCGATCCCCGCGTGATCCGTGACCTCCATCTCGCGCGGCACGGGCTCGTGGTGCGCGAGCGTCCCTTCTCCAACTTCCTGCCGCTGTCCACCGGACGCGGCGGCGGTTACCTCAAGGTCGGCGGCGGAGTGGAGGCCACGCAGGCGGAGATCGCCAAGTTCTCGCGCAAGGACGCGCAGGCCCTGCCGGCGTACTACGCGATGCTCGACCGCGTGGCGGCCATCCTGCGCGGCCTGCTCGGCGTGACTCCGCCCAACGTGACCGCCGGCACCGCACACGACGTGGCCTTTGCCCTGGACCTGCTGCGCGCCAGCAAGGGCTTTCGCGCGCTGGACCTGTCCGCCCGCCGCGACCTGCTCGATCTCATGGCCAAGAGCGCCGGCGACGTCCTCGACCGCTGGTTCGAGAGCGCGCCGATCAAGGCGGCCTTTGGTTTCGATGCGGTGGTGGGCAACTTCGCGAGCCCCTACACGCCGGGGTCGGCGTACGTGCTCCTCCATCACGTGTTCGGCGAGGTCAATGGCAAGCCGGGCCAGTGGGGACACGCCGTGGGCGGGATGGGCGCGATCACGCAGGCGATGGCCAAGGAATGCATCGCACGCGGCGTGACGATCCGCACGCGCTCGCCGGTGGCGCAGGTGCGCGTCGAGGGGGGACGGGCCACGGGCGTCGAGCTCGCCAACGGCGACGTCATCGCTGCGGCGCGCGTGGTGGCCAACGTCAACCCGAAGCTCCTCTTCGGCAAGCTCGTGGCGCCCGAGCACGTGCCCGACGACTTCCGCGCGCGCATGGCGGCGTATCGCTGCGGCTCGGGCACCTTCCGCATGAACGTGGCGCTGCGCGCGCTGCCCGACTTCGCGGTGTTGCCCGGTGCCACACCCCAGCCGCACCACAGCAGCGGCATCATCATGGCCCCTTCGCTCGATTACATGGAGCGCGCGTTCTTCGATGCAAAGACGACCGGCTGGTCGCGCGCCCCCATCGTGGAGGCGCTCATCCCTTCCACGGTCGACGACTCGCTCGCCCCGCCGGGCATGCACGTGGCGAGCCTCTTCTGCCAGCACGTGCACCCGGACCTGCCGTCGGTGCAGCCCGGCCGCACCTGGGACGATGCGCGTGAGGAGGTGGCCGACCTCATGGTGGCCACGGTCGATCGCTTTGCCCCGGGATTCGCCGCCAGCGTGCTCGGCCGGCGCATCCTCTCCCCGCTGGATCTCGAGCGCGAGTTCGGCCTCGTGGGCGGCGACATCTTCCATGGCGCGCTCACGCTCGACCAGCTCTTCAGCGCCCGCCCCGTGCTCGGCAGCGCCGCTTATCGCATGCCGGTGCGCGGGTTGTACCTGTGCGGCTCCGGTGCGCACCCGGGCGGCGGCGTGACGGGCATTCCCGGCCGCAATGCCGCGCGCGAAATCGTGAAGGACGCGCGGCGGAGGCGCCACTGACAGCGTGCCGCAGCCCACCGCCAACATCGCCACACTCCTCGCGCGCACCGCGCAGCGCTGGCCGCGGCTGCCCGCCGTGGCGCAGGGCACCGGCGTGCGCCACGACTACGCCGCGCTCGCACGCCGGGCGCGTGCGCTCGCCTCGCGCATGCAGGCGGCCGGGCTGCACGCCGGCGATCGGGTGGTGCTCGTGTCGCGCAATGTGCCCGCGTACATCGAGACCCTGTTCGCCTGCTGGATCGCCGGGCTCGTGGCCGTGCCGGTGAACGCCAAGCTGCACGTGAAGGAGCTCGAGTTCGTGCTCACCGACAGTGGCGCGCGCTGGGCCTTCGCCGATGCCGCGTGGGCCGCGGCGATCCCGGCCACGGCGTCCCTCGAGCGCGTGGTGACGCTCGACGCCGCCGAGCACGAGGCGCTGGCCGTCGGCGAGCCGTCAGCGCCGATCACGCCGGTGGCGTACCACGACCCCGCGTGGCTCTTCTACACGAGCGGCACCACGGGCCGGCCCAAGGGCGTGGAGATCACCCACGGCAACCTCTTCGCCATGGGGCAGTGCTTCCTGTCCGACGTGGAGGCGATCGCGCCGGGCGACGCGATCCTGCATCCCGCGCCGCTGTCGCACGGGTCGGGACTGTACGTGATCCCGCACGTCGCGCGCGGCGCGGTCAACGTCGTGCCCGAGTCGGGCGGCTTCGATCCGGCGGAGATCGCGTCGCTCGTCGGTGCCTTCGACGGCGCGCTCTTCTTCGCCGCGCCGACCATGCTGAAGCGGATGGTGGCGGCGGGCAGCCTCGCGCGCGACGATCTCCTGCAGCGCCTGAAGTGCATCGTGTACGGCGGCGGACCGATGTACGTGGCCGATTGCAAGGAGGCCTTTGCGCAGCTCGGGCCGCGCCTCGCGCAGATCTACGGCCAGGGCGAGTCGCCGATGACCATCACGGCGATGGACCGCCACCTGTTGCGCGCGGCGATCGACCAGGGCGACGACGTCCGCGTGGCCTCGGTGGGTTGCGCGCAGGCCGGCATCGAGGTGCGCGTGGCCGGGGCCGACGATGCCGCGCTGCCGGAGGGCGACGTCGGGGAAGTGCTGGTGCGCGGTCCCACCGTGATGCGCGGCTACTGGCGCAACCCGGAGGCCTCGGCGCGTGCGCTCGCCAACGGCTGGCTGCACACCGGCGACCTTGGCGTGCTCGCCGCCGATGGCTTTGTCACGCTCAAGGACCGCAGCAAGGACCTCATCATCAGCGGCGGGTCCAACATCTATCCGCGCGAGGTGGAGGAGGCGCTCCTGCGCTCGCCCGACGTCGCGGAGGTCGCCGTGGTGGGTCGCGAGCACGCCGACTGGGGCGAAGAGGTCGTGGCCTGCGTGGTGGCGCACGGCGGCGTGCCCCGTGGCGAAGCCGCCGCACGCCTGGAGGCCGCCCTCGATGCGCTGTGCCTCGCGCAGATCGCGCGCTTCAAGCGGCCCAAGGCGTATGTATTCGTGGAGGGCCTGCCCAAGAACAACACGGGCAAGGTCTTGAAGACGCTCCTGCGCGAGCACATCGCGGCGCCGTCGCGCCGGTAGCCGGGCACCCTGCATTCGGTGGATCAGGCCGGGCGCTTCCGGACGCCGATTGCCACGCATGCGGCGCGTTCCGGCGGTTCGCGTAGAATTGCGCCTCCGAAGCCAGCCAGACCGTCGCTGCCCGCTTTATCGCGGGTGGAGGAAAGTCCGGGCTCCACAGAGCGGGATGCGGGGTAACGCCCCGCCGCTATAAGCCGTCGTTCGCGACGGCCCAAGGCGAGGAATAGGGCCACAGAGACGAGTCGCCGGCCGCAAGGCCGGCGGGTGAAACGCGGCAACCTCCATCCGGAGCAACACCAAGTAAGCGGACATTGAAGCTGCTCGCCGAGTCCGCGGGTAGGTGGCACGAGCGTCGCGGCAACGCGGCGCCTAGAGGAATGACGGCCATAGCGCATCGACAACGATGCGCCGTAACAGAACCCGGCTTATCGGCTGCGCTTCGGTTTACTCATTGCAGCACGCGCTCGCTCACGCGCCAGGCGATGGTCTCGCCGGCGCGCAATGGCACGATGGTGTCGTTGGCGAGCGGGTACGAGGCTTCGGGCGTCCACGCCTCGCGCACGAGCGTGACCGTTCCCGTGGCGGGCGGCAGGCCATAGAACCGCGCGCCGAAGCGGCTCGCAAAATCGGGGAGCTTGTCGAGCGCCCCCACGGCCTCGAACACCTCGGCATACAGTGGAAGTGCCACCGGCGCCGAGTAGCAGCCGGCGCCGCAGCAGGCGGCCTCCTTGGTGTGCCGTGCGTGAGGCGCCGAGTCGGTGCCGAGGAAGAACCGCGGATCGCCGGAGGTGGCTGCCGCCACCAGCGCTTGCCGGTGCGTCTCGCGCTTGAGGATGGGCAGGCAGTACAGATGGGGCCGCAGCCCGCCGGCGAAGAGCGCGTTGCGCGACCACAGCAGGTGTTGCGGCGTGATCGTGGCGGCCACCTGGGCCGTGGCGCGCACGAAATCCACCGCTTCGCGGGTGGTGAGGTGCTCCAGCACGATGCGCAAGCCAGGGAAATCGCGCACGATCTGCGGCAGCAGCGTGTCCACGAACACGCGCTCGCGGTCGAACATGTCGACGTCGGGATCGGTGACTTCCCCATGCAGGCAAAGAGCCACGCCGTGCTTCTCCATCGCCGCCAGCACCGGGTACACCTGGGAAAGCGCGGTTACGCCCGAGTCGGAGTTGGTGGTGGCCCCTGCAGGGTAATACTTGAACGCGTGGACGAAGCCCGAGGCCTTGGCAGCCGCCACTTCCGTTACGGGGGTGTTGTCGGTCAGATAAAGCGTCATGAGCGGCTCGAAGGCGAGCCCCGGCGGCACCGCCGCAAGGATGCGCTCACGGTATGCGCCTGCCGCCGCCACGCTGGTGACCGGGGGGCGGAGGTTTGGCATGACGATGGCGCGGCCGAACTCCCGGGCGGTGGCAGGCACCACGTGGGCCAGGACGGGGCCATCGCGGAAGTGCACGTGCAGGTCGTCGGGACGCGGCAGGGTCAGGCGGGTGATCGATGTCGTCATGGAGGCCTCGGCTGAAATTATAGGGGCGGGGCAGGCGTCATTTCCGCCCCAGGCAGCCCTTCGCTGGCCTCGGGTCGACGCAATAGCGCCCCCTGACGATCCGGGTTATAATGCTCAATTTACTTTTGGGCGCGGATTAACCGCAGGCACTTCGACCGGTGCCGCCGCGGCCCATCGTGATGGACAGAAGCATGGCCACCAAAACCGCAACCGCCGTCAAGAAGGTCCGCGAGCTCACCGAGGAGGAAATCCTCAAGGCGCCCGAGAAGGACTACATGAACGAGGCGCAGCTCGCCTTTTTCAAGAAGAAGCTTCTCGACCTGCGCGACCAGCTTCTTCAGAACGCCGATGACACCGGCGAGCATCTGCGCGAGAACGAGATCACCACTGATCCCTCCGACCGGGCCACGCTCGAGGAGGAATACACGCTCGAGCTGCGCACCCGCGATCGCGAGCGGAAGCTCCTCAAAAAGGTCGAGAAGTCGCTGCGCCTCATCGAGGACGGCTCCTACGGCTGGTGCGACGAGACCGGCGAGCCCATCGGCGTTGCGCGCCTGATCGCGCGGCCCACCGCCACGCTGTCGTTGGAAGCGCAGGAGCGGCGGGAGCGCGTCCAGAAGCTGTACGGGGATTGATGTAGATAAGCGAGAAGGAGTGCGAGGCCTGACGGCCGCACTCCTCGGAAAAATCCTGGACGCCGGCAGCCTGACGTAGAGGCTGATCAGCGGAAATCGCGGGCGGAGCCCACGATTTCCGTAGCAAGTCCGGGCACGGACGCGGCTCGGGGCGTCCTGCACGTCCTCCCTGGCCGATCGCCGAGGGGCCATGTCGCACGGTTAATCCTCGCGCGCGCTCCGGCTTGTTTACAATGGCCCTCCCCCGCCATTGCCAGGAGAACCCAGCCATGTTCACGCTTCCGCCTCTTCCCTGGGCCGAGAACGCCCTCGAGCCCGTCATTTCCGCCAACACGATCTCGTTCCACTACGGCAAGCACCACAAGACCTACGTCGACAACCTGAACAATCTCGTCAAGGGCACCGATTTCGAGAACGCCACGCTCGAGAAGATCATCACCGAGACCGCCGGCAAGGCCGACAAGGCCGGCATCTTCAACAATGCGGCGCAGGTCTGGAACCACACGTTCTACTGGAATAGCCTGAAGCCGGGCGGTGGCGGCAAGCCCACCGGCAAGATCGCCGGCCTCATCGACACCGCCTTCGGCGGCTACGACGCCTTCAAGAAGGAACTGTCGGCCACCACGGTGTCGCAGTTCGGCTCCGGTTGGGGCTGGCTCGTGCAGGAGGGCGGCGCGCTCAAGATCGTCAAGACGCCCAACGCCGAAGTGCCGTTCACCAAGGGCCTGAAGCCGTTGCTTACCATCGACGTCTGGGAGCACGCCTACTACCTCGACCAGCAGAACAAGCGCGCAGCCTACGTCGACGCCGTGATCGACAAGCTCCTCAACTGGGACTTCGCCAACCAGAACCTGGGCTAGGCGATTCTCGCCGCGGCATCCTCGTACGGATGCCGCGGATTACCGGCCGCCGCCCGCGCGCGGACGCCAGCAAGCCAACGCGCGGTTTGCGGCCACTCCTCCAACGCGACATAATCGATTCTTAAAGCCCGACCGGGTCGCCTGCATGGCGCGCCCGTTCCCGGCATGGCCCTCTTCAGCAAACCACCCGCCAAGAAAACCGACGCCAAGCCGTCCGCCAAGCCAATGGAAGGCTTGCCGCGCACGCCGGTGTCCGCACGCGACATCGCCGTCCAGGCGCAGGCCCAGGGCCGTCGGGGCAATGCCGACCGGCCGCGCGCCGAGCCGATGGCAGAGGCTTCGATGACCGGCGCAAGCCTCATCGACATGTCGCCGGGCCGCACCTCGATCGAGGTCGCTCAGTCCAATCCCGGCATGTGTGCCGTGCTCGAGAACGCGGCGTTGCTCTTCGCGAGCGGCCAAGCGCAGCCCGCGCGGGCGCTGCTCGAGCAGGGCGTGGTGAGCGATCCGGATGCGCGCAACTCTGCGCTCGCCTGGCTCGGCCTGTTCGATCTCCTGCAGCGCGCGAACGATCGCAACGCGTTCGACCAGCTGGCGCTGCAGTACGTCGTGCAGTTCGAGCGCTCGGCTCCGCCGTGGGAGGAGGGCAGTACCGCCACCCCGTTGCGGGTGGACAAGCCCAAGGCCGTGGGTGCCGGCTATGCAGTGATCCAGGGGAAGCTCACGGCTGAAAGCGCCCCGCAGATCGAATCGTTTCGCCGGACGCTCGATAAGGGCGGGCCGGCGCGCCTGGACCTATCGCAGGTGGCGGGCTTCGACGCCGCCGGTTCGCGGCTTCTCGCCGATGCCCTGGCCTACGCGCGCAAGCGTCGCGTGCACGTGGCGATCCAGCGCGCGGAGAAAGTGCGCGCCGCGCTCGATATCCTGATGCGTCGCGGGCGCGACGCCGGCGAAGCCCCGTGGTTGCTGTCCCTCGAGTTCCTCCAGTTCGACCAGAAGCAGGAGGCCTTCGACGACCGTGCGATCGAGTACGCCGTGGCCTTCGAGCAGTCGCCGCCTTCCTGGGAGCCGCCGCCGGTCGCACCGGTGACCGTGGCTCCCGCGGAGGTCGCGGCACCCACGGCCGAAGAAAATGCGGCCGCCGACGCCGCCGGCGACGCCATCCTCTGGAGTGGCGTGATGGCCGGGCCGTGCACGGCGGCCATGGCGCGAATCTCCGACCAGTCGGTCGCGCGATCGGTGATCGTGATCGACATGTCCGGCGTGCAGCGCGTGGACTTCGTTTGCGCCGGTGCGCTCTTGAACACCATCAATCGCGTCGAATCGCAACGCAAGGCGGTGCAGATCGTGGGCGTGTCGCCCATGGTTCGCGCCCTTCTCCTCTTGATCGGCATCTCGCCGCGGCACTTCCTCAAGAAGCCGCAGTAAGCCGTTGCCGCGCCCGCGGCGCTCCTCTCCCGACCCCTGCGCATGGAAACCTTTCACGGCACCACCATCCTGTCCGTTCGCCGCAACGGTATCGTCGCGCTCGGTGGCGACGGCCAGGTGACGCTCGGCAATATCGTCATCAAGGCCACGGCGCGCAAGATTCGGCGCCTGTATCACGATCGGGTGCTGGCCGGCTTCGCGGGGGCTACCGCCGATGCGTTCACGCTCTTCGAGCGCTTCGAGGCGAAGCTCGAGAAGCACCAGGGGCACCTCGTGCGCTCCGCGGTGGAGCTTGCCAAGGATTGGCGCTCCGACCGCGTGCTGCGGCGCCTGGAAGCGATGCTTGCCATCGCCGATGCGCAGGCGTCGCTCGTCATCACCGGCAACGGCGACGTGCTCGAGCCCGAGCTCGGCATCGTGGCCATTGGCTCGGGCGGAGCCTATGCTCAGGCCGCCGCGCGCGCGCTGTTGCAGCACAGCGAATTGGCTGCGCCGGCGATCGTGAAAGAAGCGCTAACGATCGCCGGAGATCTATGCATTTACACTAACCAGAATCACGTGATCGAGGTGCTGGAGGCACCGCAGTAGCGTGGAAGCGCCCGTCTTCGACGTCGTGGTGGCCGGGGCCGGGTTGCCGGGTCTTGCCCTGGCCACAGCCGCGGCGCGCGCGGGGCTGCGGGTGGCGCTGGCCGACGGCTCGCCCATCGGCGTGGGGGAACCGCCGCTGGACGACATCGATTTGCGCGTGTACGCGGTCAGCCCCGGCAGCGCAGCGTTCCTGCGCGCCATTGGCGCGTGGCAGCGGCTCGATCCGGAACGGATCGCCCCGATCGAAGCAATGGACGTGCGTGGCGACCGCGGTGCGCAACTGGCGTTCTCCGCCTACGACCTCGGCGAGCGTGCCCTCGCCTGGATCGTCGAGGAGCGCGCGTTGCGCAACGCGCTGGTCGCCACCGCCCTGGAAGCCGGTGTTTCGTCCTTTGGCGAGGCGCCGTTCGTCGGCTTGCAGTTCACCGCCGAGGCGGCGATCCTGCGGCTCGCCGATACGTTGCTCAGTGCCCGCCTGCTCGTCGGCGCCGACGGTCTCAACTCGTGGGTGCGACACGCCGCCGGGATCGTGGCGGAGCCCAAGCGCTACGGACAGACCGGAGTGGTCGCTCACTTCAATTGCGAGCGATCGCACCATGGCATCGCGCGGCAATGGTTCCGCGACGACGGCAGCGTGCTCGCCTGGTTGCCGCTGCCCGGCCGGCGGTTCTCGATCGTCTGGTCGGCCCCGGACGAGCTGGCGGGCGAACTTTTGGCCCTG
>CALFEY010000251.1 GCA_937958295.1 uncultured Pseudomonadota bacterium
GATCTGGCGCCGTTGGCCGACGAGATCGTTGCGGACACGGGCGCGCGCAATGCATGCGGGCGCTTCGACCTCATGGAGCTCGCGGTGTATCTCGAGTCCTGCGCCGTGCTGGTCAGCAACGACAGCGCGCCGGTGCACGTCGCCGCGGCGATGGGCACCCCGGTGGTGGCCATCACGCGTCCCAACGTCGCGATGGAGTTTGCCGCGGTCGGGCCCGGTCACCGCCAATGCCGGGTGGCGGCGTGCGCGCGCCCTTGCGAAGGCTTCAACCCGGAGCTCCGGAGCACGACGGTCGCGGTGTGCCGCTGCATCCAGGCGATCACCGTCGAGCACGTCCTCGCCGAGGTCGTCGACGTGCTCGACGGCGGCGCGCGAGGATGAGCGCGCGCTAGGGATCGACCGTGAGCCGCTCCACCACGATCCCGAGCCGTCGCGTATCCGCGCTGTGGCCCTCATCCTTGGGCACGAACACCGTGCTGCCGATGCGCAGGCGGGTGAGGGGTTCGTCGAGCGGAATTTCGAAGCGGTAGGGTCCCTGCCGCAACACCTGGTCGAGGACCTGCCGCCCGTTCACGCCGAGCACGAGGCGCGTGCCCTTCGGATTGATGACTTGCCCCGCGATCGTGAGCCGCGAGCCCGCGATGGGGCGCGCCGGCACCACCTCGGCCAGACCGTCAGTCCAGCGGCCGATGCGCTCGAGGTCGTGAAAGCCCGCGAGTCGTAAGGAGAGCACGTCCTCCATCGACTGGCGCGGCTCGCTCACGAGATTGCGCCCGGAGAGGGACCGGTTGTCGGGAAGGGGGGTCCACCACAGGCCGTCGCGGAAGTCGAGCGTGCAGAAGCCGTCGTCCAGCCCGTTGCGGCGCAGCCAATCGTCGAGTGCGGCGGCATAGCCCGGCCGGTGGGGAGTCCACAATGCATCGCCCCATTTGGGCGGGATGAGCGACGAGTAGCCGTTGATGGTGGGAATGCGGAAGCGGCGCGCCACTTCCATCGCGTCGATCTGCAGGATGGTCGGATGATCCCGTCGCGGCGGAATGCCGTTGGGGGCGATCGCGAAGAACCGGCAGGCGGCGGGCGGAGGACCGATGGTCGCGGCGCGGACCGCGTCGGCGCGCGCATCGTAGACCACGCGACCGAAGTTGAGCTGCTCCACGATCAGCAATGCGAGCACGGCCCATACCAGCGGCCGTCGTCCCGGCGTGCGCCATGCACGCTCCAGGGCGAGGCCGATGAGCGCGAGCATCACGAGGTGCAGGATCATCTGCAGGCGGAACACCGCGCGAACGGCGCCGGCGCCCGGCACGAACGAGTAGATGAGTGCCCACAGCGACGAATCGCCCACCCTCAGCATGGCGAGCCAGCACAGGGGAACGAGCAGGGCGAAGCAGGTGATCGCCGTGTCTACCGTCGTGAAGTCGGTGTCCTTCGTATGGCAGGCCTTCACCATCCGGGTGGCATAGAGGGCGAGCACGACGAGGAACACCACGATCAATCCGGGTGGGAAGCCCAGCACGAGCTCGTTGCCGATCTCGCGGCCCGAGCGAGCGATGGCCTCGCCGAGCCCGCCCCACACGACGTTGGTGGTGCCGACGTTCACGAAGTCCGCGATGGTGGGCAGAAGCGTGACCACTTCCGCCCATAGCCGGCCCGTCTGCGTGCGATAGACGGGAATGTAGGTCAGGAGGAAGGGCACGAGCGCCACAACGAAGACCACGCCGAGGCCCGCGAGGCCGGCACGGGCGGCCACGGCACGTGCGATAAAACCGCGGGCCTGCTGCCGGCGGCAGGCGAACTGCTGGACGCCGAACGCGCCGCCCCACAAGATGAGGAGGAAGACCGCAAACCACCCCATGTAGTAGCTCGTGTAGAGCAGCAGCGGGATGAAGATCGCCAGCGCCACCCCCGCGCGGTTGAAGCCCCGTCCCTGCGCGAGCGCCGCCACGAACCGCCATGCGAGCCCGAGGGCGATCGGCACGAAGCCCACCGCGTACAGGTTGACGTGCATGCCTTTGAGCTGCGCGATGTTGGAGAACACCCAGGTGAGCGCGGCCACGATCGCGATGCCGGCGCCGAGGCCCACGATGCGGCGCAGGAACCACAGGGCGCTGGCGTAGCCAATGGCGAAGATCACGCACAGCGTTGCAACGTACGCGGTGACCGGCCCCAGGCGCGCGAGCCGCAGCAAGACGTAGGGAATCGCATAGAAAAGAAGTCCGTCGCTGTAGCCGAGCACGCCGGGCGCGGGATGGAAGAACGGCGGATCGCGCCACGCGGCATTGCCCTTGACGACCTGGAACCAGTGTTCCAGCAGCGCCTGGATGAAGCGCGCGTCGCCAAGGTCGCCGGGGACGAGTGCGAGGCCGCTACGGAACACGGGCCAGAACTGGTAGAGCACGCCCACTGCGAAGGCCGCCACCGCCGCGATCGTCCACGTTGCGGAGAAGGGCATGGACGATCGGGGAAGGCCGTCGCCGCGGGAGTGGCGGGCGGTCGACGGGGTCAAGGCAAGACTCATGTGGTGTGCGAGGGATGTCGTGCGTTTGGACGCGGCGGAGTTTGGGGCAATCGAGAACGCTTGGCAATCAACGGTTACTATGCGCGAGGACCCGGGCCTGCCACCCTCAAAAGCGCCAAAGGCTCATGTCGTCGAACACGCTCATCTTCACCACGACCTATAACGAGCGCGCCAACATCGGCCCGCTCATCGACCAGATCGTGGCGGTGGCTCCCGCGGCCGATCTACTGGTCGTGGACGACAACTCGCCCGACGGCACCTGGGATGTCCTCGAGGAGAAGCGGCAACTTCATCCGCAGCTGCGCTGCGTGAAGCGGCCGCGCAAGCTCGGCATCGGCAGTGCGCACAAGTACGCCCTCCTATATGCGATGCGCGAGGGTTACCGCACGCTCGTGACCATGGACGCGGATTTTTCCCATAGCCCGGCATCGATTCCCGCGCTCCTTGCGGCTCATGGTCCGGGCACGTTCGTCACCGGCTCGCGCTATTGCGCAGGAGGGCGCAGCGACTACACGGGCTATCGCAATGCGGTGAGCCGACTCGGCAACGTCGCGGCGCGCATTGCCGTGGGGACGCGCCTGCGCGAGCTCACCACGTATTTTCGCGTGTTCGACGTGGACACGCTGCGCCGGCTGCCGCTGCGGATGGTGGCGGCGAGCGGCTACAGCTACGGCGTGGAGCTCATCCGCTGCCTGCGCGGCGCGGGTGTCGAGCTGCGCGAGGTACCGATCCACTTCGTCGACCGCACGCACGGTGCCTCCAAGATCCCGCGCATGCAAGTGCTGTGGAGCGCAATCGACCTCGCGAAGCTCATGGCGCGCCGACTGCTGCGTGGGCAGACGCGCGAGCCGGATGTTCCGGCAAGCGATGCGTGTGTGGCGTGCGGCGATCGCGTCCTGGCGATGAAGCACTTCGGCAGCGCGCCTGACGTCACGGGTACACCGGCCCCCGCGCCTTCGGCAGCGTATCGATGCACGGCGGTCGGCACGCGCCGCTACCCGCCGGTGTACGTGTGCCTGCGCTGCGGACTCGAGCAGGTGCCGGCGAGCCTCGTGCCTGCCGACCTCGAGGCACGCTACGCCGACGTGGAGGATCCAGACTATCTTGCCAACGCGACGGCGCGCGCGCGGACATTCCACCATGCGTTCGACCGGATCGCAGCGCAGCTGCCATCCGCGCCCGGGCGCCTTCTCGACGTGGGTGCCTATTGCGGGCTGTTCGTGGCCGAGGCGACCCGGCGGGGGTGGACTGCGACCGGCGTGGAGCCCTCGCGCTGGGCCGCCGCGTACGCGCGCGACACGCTGGGCCAGAACGTGCTCACCGGCGAGCTCCAGACGTGCCGCGCCGCCTTAGCGCCGCCCTACGACGTGGTGACGGCATGGGACGTGCTCGAGCACGTCCGCGATCCCCATCGCTTCGTCGCGGCGTGCGCCGACATGCTCGCCCCGGGCGGCACGCTGTGCCTGTCCACGCTCGACGTATCCTCCGTCTACGCCCGCGCGCTGCGCACCCGTTGGCCATGGCTCATGGACATGCATATCGTGTACTTCGACCGCGCCACCGTTGCCGATATGCTGTCGTGCCATGGCTTCGAGCTCGTGCACGTGTCGCCCTATCGCCACTACGCGCGTGCGGCCTACGCACTGCGCGGCATCGCGCCGTCCTTGCCGCGGCCGTTGGCCGCGTCTCTGCGCGGGATTGCCGCGGTCCTGCCGTCGCCGTCGCTCGTGCCCGTCGCGCTCGGCGACATCAAGCTCTTCGTGGCGCGCAAGCGGTAGTCCGGCGGCCGCCGTCCACGCCCCGGCATGATCTCCGTGCGCACGCTTGCCCTGTTCGTCCTGCGCCTCGCCGTGGTCGTGGGCATCTTCGTCCTCATCGCGCGCCAGGTCGATCCGGCCGCGATGCTGGCGGCCGCCACGCCGGGACTGGCGCTTGCGGCGCTCGTGGCGGCGGCTTTCACGGTGATTCAGACGGGCGTCAACACTTGGCGCTGGGCGTGGCTCGGCCGCCACCTGCCGCAGCGGCCGCCGCTCGCGCCGAGCTTCTTCGCCTATTCCGAGGGCCTGTTCGTGAACCAGGTCCTGCCGTCGTTCGTGGGCGGCGATGCCCTGCGCGTGGCCCGCTGGCGCGAGTGGGGCGTGTTGCTGGGCGATGCCATCACCTCCGTGCTGGCGGATCGGCTCTACGGCGTGCTCGGGGCCGCGTGCCTGGCGAGCGTGGCCGTGGCCTTGCTCTGGACGGTGGCCGATGCGCGCGCGTGGCTGGCGGTGATCGCGGCGACGCTCGCGGCGGGGGTCGTTGCCTTGGTCGTGCTCGGCGCCGGGGCCATGCGCGCGGCGGGCGGATGGATGCCGCGTCGGCCACGCATGCTGCGTTCGGTCGTCGCGCGCCTCGCGCGCCTGCGCATCACGCGCGGCGATGCCGGACTGTGCCTCTCCACGGCGCTTGTCGGCCACACGCTCGCCGGTTGCGGGGCTCTCGTCGTCGCGCGCGCGCTGGAGATCGACGTGCCCGCGAGCATCATCGTCTTCGGCACGGCCCTCGTAATGCTGCTGACGATGGTGCCCCTCACCCTCGCCGGCTGGGGGGTGCGCGAAGCCGGCTACCTGGTGCTACTGGCGCCATTCGGCGTGCCGCCCGAGAAGGCGATCCTGCTCGGCATCGTCATCGGCCTCCAGGGCATCATCGCCGCCCTCATCGGCGGTGTGTCGCTGCTCCTCCGCCTTGCGGTGCCGAAATGATGAACCGGCCGGATGCACCGCACGGCATGCCGGCGGCGGCCGTTGCGTGGCTCGGTGTCACGCTCTTCCTTCTCACCGCCGATCACCTGGCGCTTGACCTGGGGGGGATCAAGGTCAAGGTCGGCTACGCCTTCGTGCTGGGACTGTGGCTGTTCGGTCCGCGCGAGATGCTGGCGGTGGCGCGCGACGCCCTGGCGCGGCTGCCGCGCTGGCCGTGGCTGGTGCTCTTGCCCATCCTCGTGTCCGTGGCGCTTTCGCACAACCTGCGCAGCTCCCTGCTGTGGCTCGCGTGGCTGGGCTTCGACGGCGTCACCGTGCTCACGGTGTATGCCTTCGCGCAAGCGCAGCGCTTCGGCGAGCGCGAAGTGCGCCGCGCGGCCACGATCGGTACGGCGCTGGTCGCGACGTCCGGGCTCGTGCAGTTCGCGGCGATCTTTCTGCTCGACCATCCCATCCTCGATCCGCAGGTCCACCTCGGCGTCTATCGTCTGAACGGGGCGTCCGGCTGGCCGCACTTCCTCGCCATCTACACCTTCCTGCTGGTCCCGCTCGTGGTGGCGGGGACGCTGTCGCGCGCGCAGCTCGCGGTGCTCGCCGCGATCCTCTTCGTCCTCGCCATGTCCACGGCCAAGATCGCGTGGCTCCTGGCCGGAGGCCTCGTGTTCGTGCTGCTGCTGCTGCGCCGGGCGCGGCCGCTCTTGCCCGCGCTGGTGGTGGCGGCGCCGCTCGCCATCGCGGCGCTGCTCGTGCCGCTGCCCTCGCGCGATGGCGGGACCCTGAGCGGCGCCGACCGCCTGGCGCGCTACGCCGGCGGCGCGCTCGAGTCCACGTCGATCCGCGACCGGTTAATGATCGGGGAAATGGGTCTCGCGGTGTTCGCGCGCTATCCCTGGTTCGGCGTCGGCCCTCGCGCGTACGAGACCTACGTGTGGACCCGCTTCGACGCAGAGCTGCCGGGCCGCAACAAGCTCGACGTGGAGGGCAAGGTCGCGGCCAAGCACGAGAACATCTGGATCGAGTTCCTGACCGAGCTCGGCGTGCCCGCCACCGCCGGGCTTCTGGCCATCCTGGTCCGCGCGCTTTGGGTGCCGGGCTGGCGCTTCGCCAATGCGCTGCACGCCGGGGCGTGGAGCGCCCTATTGCTCTACTTCACGGTGAGCGGGATGCTGTCCCAGACCGGCCTCTTGACGCTCGTGTACGCGGTCTTCGGCCTCTACTTCCACGCGCGGTCGTTGCCGCCTAGTGCAGGGGCCCCGACGATGCGGGCATCACTACCGCCGTGACCGGCGAGGCGTGATGGCAGACGATGCGCCAGCCGGAGGGCGTGCGCATGAACACGTTGGTGGCAGCCGCCGCGCCGCGGGCGGTGCCGTCGGCGGAGTAGACCTGCTCGATGGCCGACTGCATGGCGAGCCCCACGGTATCCATGGCCACCACGTGCTCGAGGCGGAAGCGGAGCTTGGCGTCGCCGCTGAAGATCTGCTCCCACGCCGTGCGGACGGCGTCGTAGCCCACCACCCGCGCGCCGCCGGGATGTACGCACACGATCTCCTCGTCGTCGGCCCAGGTGGCCATCATGGCGTCGATGTCCTGCGCCTCGAACGCCTGGTAGAACGCCACCGAGGCGTCGTGCGGCGAGGTGAAGATCGGAGGCGTGCGGGCCTTGGCCATGGGGGAGCGGTGGGTGACCCTAGTAGCGGCGCAGGTCGGGCGGGATGTAGGCGGGCAGGGCGGTGCGGGCCAGATTGTAGACGATCGGCGGCTTCAGCTCCCGCATGCAGCGGAAGTGGCCGAGGGGGCACTCGCGCTTGAAGCAGGGGCTGCACGCGATGTCGATGCGGGCCACCTGGGCGAGCGGCGACAGCGGCGGGGTGTAGACCGGCGACGACGAGCCGAACAGGGCCAGCACGTGCACGCCGACCGCGGCAGCCGCGTGCATGAGCCCGGAATCGTTCGAGACCACGAGCGAGGCGGCGGACAGGATGTCGATGGCGGTGCCGAGATCCGTGCGGCCGGTCAGGTCGCGCACCTTGTGCACGTTGTCGCCCAGCGAATTGCGTACGCCGTCGGCAGCCATGCGGTCGTTGGCCGAGCCCACGATCCACACCTGCAGTCCGTCGTTGAGGAACATGGCGGCCAGTTCGGCGAACTGGTTGGGCGGCCAGCGCTTGGCGGGGCCGTATTCCGCGCCGGGACACAGGATCACGACGGGCCGGTCGGTCTTGAGGTGCAGCGCGCGCATCGCGGCCGCCCGATTCGCGGCGTCGGGCACGAGCGTGGGAGACGACGGCATCGGGACCAGGGCGCCCTTGGGGACCGCCAGCGCGGCGAAGCGGTCCACCAGACGCGGCATCGCCCGCTCGTCGAGCGACCGGGCGTCCGTCAGCAGGCCCCAGCGCGCCTCCCCGCGATAGCCCACGCGCTTGGGGATGCGGGCGAAGAACGGCACGAGCGCCGACTTCCACGAGTTGGGCAGCACGAAGGCATGGGTGTAGCCCTCGCCGGCGAGGTCGCGCGCCAGAAGGCGCCGGGCGGCGAGGTCGAGCTTGCCGTGGCCGAAGGGACTCTCCACGATGCGGCGGATGCCGCGCATCCGGGCGTACACCGGCGCGCACCACGGCGGCGCCAGTACATCCACGATGGGGTCCTCGAAGGGGTCGCGCAGGAGCGCGACCAGGGGCTCCGAGAGGATGGCGTCGCCGACCCAGCTCGGCGCGACGATGAGGATGCGTTCGCCGGCCACGGGGTCGCGCGGCGCCTAGTGGGCGCCGGGCAGCGGTCCGCCCTGCAGGACGTAGCGGGTGCCGCAATAAGGGCACATCACTTCGCCGGTGGGGGCGATATCGAGGAATACCCGCGGGTGCGACGACCACAGCGGCATGGCCTTGTTGGGACAGAACACCGGCAGGTCCTTGGCCTGTACGGTGACGGGCACCATGGCGTCCTGCGCCGGAGTGCTCATCGGGTGACCTTCGTCAGCCAGTGCCTCTTTGATGCATCGCGGCCGTTGACCACGTCGAAGTAGATGGCCTGGAGCTTCTGGGTGACGGGGCCGCGCACGCCGCTGCCGATGGGGCGGTTGTCGAGCTCGCGGATCGGCGTGACTTCGGCGGCGGTGCCGGTGAAGAACGCCTCGTCGGCGATGTACACCTCGTCGCGCGAGATGCGGCGCTCCTCGATGGGGATGCCGAGCTCGCGCGCGATGGTGATGATGCTCTGCCGCGTGATGCCGTCGAGCGCGCCGCTGCCGAGGTCGGGCGTGGCGAGCACGCCGTCGCGGACGATGAACACGTTCTCGCCGGATCCCTGGCACACGAAGCCGGTGGGATCGAGGAGCATGGCCTCTTCGTAGCCGTCGTGCAGCGCTTCCTGGTTGGCCAGGATCGAGACGGTGTAGTTGCCCACCGCCTTGGCCTTGCACATCGTGATGTTCGGATGGTGGTGCGTATACGACGACGTCTTGACCCGGATGCCCTTTTCGATGGCGTCGTTGCCGAGGTACGCGCCCCACGGCCATGCACCGATGGCCACGCGCACCGGGTTGGACTTGGCCGCCACGCCCAGGGCATTGGAGCCGTAGAACGCGATGGGCCGGATGTAGCACGACTCGAGCTTGTTCTCGCGCACGCAGGCCACGTGGGCGGCCTCGATCTCTTCGCGCGTGTACGGGATCTTCATCTGGTA
Organism: uncultured Pseudomonadota bacterium; assembly: GCA_937958295.1. GTDB lineage: Bacteria > Pseudomonadota > Gammaproteobacteria > Burkholderiales > Casimicrobiaceae > VBCG01. The sequence continues at coordinate 8,944 of CALFEY010000251.1, forward strand.
GATCGCCGCCGAGTTGAACAGGCGGTTGGTGTGATCGCGCAGCCGGAAGATCGCCGGGCCATCGGCGGTGTTGTAGCAGCGCACGCCCTCGAACACGCCCATGCCGTAGTGCAGGGTGTGGGTGAGGACGTGCGTGTTGGCATCGCGCCAGGGCACGAGCTTGCCGTCGTACCAGATCCATCCGTCGCGGTCGGCCATCGACATGGCGATTCTCTCCAAGGTTCGTTCTAGTTTTCCGAGCCGGCAATTCTATCCGATCCGGCGCGACGCCCGCCCGCCGCCCGGGGCGCTTGCGCGGCGCCGGCGGGACGGGCACAATCAGTCGAAATGAGTCAATATCATTGACCTTGTTTCGATTCTCCGGACGCCGCGGGAAAATGTCAACATGATTGACCTAAATCGCCGGCGCGAGCTCGATGCGGCGGTCGAGCTCACCCACTTCGCCTTCCGCGCCATGACCGCGCGGCCGGACGCGCTCCTGGCCGCGCGCGGCCTATCGCGGGTGCATCACCGCATCCTCCACTTCGTGCTGCGCCTGCCGCAGCCCTCGGTTACGGCGCTCCTGCGCACGCTCGGCGTGAGCAAGCAGGCGCTCAACGGCCCGTTGCGCGACCTGTACGCCCAGAAGCTCATCACCTTCACCCGCCCGCCCGGGGATGGTCGCGTGAAGCTCCTCTCGCTCACGCCGGAAGGACGCAAGCTGGAAGGGCGCCTGTCTGCCCTGCAGCGGGCGCAGTTCGCCGCCATCTTCGAGGCCGAAGGACCCGCCGCCGAAGCCGCGTGGCGGGCGGTGATGCGCCGGCTCGCGGCAAGCGAGCTCGACGCCGCGCACTTCGACCTCGACGGATAGGCCCTCTGGCGCGCGCTAAGAGGCGGGGGGCTCGTCCCAGCGGCCGCCGAACACGTGCGCCCACAGGGCCGCCACGGCCGCGCGCCGTGACGCGTAGGGCGCGGGCTCGACGCGCGCTTGGCCGGCGCCGGTGAGCCGGATCTTGTGCTGCATGGCCCGGTAGTCGCGATAGGCGTCGGCGACTTCGTGCGCGAGCGCGGACGGTACGAGCCCCAAGTCCCCGGCGAAGTGCAGCAACGCGATGTTGCCGGCATTGCGCGTGAGGATCGCGTGCGCGTGGGCATGGCCCAGCACCAGGCACTGCACCGTAAACTCGATGTCCACCATGCCGCCCGGATCGTGCTTGAGGTCGAACAGCGGCGTTGGATTGGGATGGCCCGTGTGCATGCGGCGACGCATGGCCACCACCTCGGCCACGAGCTTGGCGGGGTCGCGGGCGTGGGTGAGGATCGCGCAGCGCTCCGCTTCGAAGGCCGCGCCCACTTCCGCGTCGCCGGCCACGAAGCGCGCGCGGGTGAGGGCCTGGTGCTCCCACACCCACGCCTGTTCGCGCTGGTAGCGGATAAAGCCGCGCAGGCTCGACGCGAGCAGGCCCTTGGCACCGTCGGGCCGCAGTCGCAGATCGGTGTCGTAGAGCGGTCCGGCCGGCGTAGTGCTCGTGAGCCAAGTGTTGAGCCGCTGCGCGAGCCGCGTGTACGCGACCTCGAGCGTGTCGGCATCGGGGTCTTCGGCGGGGATGTCGAAGAGGAAGACGATGTCGAGGTCGGAGACGTAGCCCAATTCCTTCCCGCCGAGCTTGCCGTAGCCGATGATCGCGAAGCGCGGCGGCGGCGCGGTGGCCCCGCGCAGGTGGGCCCAGCACGCGGCGAGCGCGCCCTCCAGCACCACGTCGGCCAGCGCCGAGAGGTGGTCGGCGAGACGCTCCACGGTGAGTCGCCCAGCGAGGTCCTGCGCGAGCAGGCGGAAGGTCTGCGCGTGGCGAAAGTGGCGCAGCACGTCCATCTGGTGCTCGGCATCGTCGGGGCGCAGGGTGAGCTGGCGCGCGAGCTCCGTGCGCCACTCGTCCCACGACGGCTCCGCCAACAGCGACTCGGCGTCGAGGAGCTCATCGAGCAGCACGGGATAGCGGGTGAGGTACTCGGCCGCCCACGCGGATGCGCCCATGAGGTTGGCCAGGCGCGGGAGCAGGGGTGGGTGCTCGATCACGAGCGCGAGGTAGGCGCTGCGCCGCGCGACCGTCTCGAGCAGCGACAAGAGCCGCTCGAACACCGGTTGCGCCCCCGTGAGCCCGGGGTGCTCCGTGGCCACCGCCAGGAGGCGCGGCAGCAGCACGTCGAAGCGGTCGCGCGACGCGCCGGGCAGCTGCTGGTAGCGGGCCGAGGCGCGGGCGCGCGCCAAGGTGGCCACGAGCGCCGGCGGATCGGCGAAGCCGGCGTCGCGCAGCCAGTCGGCGGCCTCCAGCTCGAGGATGGGGTCGCGCCAGAGGTCGGCGTAGGTGCGGTGGGCAGTGGCCGGGCCGGCGGTCCCGCCTCCCGTGTCCGCAAAGGTCTGGCCGAACGTGAACGAGACCTGGCCACGATGGGCCGCCAGCGCTGCCGCGAAGTCCGGCGGGGCGAGCCCCATGGCCTCCGCGAGCCACGCCTGTTCGCCCGGGTCGGACGGCAGCCGGTGCGTCTGCGCGTCGTCACGGTACTGCAGGCGGTGCTCGACGTTGCGCAGGAACACGTACGCGTCACGCAGCGCTGCCACGGACGACCGCGGCAGGAGGTCGCGCGCGCCGAGCACGTCGAGCGCCGGCAGGGTGCCCCTTACCCGCAGGTCGGCCTCGCGGCCGCCGCGCACGATCTGCATCGCCTGCGCGATGAACTCGATCTCGCGGATGCCGCCGTCGCCGAGCTTGACGTTCGCCTGCGCATCGCGCCGGGCGCCTTGCTCGCGGATCTGCCGGTGGATGTCGCGCAGGCCCTCGTAGGCGTCGTAGTCGAGATACTTGCGAAAGACGAAGGGTGCGACGATCTCGTCCAGCCCATCGTGGCCGTCGCCGGTGATCGCGCGCGCCTTGAGCCAGGCGTAGCGCTCCCAGGCACGGCCCTGGGTGACGAGGTACGCCTCGAGGCCGGCGAACGACGTGGTGAGCGGCCCGCTCTCGCCGTAGGGCCGCAGGCGCATGTCCACCCGGAAGACGAAGCCGTCGGGCGTGACGTCGTTGAGCGCAGCGATCACGCGCCGCCCCAGGCGGTCGAAGTATTCGCGGTTGGCGATGCTGCGCGGCCCGGCCGTCTCGCCTTCCTCGGGGTAGACGAAGACGAGGTCGATGTCCGACGACACGTTGAGCTCGCCGCCGCCCAGCTTGCCCATGCCCACCACGATAAGCGACTGCCGTTGCCCGCTGTCCTGTCCGCGCGGCTCGCCGTGCACTGCGGCGAGCTCGGCGTCGTGCACGCGCACCGCGTGCCGCAGGGCCGCGTCGGCGAGCGTGGTCATGGTCGCCCCCACTTCGGCCAGGCCGGCGCGGCCGGTGAGGTCGCGCAGCATCGTGTGCAGGAACGTCTGCCGGCGCAGCGCCCGCAGGGCGGGCGCCAGCGCGGCGGCTTCCCCGGGCAGGGCGGCGGCCGCGGCGTTCACGTCGAAGGGCGCGTCGAGCTCCCCGGAGACCGCCGTGACGAGAGCGGGGTGCGCGGCGGCGCAACGGGCGGCGTAGCGGCTGAACTCCAGGGCGCGCGGAAGATCCATGACGGGGCGAACGCGAGCGAACGTGACCGTTCGGCTACAATCTGCAGGTAAGGCGAGCGGGCAGCCATTATGCCTGCCATCGTCGGCCCTCCGTGACCGGACCGGCTACGCTCCTTCGTGGCACCTCGCTTAGCCCTTCGCCTCCTGCGCCTCGCCTTCACCGCCGTCATCACGGGGGTGATCGTCTTCCTCGGATTGCTGGTCGCGATCCGCTATCTCCTCTTCCCGAGCCTCGACGAGTACCGCGGCACCATCGCGGCGAAGCTGTCGGAAGCCGTGGGCCAGCCGCTGACCATCGGCGCTATCCGCGGCTCCTGGAACGGCTGGAATCCGCAGGTGACGATCGCCGACGTGGCGATTCGCAATCGCGCCCAGCCCGGGACGCCCACGTTGCTGCTCCTGCCCCGGGTGGACTTCGTGGTGGCCTGGACGTCCGTGCTGGCCCTGGACGTGCGCCTGAAGTCGCTCGCCATCGACCGGCCGGAGCTCGCCATCCGGCGTGACGCCGAGGGGCGCTTCCACATCGCCGGCATCGAGTTCGACCCCGACGCCCACGCGGCCGATCCCACCGTCGCCGAGTGGCTCGGCCGGCAGCGGGAGGTCGTCGTCACCGATGCCAAGGTCACGTGGATCGACCAGCTGCGCGCGGCGCCGCCGCTCGTGCTCGAGCGCGTGCAGTTCAAGCTCGAACAGAGCCCAGGAGGCTTGCGCTTCGGCCTGGAGGGCTCGCCGCCGCCCGAGCTCGCCTCGCCGCTCGACCTGCGCGGCGAGATCGTGGCCGGGTCGCTGCGCGACTGGCGGGCCGCCCGCGGCAGCCTCTACCTGCGCCTCGACTTCGCCGATGTCGCCCGATGGCGGGACTGGGTCCAGGTATTGAAGCCCGTGGATGCCGGTGCGGGCGCGCTGCGGGTGTGGACCGATTTCGCCGACGGCATGCCCACCCGCGTGGTGGCCGACGTCGAGCTGACCGGCGTGCAGGGGCACGTGACGCCCAAGCTGCCGCAGCTCGGCCTCGACTATCTGCGCGGCCGCATCACGTGGTCGCGCCAATCGGGCCTGCGCAAGATCGGCCTGCAGGACCTCTCCTTCCGTACCCAAGGCGGGAAGGAGCTCCTGCCGGTCAACCTCGCCATCGTGGCCAACGAGAGCCCCGAAGGACGCGTGGTGGGCGGCACCATGACCTTCGACCGGATGGAGATGGCGCCGCTGTCGGAGCTCGCCGTGCACCTACCGCTGCCGGAGCAGGTGCGCGAGGACCTGCTCGCCCTCGAGCTGCGCGGCAGCGTGACCAATGGCCAGTTCGGCTGGACCGGCGCGCCCGACGAGCCCTCGAGCTTCTCCGGCAGCGGGGCGTTCACGCACTTCGGCATCACCGGCAGCCAGACGGTGCCCGGAGCGGACAGCGTGTCCGGCCGCTTCACCTTCGACGACAACGGTGGCGAGCTCAAGCTCGACAGCCGGGACGTGCGAGTACGCCTGCCGCGCGTGTTCGCCGACACGCTCGTGCTGTCCAGCGCCACGGGGCAGGTGCGATGGTCGCGCACGCCGGAGGAGGTGCGCATCGTCCTC
>CALFEY010000252.1 GCA_937958295.1 uncultured Pseudomonadota bacterium
CCATTGCCGGCACGGAGCACACGGGAGCCGCGGCCGCCTTTGCCTCGTTGTTCGACAATCGCAGCGTGATCCTCGCGCCCGCCGCCCAGACCCGCCGCGATGGCGTGGCGCGCGTGCGGGCGATGTGGGAAGCCTGCGGTGCCCGCGTGAGCGAGCTCCCGGCGCAACGGCACGACGCGATCTTCGCCGCGGTATCGCATTTGCCGCACATGCTCGCCTTCACGCTCGTGGCGGAGCTCGCGGCGCGGCCGGATGCAGCGACCTACTTCGATCATGCGGCGAGCGGCTTTCGCGACTTCACCCGCATTGCCGGCAGCTCGCCCGAGATGTGGCGCGACATCGCGGTGGCCAATCGCGACGCCTTGCTTGCCGAGATCGACGGCTATGCGCAGGCGTTGGCCGACATGCGGGCGCTCGTCGCCGACGGCGATGCCGCCGGCCTTGCCGCGCTCTTCGAGCGGGCGAGCGCTGCGCGGCGCGCGTGGGAGGCGCGGCGCGCCCGCGGGGCCGGCGAAGCGCGCGCCACCGTGTCCTGAGGACTACATGGCCGATACTTTTCCCACCGAGCTCACGCTCTCACCCGCCCGCCACGGCGAAGGCGTGGTGGCGCTGCCGGGTTCCAAGAGCATCAGCAACCGCATGCTCCTGCTGGCGGCGCTCGCGCGGGGCACCACCACGCTCACCGGCCTCCTCGAATCCGACGATACGCAGGTGATGCTCACGGCCCTGGCCGCGCTCGGTATCGCCATCCGCAACGACGGCGAGCAGCGGTATGCAGTGGAGGGCGCCGGCGGCGCCTTCCCGGTCAAGCGCGCCGACCTCCATCTCGGCCTGTCCGGCCTGTCGATGCGCACCCTGGTGGCGGCGCTCGCCCTGTCGAGCGGCCACTACCGTGCCGATGGCGTGCCGCGCATGCGCGAGCGGCCCATCGCCGACCTCGTCGATGCGCTGGCCCCGCTGGGCGTGGACGTGCGCTACGAGCTCGCGGCGGGCTTTCCGCCGGTGCTGATCGGGCCCGGCGCGCCCAAGGCTGCGCCGGTGGCCATTCGCGGCGACGTGTCGAGCCAGTTCCTCACGGGCCTCCTGCAGGCGCTGCCGCTGCTGCGCGCCCGCGTGGCGGTGAGCGTGGAGGGTGAGCTCATCTCGCGGCCTTACGTGGACATCACGCGCAATCTCATGCGTCGATTCGGCGTCGACGTGGCAGCCGAAGGCGCGGGCTTCGTTGTCCCCGCCGGCGATGGCTACCTCAGTCCCGGCACGCTTGCAGTGGAAGGCGATGCGTCCGGCGCGTCGTATTTCATCGCCGCCGGATTACTGGGGGGCGGGCCGGTGCGCGTGACCGGCGGGGGACGGGTTTCCATCAAGGGGGATGTCGGCTTTGCCCACGTGCTGGCCGCCCAGGGGGCCGATGTGCGGATGGGCCCCGACTGGATCGAGACGCGCGCCGGAACCAGCTTTCGGGGCGGCACCATCGACTGCCTGGCCATCCCCGACGCCGCCATGACGCTCGCCATCACCGCGCTCGCGGCCGACGCCCCCACCACGCTCACCGGCATCGGCTCGTGGCGCGTGAAGGAAACGGACCGCCTCGCCGCGATGGCCACGGAGCTGCGCAAGCTCGGCGTTGCGGCAGAGGAGGGCCCGGACTGGCTGCGCATCACGCCCACGCGCGATCTGCACACGGGGTCCGTTGCCACCTACGACGACCACCGGATGGCCATGTGCTTCTCGCTGGTCCGCTTCCTGGGGATCCCCGTGACGATCGAGGATCCGGTCTGCGTACGCAAGACGTTCCCGGCGTATTTCGACGCGCTGGCCGGAATTGCCGTCTAGCATGGCGCACGCCGGCAGCGTTGCCACCGCCGACCCGGTGCCGGTGATCACGGTCGATGGGCCAGCCGCCTCGGGCAAAGGCACCATTGCCTCCGCCGTTGCCACGAGGCTCGGCTTCCATTACCTCGACAGCGGGGCGCTGTACCGGCTGGTGGCCCTGAAGGCGCGGCGCGCCGGCACGCCGCTCACCGATCCCGGGGCGCTGGCCGCCGTGGCGGCCGGGCTCGATGTCCATTTTGCGGCCGACGCGATCACCTTAGACGGGGAGGACGTGACCGCGGCGATTCGCGAGGAGGCGGTGTCCGCGGGGGCTTCCCAGGTGGCCGTCCACCCCCCTGTGCGGGCGGCGCTCATCGAGCGCCAGCGGGCTTTTCGCCGAGCGCCGGGGCTCGTCGCGGACGGCCGCGACATGGGCACGGTCGTATTCCCCGACGCCACGGTCAAGATCTTCCTGACGGCGAGCGCCGACGAACGGGCTCGTCGGCGTCATAAGCAGTTGATCGCAAAAGGACTTTCTGTTACAATGGAGAGTCTTTTGCGCGATATCCGTGAGCGCGACGCACGCGACGCCGGACGGGCAGCAGCACCGCTCGTGCCGGCCCGCGATGCCGTGCTCCTCGATACCACCCACCTTACGATCGACGAGGCCACTGCGCGCGTGCTGGAGCTTTTCCGCACGCGTGTGGCGTAGCGAGGACCTCGTCGGTTGCGTTCGGCGGCGAAGCACCGACGTTCGCCCAAAGGACCGCGGAATGCCGCTTTTGCCGGCGGCGTTCACGCGGGATCGACCCACGAGCCCGCCGGCACGAGAAAAAGGGTTCTCGCTTCCGGCGGTTTTTGACCACGTAAAGGAACCAACCCGCATGGCTACTGCAACTCCCGTTACCGCAACGTCCGCCGTTGCCGCTCCCCCGATGGAAGACTTCGCCGCCCTGTTCGAGGAATCGCTCTCGCGGCAGGAAATGCGCCAGGGCGAGCTCATCACCGCCGAGGTGGTGCGCGTCGACTTCAACATCGTCGTCGTCAATGCCGGCTTGAAGTCCGAGTCGTTCATCAACATCGACGAGTTCAAGAACGACAAGGGCGAGATCGAAGTCAAGCCCGGTGATTTCGTCACCGTCGCGATCGAGTCGCTCGAAGACGGCTACGGCGAGACCAAGCTCTCGCGCGACAAGGCCAAGCGCCTCAAGGCTTGGCATGACCTCGAAGCCGCGATGGAGCAGGGTCTCATCGTGCAGGGCCTCGTCACCAGCAAGGTGAAGGGCGGCCTCACGGTCATGATCAACGGCATCCGCGCGTTCCTGCCCGGCTCGCTCGTCGACATCCGTCCGGTCAAGGACACGTCGCCGTTCGAGAACAAGGCGCTCGATTTCAAGGTCATCAAGCTCGACCGCAAGCGCAACAACGTCGTGGTGTCGCGTCGCGCCGTGCTCGAGGAATCGCAGGGCGAAGTGCGCGAGAAGCTCCTCTCGACGCTGTCGGAAGGCGCGATCGTCAAGGGCATCGTCAAGAACATCACCGACTACGGCGCGTTCGTGGACCTCGGTGGCATCGACGGCCTGCTGCACATCACCGACCTCGCCTGGCGTCGCGTCAAGCATCCGTCCGAAGTGCTCGCCGTCGGCGACGAAGTCACGGCCAAGGTCCTGAAGTTCGATCAGGAAAAGAACCGCGTCTCGCTCGGCATGAAGCAGCTCGGCGAAGACCCGTGGGTCGGCCTCGCGCGCCGTTACCCGCAAGGCACGCGCTTGTTCGGCAAGGTCACGAACATCACCGACTACGGCGCGTTCGTGGAGATCGAGTCGGGCATCGAAGGCCTGGTGCACGTCTCGGAGATGGACTGGACCAACAAGAACATCCACCCGACCAAGGTCGTGCAGCTCGGCGACGAGGTCGAAGTGATGATCCTCGAGATCGACGAGGAGCGTCGCCGCATTTCGCTCGGCATGAAGCAGTGCATGGCGAATCCGTGGGACGAGTTCTCGATGAACCACAAGAAGGGCGACAAGGTGAAGGGCATGATCAAGTCCATCACCGACTTCGGTGTGTTCGTGGGCCTGCCCGGCGGCATCGACGGCCTCGTCCACCTGTCCGACCTCTCGTGGTCCGCCGCCGGCGAAACCGCCGTGCGCGACTACAAGAAGGGCCAGGAAGTGGAAGCCGTGGTGCTGGCCATCGACGTCGAGCGCGAGCGCATCTCGCTTGGCATCAAGCAGCTCGAAGGCGACCCGTTCACCAACTTCGTGGCCATGCACGACAAGGGCAGCATCGTGAACGGCACCGTCAAGTCGCTCGACGCGAAGGGTGCGGTGGTGAGCCTTGGCAGCGATATCGAGGGCTACCTGCGCGCCTCGGAACTGTCGCGCGATCGCGTGGAAGACATGCGGCAGCACCTGAAGGAAGGGGATGCCGTCAACGCGATGATCATCAACGTCGACCGCAAGAACCGCAGCATCAACCTGTCGATCAAGGCGAAGGACAACGCCGAGGAAGGCGAGGCGATGCAGCGGATGAGCGCCGAGAACCAGGGGGCCAATACCGGCACCACCAACCTCGGGGCGCTGCTCAAGGCCAAGCTCTCCGATACGAAGTCGAACGGCTGATCGCACTCACGGGCAACGGAATCTCAGCAATGACCAAATCGGAGCTGATCGACCGCCTCGCGGCGCAGTTTCCGCAGCTCGTGGCCAAGGATGCCGAACTGGCGGTCAAGATGATCCTCGACGCGATGGGCGAGTCCCTCGCGAAAGGGGAGCGCATCGAGATCCGCGGGTTCGGCAGCTTCGGCCTCAATTACCGGCCCCCGCGCACCGGACGCAATCCCAAGTCCGGCGAGAAGGTGCAGGTGCCGCAGAAGTTCGTGCCGCATTTCAAGGCCGGCAAGGAGTTGCGCGAGCGCGTGGACTTCAACGCCGAAGCGCCGAAGTAATCGTTTCCGGAGCGTGCGCCCTGCGAAGGGCGGGCACGACGGGAAGGACCCGGTGGCGCCGGGTGCAGGAAACGGGAGTGGGGCGGTCGAGGCAACTCGTCCGCCCCGTTTTCTTTGTGCTGGGCCGCCGCGGGCGCGCAAGGGGGCAGTGGCATAATTCAACGATGGCTTTCGTGCGCTGGATCGTCGTGGCAGTCGCCTTCGTCGCGCTGCTCTACCTGTCGTTGCAGAACAGCGAGAAGGCCACGCTGCGCTTCTTCAATATCGCGCAGTGGGAAGCGCCGCTGGTGGTGGTGGTCTTCATCGCCTTCGCCGGCGGCGTGGCGGCCGGGCTCCTCGCCGGCGCCTTTCGCGCCACTCGCCTGAAGCGCCAGCTCAACCGCCTTCGCCGCGAGCAACGCGGCGGGGATGTCCGCGTGCGCCCGCCGGCGGTGGCCCCCGGGACCACGCCGGCGTCGGGTCCCGGCTTTGCCCGCGACGAGCACGTCGCCGGCGGCCTGTAGCGCGCATGGACTTCGAGCTGTGGTGGCTGCTGCCGATCCCCGCGGTATTCTTCGCGCTCGGCTGGATCGCCGCCCGCATCGACATCAAGCACCTTCTGCGCGAATCGCGCGCGCTGCCGCTGTCCTATTTCCGCGGCCTCAACTACCTGTTGAACGAGCAGCCCGACAAGGCGATCGAGTCGTTCATCGAGGTGGTCAAGGTGGACCCCCAAACGGTGGACCTCCACTTCGCATTGGGCTCGCTGTTCCGGCGCCAGGGCGAGATCGATCGCGCGATCCGCATGCACCAGAACCTCCTGGACCGCCCCGACCTGCCGGCGGACAAGCGGGTGACCGCCACCTACGAGCTCGCGCAGGACTTCCACCGAGCGGGACTGCTCGATCGTGCCGAGGAGCTCTTCACCAAGCTCAACGGCACAGCTTACGAGCACGCCGCGCTTGGCCATCTCATTTCCATCTACGAGACCGAAAAGGACTGGGCCAAGGCCATCGCCGCCACGCGGCGCATGGAGGAGATTGCCAAGCAGCCATACTTCAAGGAGATCGCGCAGTACCACTGCGAGCTTGCGCAGGCCGCGCTGCTGAAGGCCGACTACCCGGCGGTAACGCGGGAGCTCGAATCCGCCTACGCCACCTACCGGGGGTGCACCCGGGCCACCTTGCTGTCGGGGGACACGCGCGAGCAGCAGGGCGCTCCAGGCGAGGCGATCGCCGCGTGGCAGAAGATCGAGTCGCAGAACCCGGCCTTCCTGTCGCTGGCCGCCGATCGCATCGCCGAGGCCTATCGCAAGCAGGGGGACGTCGCGCAGGGCGTGCGCGTGCTGCGCAGCTACCAGGCGCAGTACCCGTCGCTCGACATCCTGAACGCGCTCTTCTCGCTGGTGCTGGAGCTCGACGGCCCCGAGGCCGCGGCGGCGCTCATCAAGGAGGAGCTTTCCCGCAACCCCACGCTGCTTGGCCTCGACCGGCTGCTGGAGGCGCAGATCCTCGCGGCCCCCGCCGAGCACCGGCACGACCTCACGCTCGTGAAGGGGCTCGTCGCCCAGCACATCAAGCGGCTCGGCATGTACAAGTGCGAGCACTGTGGCTTTCGCGCCAAGCAATACTACTGGCGCTGCCCAGGCTGCCTCAAATGGGAGACCTACTCGCCCCGACGCACCGAGACGCCCGATGGCTATGCGTGAGTCGGCTCCCCTCACCAGGATGACCCCATGACCGCGATCCCCCGCGTGTTCGTCGCCCTCGATTTTGCCAATCCCACGCACGCGCTTGCGCTGGTGGACCGCCTCGATCCCGCGGCCTGCGGCCTCAAGGTGGGCAAGGAGCTCTTCGTGCTCGCCGGACCGGAGCCGGTGCGCTGGATGATCGAGCGCGGCTTTGCCGTGTTCCTCGACCTCAAGTTCCACGACATTCCCAATACCGCAGCGAGCGCCTGCGCGGCGGCCACGCGCTTGGGTGTGGCCATGCTCAACGTGCATGCGAGTGGGGGACGGGCGATGCTGGCCGCCTCGCGGGAAGCAGTGGACCGCACGGCCGCCGAGCTCGGCAAGAAGCCGCCGCTGCTCATCGGGGTGACGGTGCTCACGAGCCTCGCCGATCGCGATCTCGCCGACGTGGGCGTGGCCGGCACGGCTGCGGCGCAGGTGGCCAAGCTCGCGCGGCTCACCCAGGCGGCGGGCCTGGACGGCGTCGTGTGCTCGGCGCAGGAAGCGCCGGCGCTACGCACGGCCTGCGGCCCCGCCTTCAAGCTGGTCACGCCGGGCATCCGCCTCGCCGATGCCCGCGCCGACGACCAGGCGCGGGTGGTCACGCCCGACGACGCCGTGCGCAACGGCGCCGACTACCTCGTGATCGGGCGTCCCATCACGCAGGCGGTCGATCCCCTCGCCACCTTGGCCAGGATCAATGCCGCGCTTGCCGCGCTGCCGCAGGTCCCCGCGTGAAGGTCACGATGATCGGGACGGGGTACGTCGGTCTCGTGACCGGAACGTGCTTCGCGGAAGTAGGCAACGACGTGCTGTGCCTGGACGTCGATGAGCGGAAGATCGCCATCCTCAATGCCGGCGGCGTACCCATCCACGAGCCGGGCCTCGAGCCGATGGTCCGCCGCAACATCGCGGCGGGGCGCCTGCGCTTCACCACTGACGTCGAGGCGTCGGTGGCACATGGCACGCTCCAGTTCATCGCCGTGGGCACCCCCCCCGACGAGGACGGCAGCGCGGACATGCAGTACGTGATCCAGGCCGCCCGCAACATCGGCCGCCGCATGCAGGCACCCAAGATCGTGGTCGACAAGTCCACCGTGCCGGTGGGCACCGCCGATCGCGTGCGCGCGACCATCGCGGAGGAGCTCGCCGCGCGCGGACTCGCGCTCTCGTTCTCCGTGGCGTCCAATCCCGAGTTCCTGAAGGAGGGCGCGGCGGTGGAAGACTTCATGCGGCCGGACCGCGTGGTCGTGGGCGCCTCCGACGAGCGCGCGATCGCCGCGCTGCGCAACCTCTACGCCCCCTTCATGCGCAATCACGAGCGGCTGCTGGTCATGGACGTGCGCTCGGCTGAGCTCACGAAGTACGCCGCCAATGCCATGCTCGCCACCCGCATCTCGTTCATGAATGAGCTCGCCAACCTCGCCGAGAAGCTCGGCGCCGACATCGAGATGGTCCGCCAGGGGATCGGCTCGGATCCGCGCATCGGCTACCGTTTCCTCTATCCGGGCGTGGGCTATGGCGGCAGCTGCTTTCCCAAGGACGTGAAGGCGCTGCAGTACACGGCGGACCAGCACGGCCATCCGCTCGAGCTGCTGGCGGCGGTAGAGCGCGTGAACGACGCGCAGAAGCACGTGCTCGTCGACAAGGTCGTCGCCCGGCTCGGCGCCGACCTGCGCGGCCGCACCATCGCGCTGTGGGGCCTCGCCTTCAAGCCCGATACGGACGACATGCGCGAGGCGCCGTCGCGCGTGATCGTCGAGGCGCTGCTGGCGCGCGGCGCGCGCGTGGTGGCGTACGACCCCATCGCCATGGACGAGGCCCGCCGCATCTTCGAGCGCACCGCGGGCGTCACGTTCGCGAAGTCGCCGCTGGCCGCCTGCGACGATGCCGACGCGCTGCTGGTGGTCACCGAGTGGCAGGAGTTCCGCAGCCCCGACTTCGACGAGTTGCGCCAGCGGCTCGCCACCCCGCTCGTGTTCGACGGCCGTAACCTGTATCCCCCCGCCGATGTGCGCGCCGCGGGGCTCGAGTACTTCGGCATCGGCCGGCCCGCGGCCGCCACGCCATGAGCGCGACGTTCTCCACCTTCGCCGCCGCTGCACAGCAGGCGCGCGTGCTCGTGGTGGGCGACGTGATGCTCGATCGCTATTGGTTCGGCGATGTCGATCGCATCTCCCCGGAAGCGCCCGTGCCGGTGGTCAAGATCGCCAGGAGCGAGGAGCGTCCGGGCGGCGCCGCGAACGTTGCCCGCAACGCCGCTGCGCTCGGCGCACAGGCCACGCTTCTGTCAGTGGTGGGCGACGACGAGCCGGGCACCACGCTCGCGCGGCTCCTGCAGGCGGAACGGGTGCAGGCGTCGTTTCGCCGCGATCCTGCGCTGTCCACGACGGTGAAGCTGCGCGTGATCGGGCGCCAGCAGCAGCTCCTGCGCATCGACTTCGAAACGCCCCCGTCGCACGAGGTGCTCGCCGCCAAGCTCGCCGACTACGAGCGGCTCGTGCCCGCGGCCGGCGTGGTGGTGCTGTCCGACTACGGCAAGGGCGGGCTCGCGCACATCGCGAGCATGATCGCGTCCGCCCGCGCGGCGGGCAAACGGGTGCTCGTCGATCCGAAGGGAGAAGACTTCACGCGCTACCGCGGCGCGACGCTTCTCACCCCCAATCGCGGCGAATTCCGCGCGGTGGTCGGCCGGTGGAGCAACGAGGCCGAGCTCGCCGCCAAGGCCGAGACCCTGCGCCGCGATCTCGACCTCGAGGCACTGCTCGTCACCCGCTCGGAGGAGGGCATGAGCCTCTTCACGGCCGCGGGTGCGCTCACTATTCCGGCACAGGCGCGCGAGGTCTACGACGTCTCGGGCGCGGGCGACACCGTGATTGCCACCCTGGCCGTGCTCCTGGCCGCCGGTGCGTCGCTGCCCGACGCCGTGCACGTGGCCAACGAGGCGGCAGGCGTGGTGGTGGCCAAGCTCGGCACGGCCATCGTGCAGCCGCACGAGCTTCTGTAACGCCGTCAGGCCCCATGGCCAAGGCGCGCACCCTCTACAGCTGCACGGAATGCGGCGGGACGGCCCCCAAGTGGCAGGGCCAGTGCCCGCACTGCGGCGCATGGAACACGCTGGTGGAAACGGCCATCACCCCGGCGGCCAAGCGCTTCGAGACCGTGGCGGGCGCCCGATCCGCGGTCACCCCGCTGGCCAGCGTGTCCGCCCAAGAGAACGAGCGCATCCCCACCGGCCTCGCCGAGTTCGACCGCGTGCTGGGCGGTGGGCTCGTGGCCGGCGGCGTGGTGCTGCTGGGCGGCGATCCGGGCATCGGCAAGTCGACGCTCCTGCTCCAGGCTTCCGCGGCCCTTGGTGCCGCGCGCCGCACCCTTTACGTGACCGGCGAGGAGTCGGTGGAGCAGGTGGCACTGCGGGCCCAGCGACTGGGGCTCGTCAATGCGCCCATCGAGCTCCTGGCCGAAGTGCAGCTCGAGGCCATCACCGCGGCGATCATCGCCACCCAGCCCGAGGTGGTGATCGTCGACTCGATCCAGACCGTGTACACCGAGTCGCTCACGTCCGCGCCTGGGAGCGTCTCGCAGGTCCGCGAGTGCGCCGCACAGTTAACGCGACTTGCGAAGCAACGCGGCGTAGTTATTGTTTTTGTGGGACATGTTACCAAGGAGGGGGCTATCGCCGGCCCCCGTGTGCTCGAACACATCGTGGACAGCGTCCTGTACTTCGAAGGGGATCCGCACTCGAGCTTTCGCCTGGTGCGGGCCATCAAGAACCGTTTTGGTGCGGCGAACGAGCTGGGGGTATTCGCCATGACGGAGCGGGGGCTGAAGGGCGTGGCCAATCCATCGGCGCTCTTCCTTTCCCAGCACGATAAGCCGGTTCCAGGGTCGGTGGTGGTGGCCACGCTCGAAGGCTCCCGCCCGCTGCTGGTGGAACTGCAGGCGCTGGTGGACCCGGTACAGGGCGGCATGCCGCGGCGGCTCGCCGTGGGTCTCGACCCGCAGCGGCTCGCCTTGCTTCTCGCGGTCCTGCACCGCCACGGAGGGGTGGAGACCGCCGGCTACGACGTTTTCGTCAATGCCGTGGGCGGCGTGCGTATCAACGAGCCTGCCGCCGATTTGGCCGTGCTTCTCGCGGTTGAATCATCCCTTAAAAACAGAGCATTACCCGCCAAATCTCTTGTGTTTGGCGAAGTAGGACTGGCAGGGGAGATCCGACCCGTCCAGCGTGGCCAGGAGCGCATTCGCGAGGCGGTGAAGCTCGGCTTCACCACAGTGCTGGTGCCGGCCGCCAACCGTCCGCGGCAAGCCGTGGAGGGCGCCCGGGTCATCGCGGTCGAGCGGGTCGATCAGGCGCTCGCCGCGCTGCGCGAGTTCTAAAGGCGGCTGGCAGAAGGGGGCCCCGTGGGGGGCCCTCGTTCCGACTCAATTGCAGAACTGCAGCGGCAGCTTGGGCGCGTTGGTGCAGGCCTGAGCGATGCCGCCCGCGGCGGGGACGTAGGTGACGTTCCACTTGGCGTCCTTGGGGAAGCATGCCTGCGCGGGCCGCGGGTTGATCGGCGGGTCGTAGACGAACGTGGTACCTGTCTTGAAGCCGATGCCGTAGCAGCCGCCCGACGGGCAGTCGATGGTCTTCTGCGCCCAGCTGCACACGTTGCTGCCATTGGCACTCTTGTCGTTGCACTGGTCGGCATACAGCCCCGTGGGGTTGCAGCCGCAGGTGCCGCCTTCCGGCAAGCGGTTGTTGGCTTGCCATGAGCAGAAGGATGCCGGCTGGCAGTTGTCCTTGAAGACCTTGTTGTAGTCGAGCTGGAACTGGGGGAAGGACATGTTCATGGTGACGGTGAGGATGCCGTTCGCATAGCTCTTGGCCCAGCCGGTGGAGGCCCAGTCCACCTGGCCCTTCGGGGAGAATTGCGGGGCGCCGGAGATGTTCGCTCGCGTGGCCCACACGTCGTTGTCGGGGTCGAAGCCATCCCCGACGTAGAACTGGTAGGTCTGTGCCGTGGTGGACTTGGCGAAGAGCATGAAGAGGTAGTAGGTCTTGTTCGCCTCGAAGACATTCACCCAGCTCTGGCCGCCGGCGCGTTGCTTGGTCTCGCTCACCGTGGTGTCGAGGTAGAAGACACCGTTGTTGGGCGTGAGGGTGCTGCGCTGGTACGTGGACTGCCCCGCCATCTTGATCGGACCGGTGACGTTCTCGCTCTTAACGAGCAACTGCCGGTACATCGGGACGCCATAGCAGTTCTCGTTGGTGCATGGCTGGTCCCAGATCGGCGGCTGCGGCGCCGGCCGGCCGCACGAATTGTCGACGGCACAGCCCGGGTACACCACCGAGGTCACGTACTCGTAGGGGCTCGTCTTGGCGGTATTGTCCGAGGCGCACTCGATGGCTTCGACCGGCGCACTGAAAAACGGATCGACGTTCACCGATACCGTTTTCGCGTACCCGGTGAGCGAGCCGTCGTCATCCGACAACTCGGTCTGCCGATCGATATCCGTCCAGTTGTTGAACATCGTGTTGCTGAAGTTGCAGTATGCCCCGCGCACCTTGTCGAGGTCGGTGAGGTAGGTCCCCTCATCGAACAGGGGCTGGATCACGTAGTGGCGGATCGCGACGTTGGCGAAGTACAGGTTATTGGAGTGGAAGGCCGGCGGGTAATAGAACCCGTTGGGCTGCTTCCAGGCGATGGCCGCGTTGGGCAGGTAGCACTGGTTCTGCGTGGTGTCGAACGGCATGCCGAGTACCCGGCCCGACAGCGTGGTGCTGTTGCAGGTGTAGGCGTCGCCGCTGGTCTGGCGGGTGCAGTCCGGCAACGTGACGCGCGGGATGTCGAGGTAGGCGTTCGACTCCTGGTAGGCGGGGCCGTCGTAGATGTTGAACAGCCGCTGGTTCATGGAGAAGTTGGAGATCGGGAAGCTCACCCCGTCGTTGGCCGACAGGCAGTGGTTGCCGTTGCAGATGGTGCCGTTGGCCGGGATGCCGCGCGGATTGAAGGGACCCGTTTCCAGGGCGTAGGCCGGCTGTCCGGCGGGGGGCACGGGCTGGGTGCGACCGATGAACACCGACTTGCGGGCGAGGGCCCAGTGACCCTGGATGAGGTCGGACTTGGTATAGCCGCCGCCAGTGACGAACGTGATACCGCCGTTCTGCACGTCGGTCAGGACGCTGTTGGTGTACAGGTACCACTGGGGCCGCAGCCAGATCGCGCCGAAGTTGGTCTCCGCCCAGTGGAAAGACGACGTGTAACGGTCGATCACGGTCACCATGCAAGCGGCGAGATTGCCCCCGCTGCAACGGGGCGCGAGATCGCCGCTGCAATCCATCGTATCGCTCGGGCAGATCGTGGCGAAGCGGCCGCCGCCCTGCGAGACCTTGGGGTAATAGTCGTCCGCGAGTTCGTTCGCCGGATTGGCGCACGCCTTGGCGGTGAGCGCGGGCGGGCTGCCCACCATCGGATTGGATTGGTCGCACCACGGCGGCGCCAGCGGATTGGGCACCGATGCCACCTGCGGTGCGCCCCCGAAGTCGAAGCCGAAACAGGCGGTGGTATTGCCCACCGTGTTGAAGGAGTTCATGGCCGACGTGCAGTAATTGCCGACGAACTTGCGCAGCGGAGTCGTCGCGGCCTTGTCGAGCGCCTTGGTGTTGTCGTGCACCTGCTGCATCGAGGCGTAGCCTTCGAATTGCATGTGCCGCGAATGGCCGCTGTTGGCGCCCGGCACCAGCCAGTAGCACGCGCCGCAGGCGCCTGCGCCCGCTGCCATGTTGTACTCGAAGTCGTTCCAGCCGTTCATGATCCAGAACACGCTGGGGTGGTCGACGTCGGTATAGAAGGGCACGTTCTCGGGCATTGAGGGATCGAACGGCGCGGCGAGGATGCCCGGGACGTTGCGCGGATTGACCGCGGCGTTCTGGATCGCCGGACGCGCGTAGATGCCGATGTTGGACTGGAACTTGTTGTCGGCCTCGCTGCCTTCCTCGATGTAGAAGCCATGGCCGATGGACTTCCACCCCACGTTGCGCGCGAAGAGCACGCCGTTGGTGGCGTGGATCACGTACCAGCGGGTCATCGACTCGTTGACGGAGTTGTCCTTCACGAACGTCGTCGTGGGAACCGCGCGCGCCATGTGAAAGTGCACCGGATAGTGGCCGATGCGGCCGCCCTGACCGAGCTGCTTCAGCTCCACGCCCTGCATCTGGAAAGTCTTGAATCCCGCCCGTGCCACGACGTGCCCGCCGAAGTACGCATCGGAGCCCGTGGTCGGCAGCGGTTGGCCATAGGCGTTGCCTTCAGACACGATGCGGATGCTGCGGGTGAGCAGCGCCACGGCCGCGCGCGTCTCCACATCCTCCATGTTGAGCTTGAGGCGCTGCTCGGCGTCGATGGGAAGGTTGTACTTCGTGCCCTGGTGGCGATAGGCAATCGGCTCCACCACGGTGACCCGGGTGCCGTCGGCGCTCACGCTCTGGATGGTGAACTCCTCCGAGTGTGATGGCAGGTAGTCTGTCGTGGTCAGCACGATCTTGTCGTTGGCCGCCCAATCGACTTTGCGGTCCAGCACGAGCACCCGCGGCACCCCGGCGACGCTCGGGAGGACCGTGACATTCAGG
>CALFEY010000253.1 GCA_937958295.1 uncultured Pseudomonadota bacterium
TCACGTGGTTGCGGTCCCGGCCCTCGTGCCCGCGCCACATCCGCTGTTCCCATTCCCGCTGCCCACCCAGGCGGACTTCGTCGCGGATGCGACGACCGCGTGGGCCGTGTTCGCGGCGACCTTGCCAAGCCGCGCCGATGTGAAGTGCGACATCGAGCTCGGCAGCCCGCGCGAGGTCATCCTCGCGTCCGCCGAGCGGGCTTGCGCCGACCTTCTCGTGCTCGGGTCGCACGGTGCGCACGACGCCCACAAGGGGATCGGCCCCACCGCGGCCGCGTGCGTGCAGCGCGCGGGTATGCCGGTCCTGCTGGTCCGCGAGGATCACGCGGGGCCGTTCAGGGGCGTCGTGGCCTGCCTGGACTTCACGGAGACTTCCAAACTGGCGCTGCGGCACGCGATCCGTGTCGCCGCGCAGGATGGCGCGGCCCTGCACATTCTGCACATGTACGACGACCCTTGGTACGGCATCCGCCCACCGGCGGGCGTCGGGCTGAACATGCCCGATTTCAAGGCGCAGTACCGCCGTGGTCTCGAGGACCGCGTGCGCGAGTTCTGCGCCCCGCTCGCGCACGAACTCAACGCCCTGAAGGCCGAGATTCACTGCCTTGAGTCCGAGTGGCGAGGCAGCGGGTACGGTCACGCGATCGTTCGGTTCATCGAGGAGAAAGGGTGCGACCTGGCGGCCCTTGGCACACGCGACCGGTGGAACATCCGTGACACGATCTTCGGCTCAACCGCGGAGCGCATCGTCCGCGGCGCGCCGTGCTCCATCCTCGCCGTCAAGCCCGATCCGGCGCTGTGACACACCGCACGCGCGGGCACGCTCGGCCCGCTCGCACGGAACGCTTGCGCGGGCGTTGAATAGAGTTTGCCATGACCTGGGACATCCTTCTCGGCTGCGTTGTCATTATCCTCGCACGCATCGGCGACGTCTCGCTGGGAACCATGCGGACCGTCGCGGTCGTCAGCGGGCACCGGGGGCTGGCGTGGCTCTTCGGGCTGCTGGAGATGACGATCTGGGTCTTCGCCGTCTCGGCGGTGATCGCTCACATCCGCGCCGAGCCGGTCTACGGCCTGGCGTTCGCGCTGGGGGCCGCGACCGGGAACTACGTCGGCGTCACGGTGCAGCGCTGGCTCCCCTTCGGCGAGCAGGTGGTCCGCATCTTCACGCGCGAGGGCGCACCCCTGTTCGAGCGGCTCCGCGCGGAGGGCTACGGCGTGACCAAGTTCCACGGCGAGGGCCGCGACGGCGCGGTCACGATGCTCTTCGTCCAGGTGGGCCGCGCCCGGACGCGGCACATCGTCCGTACTGCCCGCGAGATCGACCCGCAGTGCTTCTACACGATCGACGACATCCGCCTGGCCAGCGCCGCGGGCCCCGGGGTGTAGGCACCACGCCGCGCAGCGGATCGGTCGTCAGACGTGTTGCATTGGCGGGACGGGAGCCGATGCGCTGCCCACCGCCACGAGGCCCGTCGAACTCAGCCGGGGTCGCCGCGCTCGGGGGCCCGGGTGGAGGGCGCATCGGCCCTACGCTCCTACCTCATGCCCATGCTCCTTCGACTCGTGTGCGTTGCTGTGCAGGCGGGGCTGCTCCCGCTCGGGTTCGCGTGTGCCCTGGCCACGCCGCCGGTGAGTGCCGGGGACGGGAATGGACGCGGGCTGCATGTCGCGCCCTCCGGCGACAATGCCGGTGATGGGAGCACGACGCGTCCGTTCGCCACGCTCGAACGCGCGCGGGACGAGGTCCGCGCAATCCGGAAGGCCCGGCCGCTGCCCGCCGGGGGCGTCACCATCACGCTCCACGCCGGTGTGTACGAGCTCGCGCGCACGCTCGCGCTGACGCAGGAGGATGCGGGCACGGCGGCGTCGCCCATCGTCTATCGCGCTGCGCCGGGCGCGGAAGTCCGCATCTCCGGGGGTAAGCGCATCGCTGGTTGGAGAGCGGTGAATGATCCCGCCGTGCTGGACCGGCTCGATCCCGCGGCGCGGGGGCATGTGGTGCAGGCCGACCTCAAGACGCTGGGGATCACCGACTTCGGCACGATCGGCGGCGGGTTCGGGCTGGAGGGAGGGCCCGGGCTGGAACTCTTCTTCCGCGACCGGCCCATGACGATCTCCCGCTACCCCAACGAGGGCTTCATCACCATCGCCGATGTCCACGGCCCGACGAAGATCGACCGCAAGAACGCCAAGGCGTGCGTCGAGGGGGAGATCACCTACGACCCCGGGACCGACAACCGCCTTGCACGCTGGAAGGACGAGAAGGAGCCGTGGGCGCTGGGCTACTGGCTGCACGACTGGGCCGAGCAGCGGCAGCGCATCGCGTCCATCGACCCCGCAGCGCACCGCATGACGCTCGCACAGCCGTACCACCACTACGGCTACCGCAAGGGCGGGTGGTTCTACGGCTTCAACCTGCTGTGCGAGATCGACCGCCCCGGCGAGTGGTACCTCGACCGCGAGGCGGGCATCATCTACTTCTGGCCGCCGGATGCCGACGCGCAACCGATCAAGGACGGCGAGGCCGTCGTCTCCATCCTCGACACGCTCCTCTCGCTCAAGGGCGCGCGGCACGTCACCTTTCAGGGCTTCACCTTCGAGGCCGCCCGCGGCACCGCCGTCCGCATCGAGAACGCCGACGGCAACCGCGTCGAGGGCTGCACGCTGCGGAACATCGGCTCGTGGGCCGTGAGCATGAGCGGCAAGGAGAGCGGCGTCTACGACTGTGAGGTGACCGGCACCGGCGACGGCGGGCTGCGCCTCTCCGGCGGCGACCGCGCCACGCTCACCCCCGCGCGGCTCACCGCCGAGAACAACCACATCCACCACTGGAGCCGCTGGAACCGGATGAATCGCCACGGGATTTTCCTCTCGGGCGTCGGCAACCGTGCTGCGAACAACCTGCTGCACGACTCGCCCCACACCGCGATCCACTTCAGCGGCAACGACCACCTCATCGAGCTCAACGAGGTCCACCGCGTCTGCACCGAGTCCAACGACGCGGGGGCGATCTACGCCGGGCGCGACTGGACCATGCGCGGCAACGTCATCCGCCACAACTACCTCCACCACCTCAGCGGCTTCACGGGCGGGCGCGAACGCGGGTGCATCGGCATCTACCTCGACGACATGTTCAGCGGCGTCACGATCACCGGCAACATCTTCTACGACGTGACGATGGCGGCGTACATCGGCGGCGGTATGGACAACCGCGTCGAGAACAACCTCTTCATCGACTGCAAGCCTGCCGTCCACGTCGATGCCCGCGGCCTGGGCTGGGCCCACAAGTGGCCCGACGACTGGCTCCGCGAGATCAGGGAGAAGGGCACGCTCTCGGGCGTGCGCTTTGACAAGCCGCCGTACAGCGAGCGCTACCCCGAACTGGCGACGCTCCTCACCCGCACGCCGCCCACGCCCGCGCCGACGGGCAACCTCATCGCGCGGAACATCCAGTTCGGCGGGACGTGGGACGACATCGAGAAGCCCGCCGCGCCGCTGGTGAAGTTCGAGGGCAACCTGCTGGGCCTTGATCCGGGCTTTGTCGATGCGGCGGCGGCGAGAGTGGGCGCATCGGCGGGCGCGTTCCGGTTGCGCGACGATTCGCCCGCGTTCAAGGCGGGGGCGATGGGTGGAGCGGGGTTCGCGCGCATCCCCGTCGAGAGGATCGGACACCGCAAGAACACCGGGGAACGCGTCAAATAAGGAGATCGCCTCATGGCCGAGCAGCTCTACCAGCACACCCCCAACCCCGCTCCCACGCCTCAACAACTCGCCGCCCAGCGCCGCGAACTCACGCCCGACGCGACCGCCGCGTTCCAGGCCTTCTCGGGCAAGGTCTTCGCTGCCGGTGCTCTCGATGCAAGGACCAAGCAGATCATCGCCGTCGCGGTCGCCCACGTGACCCAGTGCCAGCAGTGCATCCGGTCGCACACCAAGAGCGCCCTGCGTGCCGGCGCGTCGCCGCAGGAGTTGATGGAGGCGGCGTGGGTCGCGGCGGAGATGCGCGCGGGCGGGGCCTACGCGCACTCGAACGTCATGCTTGCCGCGATCAACGAGAAGCAGCCCGCCCCGGGCTGCGGTGAGCCGCGGCCATGAGCGCGGCACGCACCAACGTACGACTCCGGCGCGTGTACGACGCCCCGGAACCGGGCGACGGCTTCCGCGTGCTGGTGGACCGCCTCTGGCCCCGCGGCCTGAGCAAGGCCGCCGCGCGGGTGGACCTATGGATGAAGGAAGTCGCGCCCTCGACGGACCTGCGGCGCTGGTACCACGCGGACCTGACGCGCTGGGCCGAGTTCCGCAGACGCTACAAGGCTGAACTGTCCGACCGACACGGCCGCGCCCGCGCCGCGCTCGACGAACTCCGCGCGATCGTGCGCGAGCACTCTTCCCAACCCGCGCGCGGCCGGAAGGGCGGAACGGGCGGCCAAGGCGTCACGCTCGTCTACGGCGCCAAGGACGCCGAGCAGAACCACGCGCTCGTGCTGCGCGAGGTGCTGATGGGCCGATTGCCATCGCGACGTGGATGAAAGACCCGCATGATGTGGCTCGTCGGGCGCCGTAGCGAGCGCTCCGCTCGCGGCGGTTGTTGTGGGCTGTTCATTGCCGTCGAACGCGATCTCCACAACTCCAAACGGCACTCCGACCAAAGCCGTGCGGACGGGGGAGCCCCACAGGTGCTCGGATCGGTTTCGCGGTCCGGGCTGAACTACCGCAGGTCTTCGCTTCAGAGCTCGTGTTCCAGATTGGTAGGCATGTCGGAGCGAGTGAGGGATCTGATGTTCTCCAACCGTCCGCATCCTCGTCGATGATACCTGCGGAGTCGTCGTTGTTCTTGATCCGCCGTGAGTCGCCGCGGAGAAGCGCGACCAAGAGGTCCGCGCACACGATCACAGGACTGTCGGAGTAGGCAAGGCTGAAGGGGACGAGCGACTCGTCTCGCTCGCCCCGTGACTGGGCGGGTACCGGATTGCCGTCGGCTTCCCTCCCGTTGAGCAGCATGTGCGACGGCGCGGATTCAACAACTCGAATCTGCAATCGCCGTGGCCACGGGTCCCCCCGTGCCATCGCGACACCACTCGGGCTCCTGACGCCACGCAGCGGTTGGCCCGGCCTGGCGCCGCAGCGAATCACGGTTTGCGCGTGACCGAGGCCCCTTCAAGCTTCACGGCCATCGGGAAGAGGATGCTGTTCTCCTTGTGTACGTGCGTGTGCGTGTCGGCTTCAAGCTCCGCCAACCCCCCGAGCATAGCCACGTAGGTGTTGCACGCGCCCGGCGGCGGCGTGAAGCCGCCGGTCAACGCACGCATCTTCGCAATCGCATCGCCGGAGTGCTCGTGCTCGACCATCATCATCCGCACCGGATTGTCGATGCCCCTTCGGCTCGGCGCCCCCCCGCACCCGCCGCTGCCCTTGCTGGTCGCGAGCGTCCGGATCCACGGGAAGAGGACCTTCTCTTCCTTCATCATGTGCTCGGTCATCTCGCCCGCGAAGTCGGCGTAGATATCCCGCAGTTCGATCAGCGAAGGCTCGCGCCCGCCGTGCACGGCGGCGACTTTCTCCGTCAGCGCCTGCAAACGCGGTAGTTCGCGCTTGAGGTACGCATGGTGCTCCTGTTCTATGTGGTCGGCCAAGGCGCCGGCGCCCCGGGCCTCCCAGTCGACCGGCGGGCCGTCCGAGCACGCGGCATCCGACGCCCGCAACTCGCCGAGCACCGCCGTCGCGCTCAGCCCCTTCTGTTCGCACGCCGCGGCGAGCGTCAATCCGCCGCCGCAACAGTAGTCGATCCCCAGTCGCTCGAAGAGTCGAGACCTCGATGACTTTTCGGTCACGATCTGTCCGATGGTTGTGCGCAGGTCGATGGTCATGGTGTACGTCCGTTCCGGGCGGTGTGGAGTTCAGGGAATCGCGTGCCGCATGATCCCCCGCATCAGTGTAGGAGCGTAGAACTGGACATCTAGGTCGCGATATGCGGACCAGTCCGACGCCCATCGCGAACTCGCGGCCGCCCCGTGCGTGAATGGGCGCGGGCGTCGTACCGACATCCCGTGGGCGACGGCTGCGGTCGGTGGCGTGGATGGAACTCATCCGGCCCTCAAGGCCCGTGCCGGGTTCGGCTGATGCGATCATCGCTCGCGTCGCCCGTAGGCGGGCCAAACGTCGGCGTGGGGCGCCGGGCCGGGCGCTCGGGCGAGCGGCCGGGTTGACGACGATACTTCGGAGTCCATACTATCTGGGACCGTGCCCCCCAAGGCCCCGACATCCCCCGCGATGGACACGACCACGGCCGAGCGCATCGTCGCGGGTCTGTCGAAGGTCGCGCTGGTCGTCCGCCACGCGCAGTGGGCGGCGTCGGGCGAGCGCGGGCTGACCCCCACGCAGTCGCAGATCCTCGCCATCATCGCGGCCGCGCCCGGGCCACAAGGGATGGGCGTCAAGGCCGTCGCCGGGCACATGGCCGTCACGATGGGGACCGCGAGCGAGGCGGTGGCGGCGCTGGTGGACAAGGGGCTGCTGCGCAAGGAGGCCGACGAGGCCGACGGGCGCGCGGTGGTGCTGCGCCTCACCGCGATGGGGAAGCGCGAAGCGGCCCGCGCCCCCGAGCGGCCCGGCGCGATCGTCGAGGCGGCGGAGGCGATGCCCGAGGGCGAGCGGGCCGTGCTGCTGCGCGGCCTGGTGGGCATGGTGCGCACGATGCAGGAGCGCGGGATGGTCCCCGCCGCGCGGATGTGCGTGGAGTGCCGGTTCTTCCGCCCCAACGAGCATCCCGGAAAGGGCAAGCCGCACCACTGCCTGTTCATCGGCGCGCCGATCGGCGATGCCGACCTGCGCCTCGACTGCGCCGAGATGGAGCCCGCCGAAGCGCCCGCACGGGCGCGGCTGTGGGAGGTCTTCATCAACGGCGAGCCGCTCGATCAACACGGCCCGGGGCACGCGCGGCCCGGCGTCCGTGCATCCAAGTCACGCCGCGCGGAGTCACCATCCTTGAAAGGAGCATCGAAA
>CALFEY010000254.1 GCA_937958295.1 uncultured Pseudomonadota bacterium
AGACCCGCAAGCTCGACGCCGCATCGATCGAAACGGTGCGCAAGACCGGCACCTACACCGTGCCCGATATCCCGGCCTTCCGGGCCGCGCTCAAGGACGTGCACGTCCCCTACGAGGGCAAGCTGTGGCCGGCCGGCATGGTCGACCGCGTGCGCAAGATGCAGGAGTAAGCGAGAGCCTGTCATTGCGGCCGCGCCCTTGCGCGGCCGCGCCAGCCGGACGTCGACCCCGCTCAATCGTGTTGTCTCCTCTCCGCCGGGTCGAGCATTGGTTGCTTCGGGTCAATCAGGCCATCGTGTTCGCCGCGATGCTGGTGGTCCTGGTGTTCACGTTCGGGCAGGCGGTGGACCGCTATGCGCTCCACACGGCCTTCGATGCGCACGACCAGATCGCCAAGGTGGGGCTGGTGTGGTTGGTGTTCGCGGGCATGGCCGTGGCCTATACGCAGCGCGAGAACCTGCGCATCGACCTGATCGCCAAGTACCTGCCGCCGGCGGTGGTGCGCTGGCGCGACGCTGCTTTCGAGGTCGCAATCCTCGGCGTGTGCCTCCTGGTCAACTTCAAGGCATGGAGCGTCCTGGAGGTGGCGGCCTTCCAGCAGATCATGGGCACGCCGCTCACCAACGCCGTTCCGTATAGCGCGATCTTGCTCGGCACCGCGGCGATCGCGTTCACCTGCGTGCTGCGGCTCGTCGACGCGCTCGCGGGCAGGGCGCAGCGATGACACTGCTGATCATCGTCCTGTTCCTCGTCCTGTTGCTGCTCGGCATGGACGTGGGCTTTGCGATGGTGCTCGCGGCGGTGGCGGGCATCATGACGCGTCCCGATGCCTTCAACGATGCGGTGATGCTGCCGCTCACCATGCTCACCGGCGTGGATTCCGCCGCGCTGCTGTCGATCCCGCTGTTCATCCTGGCCGGCGAGCTCATGAACAGCGGTGGCGTGACGCAACGACTCATCCAGTGGTCACTTGCATTCGTGGGGCACTTCCGCGGCGCGCTGTCGCAGGTCGCGGTGGTCACCAATCTCATCATGGCGGGCATCTCCGGGTCGGCGGTTGCCGACGCGACCGCCACGGGAACGGCGCTGATTCCCGCCATGAAGCGGGCCGGCTATCGCGAAGGCTACCCCGGCGCAGTGATCGCCGCCGCCTCGATGCTGGGGCCTATCCTGCCGCCGTCGATCCCCATGGTCGTGTACGCCGTGATGGCCAATCACTCGGTCATCAAGATCTTCCTGGGCGGCGTGATCCCGGCGTTCCTGCTGGCGGCGGGTTACATGGGCCTGTGCGCATGGATCGCGCGGCGCCGCAACTACCCGGCGCAGGAGAAGTCCACGTGGCCGCAGCGCTGGAAGGCAACCCGCGACTCCGGTTGGGCGCTGGTGATGCCGCTCATCGTCCTCGCCGGTATTCGCTTCGGCATCGTCACCGACATCGAGGCGGCGGCGGCCATCGCGGTGTATGCGCTCTTCGTCGGCTGGGCGATCTATCGTGAGCTCGATCGCAGAAAATTCGTGCGCGCGATTCTCGATTCGGGACGATCTTCGGCGGTGATCCTCTTCCTGCTCGCCGCCGCGGGGCCTTTCGGCTGGCTGCTGTCGGAAGCCAAGGTCAACCAGGGCGTGCGCGACCTGCTGCTGTCGATCTCGACCGATCCGCTGATCGTGCTCGTGATGATCAATGTCTTCCTGCTGCTGATCGGCAAGATCCTCGAGCCGTTGCCCGCGATGATCATCTTCGTGCCCACGCTTCTGCCGGTGGCCGCGCAGTTGCACATCGATCCGACGCATTTCGCGATCATCGTCGTGCTCAACCTGATGATCGGCCTGCAGACCCCACCGGTAGGTTTGCTGCTCTTCGTGTCGGCAGCCGTTGGTCGGGAGCCGATCGGCGCGATCATCGTGCAGATCATTCCCTTCGTGCTGTGGTCGTTGACCGTGCTGGCGCTCGTGATCGTGTTCCCGCCGCTCGCCACCTGGTTGCCGAACCTTTAGCGGCCCGCAGCGACCGGACGGGTCGACATCGGCGCGCGACCGTCGTCGACCGGCGGCGCCTGGGCGAGGAAGCCGCCAAGCCGCATCGCATCCGGTACAAGGCGCTGATGTAGCCCGGTCCGGGAGCGTTTACTCCGGCTTGATGCCGGCGCGCTGCGCGATCGCCCTGTACTCGTCGATCTCGCGCGCGATGAGCGC
Source organism: uncultured Pseudomonadota bacterium (assembly GCA_937958295.1). Taxonomy (GTDB): domain Bacteria; phylum Pseudomonadota; class Gammaproteobacteria; order Burkholderiales; family Casimicrobiaceae; genus VBCG01. The sequence continues at coordinate 2,194 of CALFEY010000254.1, forward strand.
ACGCAGCTCCGCCGGGCTGCTGCTCGCGGCATCGATGCCGAGCTCGACGAGCTTTTCCTGGACGTCGGGCAGCGCGATCACCCGCGCGACCTCGGCCTGCAGGCGCTCGACGATCGCGGGATCGGTCCCCGCCGGTGCGAACAGACCCGACCAGATCGACGTGTTGAAGCCGGCGATCCCTTGCGATTCGATCGTCGGCAGTCCCGGCATGCTGCGGGTGGGCTTGTTGGTGCTGACGGCGAGCGCCCGGAGCCTGCCGGCCTTCACCATGGGCAATACGCTCGCCACGTCCACCATCGACAACGCCACTTCGTTGGCCACGACCGCCTGGACCGCCGGCGCGCTTCCCTTGTACGGGACGTGCAGGAGCTGGATGTCGGCGGCCTGGCTGAACATCTCGGTCGCAAGCTGATAGGACGTCGACGCCGCCGAATAGGCGAGCTTGCCCGGCTGCGCCTTGGCCAGCGCCACCAGCTCCCGCACCGAGTTGGCCGGGATCGTCGGATTGACCACCAGCACCAGCGGAAAGCGGCCGAGGAGGCTGACCGGCGCCACGTCGCGCCGCGGATCGTAGGGAAGGTTCCGGATCAGCACGGGGTTGACGGTCATCGTGCTGCTCGGCGCCACGAGCAGGGTGTAGCCGTCGGCGGGCGCCTGCTTCAACGCCTCCACCGCGAGCGCACCGCTCGCGCCGGGGCGGTTTTCCACGACCACGCCCTGCTTCAGGTTGTCCTGGAGGCGCTGCGCGACGTAGCGCGCCAGGATGTCGTTGCCGCCGCCGGGCGCGAAGCCCACGAGGATGCGGATCGGCTTCGACGGATACGGATCGGCGGCGTGGGCGGGCAGGCACACCGCCAGCGCCGCCATGGCCACGAAAGCGGCGCGCCGGAAGGTTGCGATGGTGCAACGACGGGCGGCGGCGAGTTTCGTGCGCATGGAGTTTCCTCTTGGATTCGATTCGGCAGGGTCGGCCGGAATCCACTATAGCGAGGAGCCGCCCCCGGCTCCAACACCGTTCGCAGCGTTTGCTGATACGCGGGAAGCATCAGCAAGCGCCGTCCGGCGAATCGTCGCGGCGGAAGGCCGGCGGCGGCGCCGTGATCGCTGACGCGGGCTGCTATCCTGCGCCACGATCGAGCGTGCCCCTCGAGCCCCGGAGAAGATCGTGCTCTACGACGTCCGCACCTATGTCTGCCGCCCTGGCACCGTCAGGCTCTCGCTGGCTCTCTACGCCGAGCATGGCTACTCGGTGCAGAAGCGTCATCTGGGCGACCCGGTGCTGTTCCTGGTGACGGAAACCGGGAATATCAACCGCTACATCCACATCTGGGCCTTCGAGGGTGCGCAGGATCGCGCCGAGCGCCGCGGCAGGATGCAGGCGGATCCCGAGTGGGTGGCCTATCAGCAGCGCAGCCGCGACGCCGGCTATCTCGTGTCGCAGGAGAACCAGCTCATGACCGAGGCCCCGTTCTTCCAGCCGAAGTAAGGCGCTTCCTCTTCACGCCGCGGTCGCGGGGCCGCGGTTCACCGGATGAACTGGTCGACGTAGCCGGCTCCGAGTCCCACGTCCGCGTAGTGCTTGCGGCACATGTCGATCTTGGTGAATACGTCCTCGAACCCCATCGGCTTGCCCCAGGGATCGACGTAGTACATGACGCCGTTGACCTGGAAGTACGTGATCATCTCGGCGACGTCGTCGGGGACCACGAGCGTGTGCGTCTCGCCCGGGGGCTCGAACACGTAGCTGCCTTCGGTGGCCACCCAGTCGTGCTCGAGGTAGCGCCAGCGACCCTTCAGCACGAGGCCGTGCACGGGCAACGAGTGGCGATGACGGCTCAGGATGCCCGAGCGGCGCACGCGGAGCAGGTTCATCCAGTAGCCCGCGGAGCGGTTGAGGCACAGCGGACGGAACCACACGTTCTCCGCCTGCGGCACCCACACGCGCTCGTCTTCCGGGATCGCGTGCGGCACCACGATGTCCGGCAGCGCTTCCGCCGGCATCGGGAGCTGGTAGGGCATGGAACGGGTGTCGTCGTGGGGGGAGGACAAGGTGGGCTTTCCGCATCGGGCGGCGCGGGGGGTGACGCCGGAGTCGGGATACTAGCGAGCGGGCGGGCGGCTGTCACCGCACGGCGGGCGCGACACGCCGCAGGCCCAGGCGCCAAGGAGGCGCCCTAGGTCGTCAGGAGCGGCTGCGGCGCGAGGGATCGACGGTCTCGACCCACCAGGCGTCGAAGCGGGCGACCCAGCGGTCGATCGCTTCGGGGTACATCGCCACGAGACACAGCCCCCAGCCGAGGCACAGGAGCGGCAGCACCACGTGCGCCCACTCGACGAGGCTCACGACGGCGATCCTGGACGCTGCGATCGGTTCATCGATGGAAGCGTAGCGGGTCGCCGTGACGGTTTCGTGACATGGATCATCGTTGCGTCGCGCGGACCGGCAACTCGGGGCGGCCGGCTCTCGGCCGAAGGTCGGCGCGGGGGGCGCGGTCCACGGCAAGCGATAATCGCGGGTCCGCAGTCCGGCTCGCCCATGTCACCCTCCGTTTCTTCCGCGCTCCGCACCTCGGCCCTGGCCGTCCTGCGCGACACCTTCGGCTATCCCGCCTTCCGAGGCCCGCAGGAGGAGATCGTCACGCACGTGGCGGGCGGCGGCGACGCGCTGGTGCTCATGCCCACCGGCGGCGGCAAGTCGCTGTGCTACCAGATCCCGTCGCTGCTGCGGCCGGGCACGGGCGTGGTCGTCTCGCCACTGATCGCGCTCATGCAGGACCAGGTGGCAGCGCTCACGCAGGCCGGGGTGCGGGCGGCCTTCCTCAACTCCACGCAGGACTTCGCCGAGGTGCGCGCGGTGGAGCAGGCGCTGCGCTCGGGGACCCTCGACCTTCTCTACGTCGCGCCCGAGCGCCTCGTCACGCCGCGTTGCCTCGAGCTCCTGGCCAACGCACGGATCGCGCTCTTCGCCATCGACGAGGCCCATTGCGTGGCGCAATGGGGGCACGATTTCCGGCCGGAGTACCTCGAGCTGTCGCTCCTGCACGAGCGCTTCCCGGACATCCCGCGCATCGCGCTCACCGCCACGGCCGATCCGCAGACGCGCGCCGAGATCATGACGCGTCTTGCCCTCGACGACGCGCGCGTGTTCGTGTCGAGCTTCGACCGCCCGAACATCCGTTACACGATCGTCGACAAGGCGGCGCCCCGCGACCAGCTCCTGCGCTTCATCCGCGACGAGCATGCGGGCGACGCCGGCATCGTCTACTGCCTGTCGCGACGCAAGGTGGAGGAGACGGCGGAATGGCTGGCGGAGCACGGCGTGCAGGCGCTGGCGTATCACGCCGGGATGGACGCCGCCGACCGTCGCGCGAACCAGGACCGCTTCCAGCGCGACGACGGCATCGTGATGGTGGCCACCATCGCCTTCGGCATGGGCATCGACAAGCCCGACGTCCGCTTCGTCGCTCATCTCGACCTGCCCAAGAGCGTGGAGGGCTACTACCAGGAGACGGGACGCGCGGGCCGCGACGGCCAGCCCGCCGATGCCTGGATGACCTACGGCCTCGCCGACGTCGTGCAGCAGCGGCGGCTGATCGAAGGCTCCGAGGCGGAGGACACCTTCAAGCGCGTGGCCACCGCCAAGCTCGATGCGCTGCTCGGCCTATGCGAAACCGCCGGATGCCGGCGTGTGCGCCTGCTCGCCTATTTCGGGGAGTCGTCGCAGCCTTGCGGCAATTGCGATACCTGCCTCGCGCCGCCCACCACCTTCGATGCCACCGAGCCGGCGCGCCAGGCGCTGTCGGCGATCTACCGGACGGGGCAGCGCTTCGGCGCGCTGCACGTGATCGACGTGCTGCGCGGCAAGGCGAGCGAGCGGGTGAGCAAGTGGGGCCACGATCGCCTTGCGGTATTCGGCATCGGCACGGCGCTCGACGACAACGCGTGGCGCGGCGTGTTCCGCCAGCTCGTGGCCTTGGGCTACGTCGAGGTCGATCACGAGGCCTACGGGGCGCTGCGCCTCGCCGCCGCCGCCCGTCCGGTGCTCAAGGGCGAGGAGCCGGTGCAGATGCGGCGCTTGAGCGCCGCGCCGGCTCGATCCAGGCGCGAGCGCTCGCGCGCCGGTGACGCGCTGCCCGCGGCCGATCGCGACCTCCTCGAGCGGCTGAAGGCGTGGCGTCTGGAGGAAGCGCGCACGCAGGGCGTGCCCGCCTATGTGATCCTGCACGACAGCACGCTCGCGGAACTGGCGCAGCGACGCCCGCGTGGGCTTGCCGACGTTGCCGGCGTGCCGGGCATTGGCGCGCGGAAGCTCGAGCGGTATGGCGACGCGCTGCTTGTGGTGATCGGCGGCTGACCCCATCTTCGGCGATGGGCGTCTCCCCGCAAAGGACTTCCCGTGACTATCGTCTTGTGGCTGGTCGTGGTCTTGCTGATGCTGGCGGGCATCGCCGGCACCGTCCTGCCCGCCATTCCCGGCGTCACGCTCGTGTTCGCGGGCGTGCTCCTCGGCGCGTGGATCGACGACTTCGCGCGCATCCCCGTGTGGCTCGTGGTGGTGTGCGGCGTGCTCACCGTGATCACGTGGGTGATCGACTACACGTCCGCCGCGAGCGGGGCCAAGCGCCTCGGTGCGAGTCGACTGGCCGTGATCGGTGCCTTCATCGGCACCTTCGCCGGCATCTTCACGGGCCTGTGGGGCTTGCTCCTCATGCCGCTGGCGGGCGCGGCCCTCGGCGAGTTCATCGCAAGGCGCGACCTGGTGCGGGCCGGCAAGGTGGGCTTCGCCACGTGGGTCGGCATCGTGGTGGGAACTGCCGTGAAGCTCGCCATCGCGTTCGCGATGATCGGCGCCGTGGTGGTGGCGCTCGTGTTCCCCGCCCTGCTCTCGCTGTTCCGCTAGGTGGCGGCCAGCGCCGCGACCGCCGCCGCGCGTCGGCGCGTGGCTTGCGCCACCGAGCGCTCGAGCAGCGTCCTCGTGGACGGCAGCGGGGCGGTCAGTAACGCGAGGGCCGCGCACTCGTCGGCACGCAAGCCGCGCACCGATGCCGGGGCCGCCGTGACCTTCGCCTCGTAGCACTCGAACACCCGCGGGTGGATGTAGCTCCTGCGGCACACCGCCGGCGTGTTGCCGAGAGCCTCCGAGGCTACCTTGATCGCGTTGCGCACGTGCCCGCGCCGCGCGGTGAGCGTGTCGGCGCCTGCCGCACCGGCGAGATGGCCTGCCGCCCGCACGGTGCCGCCCCAGGTGCGGAAGTCCTTGCTCGTCACGTCGGCGTGGGCGACGTCCTTCAGGTACGCGTTCACGTCGGCGGCGGCCAGCGAGCGCACCTCGTCGCCGTCGCGGTAGCTGAACAAGGAAGCTCCGGGCAGGTCGAGGCAACGCCGCACCACCTTCACCACGCGATCGTCGTCGATGCGGATGCGGTGCTGCTTGCCCGATTTGCCGCGGAAGTCGAGCGTGATGCCGTCGCTCGTGCGCCGCACGTGGCGCGGCCGGAGCGTGGTGGCGCCGAACGAGCCGTTCTCGCGCCGATAGCGCTCGCCGCCCACCCGAATGAAGGCCTGGTCCATGAGACGCACCACCGCCGCCAGCACCCGCGGCTTGTCCAGGGCCGGACGGCGCAGGTCGCGCACCACGGCCCGGCGGATGCGCGGCAGCACCCGCGCGAAGTCGCGCAGGAACGCGAACTTGTTGGAGTCGCGCTCGGCCACGAACTGCGGGTGATAGCGATATTGCTTGCGGCCGCGCGCATCCTTGCCCGTGGCCTGCAGGTGGCCGCGCGGGTCGGCGCAGATCCACACGTCGGTCCAGGCGGGGGGAATGGCCAGCGCCGCGATGCGGCGGAGGTCGCTCGCACGTCGCACCGGCGCGCCGTTGGCGCGAACGTAGGAGAAGCCTTCGCCCTGGACGCGGCGACCAAGGCCGGGATCGGCAGCGGACGAGAAGACGACGGGAGCCTTGCGCGAGTTCATGGCCGGACCGCGAAGCGGCGACAGGGCCGCGCTTGCAAGATTCGCAAAACCGCGCCCGGTCCGGAGCGGGCGCCCGTCGCAAAGCGGCGTAAGCGAGGCGCCTACGTTACTTGGAAGGCGCGAGGGCCTCGCGTGCCTTGACTGCGCGCTCCTGCGCCTCCACCAGCAGACGGTACGACGCGTAGTACTTGTAGATGTTACGCACGTAGGTGGTGGTCTCGAGACCGATCTTCTCGGCGGTCACGAGCTCGACGTGGTCGAACCACACGTCGGGGTCGAGCCCGCGCCTGGCCGCCTCCTTGCGCATCCGCGAGATGTTGCCCGGCCCGGCGTTGTAGCTCGCGAAGGCGAAGAGCGTGCGGTTCTGGTCGTTGAACTTGGCATCGGGGAAGTACTTGGTCATGAGGTCGTTCATGTACTTCGCCCCGCCGTGGATGTTGGGCTCCACCACGGAGATGTCGCCCACCTTCAGCGACGCGCCGGTCGCGGGCATGATCTGCATCACGCCGATCGCGCCCACGTGGCTGCGCTTGCTCTGGTCGAGGGTGGACTCTTGGTAGCCCTGCGCCGCCAGCATGAGAGGATCGAAGCCGTATTGCCGGCCGTATTTGGCGAACAGGCCGATGGTGTCCTCGAAGCGCTTGAAGTCGGCGGACTTCGACGGGTCGCGCAGCGCCTTCACCCGCTTCATCGACTGTTGCATGCGGTAGCCGATCACGCCCTGCTTGCGCGCCCACTGCGTGTAGAACTCCTGGAGCTCGGCGGTGAGCCTGGGACTGTCCTTGCGGATGGCCCATCCGACGCGCGCCCCCTCGCGCAGCACGATGCCCGTGTGCACGGTGAGCTTGGGCAGGGCCTGCGACCACATCTTCGCCTTCCAGTCGTCGACGACGATGAGGGACAGGAGCCCGGCGCTTTGCATCTCCATCATGTCCTCGTCTTCGAGCGAGTCCGCGACGAGGACGATCCGGATTTCGGGCTTGCCCGCGGCCTTGAAGCGCTCGTTGAGCGCCGCCAGGCTGTCGTAGTAGCTCGTGGCACGGCGCACGTGGACGGTCTTGCCGGCGAGATCGTCGAGTGTGGCCACCGGCGGCGACGCCGGTCCGCTCACCAGCACCTCGTTCACCTTCAGGGCGTCCGGGGGCGCCACGAAGTCCACGAGCTTCTCCCGGGCCTGCGTGACGGTGATGTTGCCCACCGCGATATCGGCCAGGCCGTTCGTGACGTCAGGGAGCAGGCGGTCGCGCGGCTGCGCCGCGATGTAGACGGTAAGCGGGCGCTTGCCGAGCTGCTTCGCGTACTTGCGGTTGATCCAGACCTCGAAGTCGCGGACAAGCTCCACCGCGATGCCGCGCTCGCGGCCGCGGTCGATGTAGAAGAGGGTGCGGCTGTAGGGCGCGGCCACGCGGATCGTGCGCCGCTCGAGCATGCCGTCGAAGTCGCCCGTCCACTCGCGCGCCGTGACCCGGAGCTGGCGCTCGGGTGGGGCCGCCTCGTGTGCGGCGCGCACGTCCTTGTGCAGCGGGGCCGTGCCGTCGGTCAACTGCGCGAAGGCCGGGGCGCAGGCCGCCACGAGGAGGGCGGCCAGGTAACGCCACGGCTGCGCGAACGCGGGCGACATGCGGCGTGTCTCCGAACGGTTAGGCGAGCTTCCGCTTCAGGATCGCGTTGACCTGCGCGGGATTGGCCTTGCCCTTGCTGGCGGCCATCACCTTGCCCACCAGCGAATTGAAGGCCTTCTCCTTGCCCGCCCGGTACTCGGCCACGATGGCGGCGTTGGCGGCGATGGCGTCATCGACGATCTTCTCGATGGCGCCCTCGTCGGAGATCTGGCGCAGGCCCTTCTGCTCGATGATCGCGTCCGCGGCGCCGTCGCCCGCGGCCTCACCGCGCCACATCGCGTCGAACACGTCCTTGGCGATCTTGCCGGAGATCGTCCCGTCGGCGATGCGCTTCAAGAGACCGGCCAGCCCAAAGGCGCTCACCGGGGCATGCGCGATGTCGGTGTCGGATTTGTTGAGCGCGGCGGCGACCTCGCCCAGGATCCAGTTGGCGACGATCTTGGCCTCGCCGCCCGCGGCGCGCGCGGCCGTCTCGAAATAGGCGGCGAGCTCGCGGCTGGCGGTGAGCGCGTGCGCATCTGCGGCCGGCAATGCATAGGTGGCCGCGAAGCGCGCCTGCATCGCCTCCGGCAGCTCGGGCAGAGCGGCGCGAACCTCGTCGACCCACGCATCGCTCACCACGAGCGGAGGCAGGTCGGGATCGGGGAAGTAGCGGTAGTCCTGCGCGTCTTCCTTGCTGCGCATGGAGCGCGTCTCGCGGCGATCGGGGTCGTACAGACGTGTTTCCTGCACCACGCTCCCGCCGTCCTCGATGAGCTCGATCTGGCGGCGCACCTCGTAGTCGATGGCCTCCTGCATGAAGCGGAAGCTGTTGAGGTTCTTGATCTCGCAGCGCGTGCCGAATTTCGTCTCGCCTTGCGGACGCACAGAGACGTTGGCGTCGCAACGGAAGCTGCCTTCCTGCATGTTGCCGTCGCAAATGCCGATCCAGCGCACGAGCGTGTGCAGCGCGCGCGCATAGGCCACGGCCTCGTCGGAGCTGCGCATCTCCGGCTCGGTGACGATCTCGAGCAGCGGCGTGCCCGCGCGGTTGAGGTCGATGCCGCTCATGCCGTGGAAGTCCTCGTGCAGCGACTTGCCGGCGTCCTCCTCCAGGTGCGCGCGGGTGAGGTTCACGCGCATCGCGCCGCGGGTGGGCGAGACAATGCCCACGCTGCCGCCGGCCACCACGGGGGTTTCGTACTGCGAGATCTGGTAGCCCTTGGGCAGGTCGGGGTAGAAGTAGTTCTTGCGGGCGAAGATGCTCTTGCGGTTGATGGTGGCGCCCACGGCGAGGCCGAAGCGGATTGCGCGCTCGACGGCACCCTTGTTCATCACCGGCAGCACGCCGGGCAGCGCGATGTCCACGGCGGCGGCCTGCGAGTTCGGCGCCGCGCCGAACGCAGTGGAGCTGCCCGAGAAGATCTTGGCGGCGGTGGAGAGCTGGGCGTGCGTCTCGAGGCCGATCACGACTTCCCACTTCATCGCGCGCCTCCCGCGGCCATGGCCGGCGCCCGCCGGTGCCAGTCGGTAGCCTGCTGAAAGCGATGCGCCACGTTGAGGAGCCGGGCCTCGGCGAAATAGTGACCCTGGAGGAGCAAGCCGATCGGCAGGCCGTGGCGATCGAAACCGCAAGGGATCGACATGCCGGGGGCGCCCGTGAGGTTGCCGGCGATGGTGAAGATGTCGTTGAGGTACATCTGCACCGGGTCGTCCACCTTGTCGCCGATGCGGAAGGCCGCCGACGGCGCGGTCGGGCCCATGATCACGTCGCACTGCGTATAGGCGCGCGCGAAATCCTCGGCGATGAGGCGCCGCACCTTCTGCGCCTTGAGGTAGTAGGCGTCGTAGTAGCCGTGCGAAAGCACGTAGGTGCCCGTGAGGATGCGCCGCTTGACCTCCGCGCCGAAGCCTTCGGCGCGCGACTTCTTGTACATGTCGAGGAGGTCGCCGTACTGCGCCGCGCGATGGCCGTAGCGCACGCCGTCGAAGCGCGAGAGGTTGGAGGACGCCTCGGCCGGCGCGATCACGTAGTACACCGGTACCGAGAGCTTCACGTTGGGCAGCTCGATGGCCACGGTGGTGGCGCCGAGCTTGCGGAACTCGGCGAGCGCCCCCTCGATGGCCGCGGTCACGTCGGGATCGACGCCGTGCCCGGAGAACTCCTTCGGCAGGCCGATGCGCAGGCCCGCGAGAGGACGGTCGAGGTCGCGGGCGTAGTCCTCCCGCGGACGGTCGAGCGAAGTGGAATCGCGCGGATCGTGCCCGGCCATCGCGTTGAGGAGAAGCCCGCAATCCTCGGCCGTGCGCGCGAACACGCCGGGCGTGTCCAAGCTCGACGCGAAGGCGATGAGGCCGTAGCGCGAGCACACGCCGTAGGTGGGCTTCAAGCCGCAGATGCCCGTGAACGAGGCCGGCTGGCGGATGGAGCCGCCGGTGTCGGTACCGGAGGCCCCCGGCACGAGCCGCGCGGCCACCGCTGCGGCGGATCCGCCGGAGCTGCCGCCTGGGACGTAGTCGGTGTTCCAGGGATTGCGCACCGGGCCGAAGAAGGACGTTTCGTTCGACGAGCCCATCGCGAACTCGTCCATGTTCGTCTTGCCCACGAGCACCGTTCCGGCGGCACGCCAGCCGCTCACCACGTGCGCGTCGTAGGGCGCGGTGAAGTTGGCGAGCATGCGCGAGGCGGCGGTGGTGCGCAGCCCGGCGGTCATGATGACGTCCTTGTGCGCGACCGGCACGCCCGTCAGCGGCGGGGCGTTGCCGCCGGCGAGCGCGGTGTCGGCGGCGGCCGCCTGGGCGAGCGCGCCCTCGGCGTCGACGGTCACGAATGCATTCAGCGACGGCTGCGCGGCCTCGATGCGCGCGAGCAGTGCGCGGGTGAGCTCCACGCTCGACAGCTTGCGTGCCCGGAGGGCGGCGGCCAGCTCGGCCACGGTGGCGTCGATCATGGTTACTCGATCACCCGGGGAACGAGGTAGAGGCTGTCCTCCACCGCGGGCGCCACGCTCTGGAAGAGCGCGTGCTGGTCGGGCTCGGTGACCACGTCGTCGCGCAGCGGCATCGGCACTTCCTGTGCGTGCGCCATCGGCTCGACGCCCGCGGTGTCCACGGCGTTGAGCTCATCGATGAGGCCGAAGATGGACTCGAGCTTGCGATGCACCGCTGCGGCGTCGGCGGCGTCGATCTCGAGGCGGGCGAGGTGCGCGATGCGCGCGACGTCGGCAAGGGTCAGGGCCATGGCCTTGAAAGGTGAGCGAAAGTCGGGGCCGGAAGGACGATGGTCGCTGGGGCCGTTCGGGCCTGGAAGGGGCGGTGGCGCGCCGGACGGTCCGGCAGCAATCCGCAAGGGGCTGCCCGGACGAGGTGCGGCGGCCTTGCGGCACTCGCCAGCGACGGCTTTCCGCCCTCGTGCCCGCCCCGGGCGAAAACCGCGTCAAATCAGTGCGAAACAATGCGGGGGACGAAGCCGAAATGCTATCATAATCGATAAACTTTCGACGGGCCGCACCCTAAAGGCCGGTATCAGCGGTCGAGGACTCGCGTGCGTAACCCGCCGCTGCCGCCTCGACGCATCATTTTTGCGGATTCACGCATGTTCGAGTTCTTCAAAGGTTATTTCGGCAGCGATCTAGCGATTGACCTCGGTACCGCCAACACCCTGATCTACGTCCGCGGCAAGGGCATCGTGCTGAACGAGCCCTCGGTGGTCGCGATACGCCAGGAGGGCGGCCCCAATGGCAAGAAGGTGATCCAGGAAGTCGGCCTCGCGGCGAAGCAGATGCTCGGCCGCACGCCCGGCAACATCACCGCGATCCGGCCCATGAAGGACGGCGTCATCGCCGACTTCACGGTCACGGAGCAGATGCTGAAGCAGTTCATCAAGAAGGTGCTCGACTCGCGCCTCTTCTCGCCCTCCCCGCGCATCATCATCTGCGTGCCCTGCGGCTCCACGCAGGTGGAGCGGCGCGCGATCCGCGAGTCTGCGCTCGGTGCGGGCGCCTCGAAGGTGTACCTCATCGAGGAGCCGATGGCCGCGGCCATCGGCGCCGACCTCCCGATCTCGGATGCCACCGGCTCCATGGTGGTCGACATCGGCGGAGGCACCACCGAGGTCGGCGTGATCTCGCTGGGCGGCATGGTCTACAGCGGCAGCGTGCGGGTGGGCGGTGACAAGTTCGACGAGTCGATCGTCAACTACATCCGCCGCAACTACGGCATGCTGATCGGCGAGACCACCGCCGAGATGATCAAGAAGACCATCGGCTCCGCGTTCCCGGGCTCCGAGGTCAAGGAAATGGAAGTGAAGGGTCGCAACCTCGCCGAGGGCATCCCGCGCAGCTTCACGGTGTCGAGCAACGAGATCCTCGAGGCGCTCACCGATCCCTTGAACAGCATCGTGTCCGCGGTGAAGAGCGCGCTCGAGCGCACGCCGCCGGAGCTCGGCGCCGACATCGCCGAGCGCGGCATGGTGCTCACGGGAGGCGGCGCGCTCCTGCGTGACCTCGACCGCCTCCTGATGGAGGAGACGGGCCTGCCGGTGATCGTGGCCGACGACCCGCTCACCTGCGTGGTCCGGGGCTGCGGCAAGGCTCTCGAGAACATGGAAAAGCTGTCCACCATCTTCACGAGCGACTGAACGATCGGGGAGTAGTGAACAGCACTTTCGCGACGGACCGAGTTCCAATGCCGGACATCCGCGAAAGAGGTTCCGGTTGGTAATGCACCACGTCTCGGCGGAGCCGCCGCCGTTCTTCCATCGCGGGCCCTCGCCGCTCGCGCGACTCGCCTTTTTCGGCCTGCTCTCGATCGCGCTCATGTTCGCGGACACCCGCTTCCGCTATCTCGAGGGCGTGCGCCAGGTCGTGGCGGTGGCGCTGTATCCGGTGCAGCGGGCGGTGCAGCTTCCCGGCGAGGCGCTCGAGTGGGGCGCCGCCTACTTCGCCTCCAAGCGCGTGCTGACCGACGAGAACGCCGGCCTGAAACGCGACCTCGTGGTCCAGACCGAGGCCGCAGCCGAGGTGGAGCGCCTGCGTGAGGAGAACGGCACCCTGCGCTCGCTCCTCGAGCTCTCCCGCCGCTACGGCGGATCGGCCACCGCGGTGGAGGTGCTCTACACCGGACGCGACCCGTTCACGCAGAAGGTGTTCGTCAATCGCGGCAGCGATGCCAACATCCAGCCGGGCTTTGCCGTGATCGACAATCTCGGCGTGGTCGGCCAGGTCACCCGCGTGTTCCCTTCGATGGCTGAGGTCACCCTCGTCACCGACAAGGACCAGGCTGTGCCTGTGCGCGTGGAGCGCAACGGCGTGCGCAGCGTGTTCTTCGGCTCCGGCGCGGGGCGTCCGCCCGAGCTGCGCTTCATGGCCCCGCACGCCGACATCCGGGCGGGCGATCGCCTGCTCACCTCCGGCATCGACGGCACCTATCCGCCGGGACTCGCTGTGGCGAAGGTGGACGAGGTCAATCGCGAGACGGGGCAGATGTTCGCCAGGATCCTGGTGCGGCCCCTCGCGGGCCCCGATCGCAGCACGCACATGCTGGTGCTCGGCGCCACGGTGGCTACGCCGCCGCGGCCCGAGGAGCCCAATGACGGCGAGCCTGCCAAGAAGGGTCGCGGCAAGGGGAGGCGCGGTGGCTGACCTGTTCGCCTCCTCGCGTCCGGAAGAGATCCTGCGGCAGGCGAACCCCTGGTTCATCCTGCTCACGTTCCTCCTCGGCATTCTCGCCAACCTCGCGCCGGGGTCGGGCCTGCTGCTCGTGCTCCGCCCCGACTTCCTGATGCTCGTGATCTTGTATTGGTGCATCCAGGAGCCGCGCTACGTCGGCGTGGGCGTGGCCTGGGTGCTGGGCCTCGTGATGGACGTTGCGGACGCCACGGTCTTCGGCCAACATGCTCTTTCGTATGCCGTGCTGGCCTACGCCGCCGAATACTTTCGCCGCCGAGTGCTGCGCTTTCCGCTGTGGCAGCAGGCGCCGCAGGTCGGGTCGCTGCTCATCGCGTGCTCCGCGCTCGTGCTGCTCGTCCGCTTCGTGGGCGGCGCGCCGTTTCCCGGCTGGACGTATTTCCTGTCGCCGGTGGTGGGGGCGCTGCTCTGGCCGCTCCTGTCCGTTCTCCTGCAGCGCCCGCAGCGTCCCACGCGCGCGCCCAACGAGCTCTAGGGCCCCTTCATGAGACGGCTCTTCACGTCGCGTCGCCACGACTACGGCTCGCGCTATTCCGGCCCCGAGGTGCGCAATGCCGAGCGGGAAGTGTTCCTGTTCCGCCGCCGCCTCGTGGTGGCCGGCGCGCTCGCCCTGCTCGCCCTGGGCGGCCTCTTCGCGCGCTTCGTGTACCTGCAGGTGGTGCGGCACGACCACTACCGCACGCTCGCCGAGTCCAACCGGGTGGCCATCATCCCGATCGTGCCCAACCGCGGCGTGATCACCGATCGCAACGGCGTGGTGCTCGCCCAGAGCTATTCCGCCTACACGCTCGAGCTCACGCCGGCGCGGATCCGCGACCTCGAGGCCACGATCGACGGGCTCGCCACCATCGTTGACATCCAGCCGCGCGACCGCAAGCGCTTCCGCAAGCTCTTGGACGAGTCCAAGAATTTCGAGAGCATGCCGCTGCGCACGCGTCTGACCGACGAGGAGGTGGCGCGCTTCGCGGTGAACCGCTTCCGCTTTCCGGGCGTGGAGATCAAGGCGCGCCTGTTCCGCCAGTACCCCTACGGCGAGGTCGCCTCGCACGTGATCGGGTACATCGGGCGTATCAACGACAAGGACCTCGACCGCATCGCTTCGTGGGACGAGAGCGCTAACTACAAGGGCTCCGACTACATCGGCAAGGTGGGCGTGGAGCTGTCCTACGAGCGCGAGCTGCACGGCACCACGGGCGTGGAGGAGGTCGAGGTCGACGCCGGCGGGCGCGCGGTGCGCACGCTCTCGCGTACGCCGCCGGTGTCGGGCAACAACCTGCGGCTGTCGCTCGACATCAAGCTGCAGCAGGTGGCCGAGCAGGCCTATGGCGATCGCCGCGGGGCGCTCGTGGCGATCGATCCCACCACGGGTGACATCCTCGCCTTCGTGAGCAAGCCGGGCTACGACCCCAACCTCTTCGTCGAAGGCATCGATCCCGCCAACTGGGACCTGCTCAACAACTCGCCCGACAAGCCGCTGCTCAACCGGCCGCTGCGTGGGGCCTATCCGCCGGGCTCGACCATCAAGCCGTTCCTCGCGCTGGCCGCCCTCACCTCGGGCCGGCGCACGCCGCAGCAGGCGATCGCCGACCCCGGCTTCTTCCAGCTGCCCGGGTCGTCGTATCGCTTCCGCGACGACAAGCCCGGCGGCCACGGCAGCGTCGACATGTACAAGTCGATCGTCCAGTCCTGCGACACCTACTACTACCTGCTCGCGAGCGAGACGGACATCGACGACACGGCCCGCTTCTTAGGCGAGCTCGGCTTCGGCCGCAAGACCGACGTGGACATCGAGGGCGAGCTCGTGGGGGTGCTGCCGTCGCGCGAATGGAAGCGCGCGCGCTTTGCCGGCGAGCGATATCGCGAGGAGCACCGCAAGTGGTACCTCGGCGACTCGATCTCGGCGGGCATCGGCCAGGGCTACAACAGCTTCACGCCCATGCAGCTCGCGCACGCCATGGCCACGGTGGCCAACGACGGCGTGGCCTATCGGCCGCACCTCGTGAAGCACGTGCTCAACGTGGCCACCGGCGAGGAGCGCACCGTGGCGCCCACCCCCACGCACACGCTCGCCGTCAAGCCCGAGCACATCGCGGTGATCAAGAACGCCTTCGTGGGCACCAACCGTGAGGGCACGAGCGCGCGAGCCTTCGCCGACGCCAAATTCACCTCGGGCGGCAAGACGGGCACCGCGCAGGTCTTCTCCCTCAAGGGCGAGAAGTACTACGCCCACAAGATCGACGAGCGCCTGCGCGACCACGCCTGGTACATCGCCTATGCGCCGGCGGACAAGCCGCGTATCGCGCTGGCCGTGCTGGTGGAGAACGGCGGCTTTGGGGCCCAGGCCGCCGCACCCATCGCGCGCAAGGTGCTGGAGTACCACCTCCTCGGCAAGACCGACCCCGGCCCGGCCACGAGCGCGCCCGCGCGCGACGGCGAGGACGAGAGCGACTAGGAAACCTATGAGAGCCATCGCCAGTCCCCGCATGCCCGTGGGCGAGATCGCCGCCCGCGTGTGGGAAGTACTCACCCGCCGCCTCGACACCTTCCTCTTCGCCGCCGCCCTCGCGCTCGTGGGAGTGGGCCTCGTCACGCTCTTTTCCGCGGCGGACCAGAGCCTCGCGCGGGTCACGTCGCAGGCCGGCTCGCTGTGCCTCGCCATCATCGCGATGTGGGTGGTCGCCAACGTTCCCCCGCAGACGCTCGCCCGGGTGGCCGTCCCGCTGTACATCGCGGCGGTGCTCCTGCTGGTGGGCGTCGCCCTCTTCGGCGTGGTGGTGAACGGCTCGCGGCGCTGGCTGAGCCTCGGCGTCGCGCGCATCCAGCCTTCGGAGCTCATGAAGATCGCGTTGCCGATGATGCTCGCCTGGTACTTCCAGCGGTTCGAGGGGCGCATCCGCTGGCATGACTTCGTGATCGCTGCGGTGCTGATCGTGATCCCCGTTTTTCTCATCAAGCGGCAGCCCGACCTCGGCACGGCGCTGCTCATCGCCGCCTCGGGGTTCTACGTGCTGTTCCTCGCGGGCCTGTCGTGGAAGATCATCGGCGGCCTCGGGGTGCTGGCGGCGGCGGCGGGTCCGTTTCTATGGGCCCATGTTTTACACGACTATCAGCGAGAGCGAGTACTTACATTTATCGACCCGAGCCGGGATCCGCTCGGCGCCGGCTACCACTCGTCGCAGGCATCGATCGCTATCGGCTCGGGGGGCGTGATCGGTAAGGGATGGCTCAACGGGACGCAGACGCACCTCGACTTCCTGCCCGAGCGCCACACCGACTTCATCTTCGCCGTCTTCGGCGAGGAATTCGGCCTCATCGGCAACGCGCTCCTGCTGCTGCTCTATGTGCTGCTCATTGGGCGTGCGATGGTGATCACGGCCAACGCGTCCACGATGTTCTCGCGCCTGCTCGCAGGATCGGTCACGCTCATGCTCTTCACCAAGGTGTTCGTGAACATGGGCATGGTGAGCGGCGTGCTGCCCGTGGTGGGCGTGCCGCTGCCCTTCGTGTCCTACGGTGGCACGGCGCTCGTGTCGATGTTCATCGGCGTGGGCATCCTCATGAGCGTGCAGGCGAATCGCAAGCTCGTGAACACCTGACATCCCCGGCGGCCCGGCGCTCTCTTGCGCCCGGGCGGGTGCGTCATCCTAGTCGCCTTCGGCGACCGCCTCGAGGCCGGCGCGGGCTCGCGGCACCGGCCGCGCGCTCGACGGCACCGACTGCGTGATGCGATAGACCGTGGCGGGCGGCAGGTTGAGATGCACCTTGCCCACGCGCGTGATGCGCAGGCCGAGGCGGTCGGCAAGCCGGCGCGGCACCGGGGAGCGCAGCCCGTAGGTGAACTGGTAGAACGCACCGTCGGGTCGCATGTGCCGAAACGCCGAGCGCAGGATCGTCGTGACCTTTTGCGGCGGCATCGTCAGCAGCGGCAATCCGCTCACCACGGCGCCCAGCGGTCGCGCCCCCGCCAGGCGCAGTCCGTCGAGGTGGCCGGCATCCACGGTGAGGACCTGCGCGCCGGGGAAGCGCCGGCGCAGCACCTCCGCGAAGCGCTCCTCGCACTCCACGAGGGTGAGGTCGCGCGGGGCGATGCCCTTGTCGACGAGCGCCTGGGTGAACACGCCCGTGCCTGCGCCGAGCTCCAGCACCGGCGCATCCGCCGGGCCGATCCGGCTCACGATGAGATTGGCGAGCGCCGCGCCCGAGGGGGCGATGGCGCCGATGCGGCGGGGGCCGCCGGACCACGCGCGCAGGAAGAGCCACCAATCCGCGAGCGCCATCAGGGTCCTGTCCTGCGGACGCCGCGGCGATGATCGTGTCGCGAGCGGCCGGACGAAGGGGTGCTACGGGACACTATCGCCAATCCTCCGCCACGAGGGTGCGCCCCGGCTTGGCGGCCGTGCGGGCGAGCCGCCACCGTGCGCGCATCCGGCGCCATGCGAGACCGTAGGTGACCACGGCGATGCCGAGCACGACGAGGCCGAGAGCGGTCTGGATGGCGGGCGTGAGCCCCGCGGGATAGATCACGGGCACGAGATAGTGGTCGATGAAGCCGCCAGCGTACCCTGCATCGCCTGCGCGTACCCGCAACGTGTTTTCCAAGGGGGTGAGCGGGCAGGTCGCGCCGGTGAGCTCCAGCCACACGACCCAGGCGATCGCAGGCGCGTGGACCCACGCCCAACGGGGCTGGCGGAGCACGAGGAAGCCGCCCAGCACCGCAAAGGCGATGAACGCGAGGTGCGCCACCATCGTGACATCCGCGAGGAACCGCCAGCCCATAGGATGCCCCGGACGCCTATCTCGGCGCGACCGCGCCGGCGGCGGGCCATCCGGTGTCGCCCACGCGCGTGAGCTTCATCGCGAAAAAACGCGCGACACGCGCCCATCGGACTCGTGGCCGCGCTCCTCGATCACCTTGACGGTGTCACCGAGGAACGGACCGACGCGTTTCGTTGGCACGAGCGCGCGAGTTGCACCGGAAGGGAGCGTGGTGGAGGAGGGACCGCGCCACTCGCCCTCCGGGAAGGCGAAGGGCGCCATCGTCTCGCGCTGAGCCGCGAGCGAGGCCTCGGGATGGGGTCGTTCCGGCGCGAGCGCGCCGGCCTCGCCGCCAGCGGCGAGAACGGTGGCGA
>CALFEY010000255.1 GCA_937958295.1 uncultured Pseudomonadota bacterium
AACGCGACGTACGCGGCGGAGTTGCGATCCACGGGCGCGGCGCGCACGTCCGCGGGGGCACGCGGCTCGCGCCAGAACCACGGCGGGTCGTAGGTCACGACCTGCCTCACGTGCGGATCATTCTCCAGCACGGGCGCGGACCCGGGGGCCACGACCGCGGTGATCCGCGCCTGCGCAAAGCGCAGGGCCAGGCTCTCGAAGACCGGCTGCGCGAGCAACAGATCGCCGATGTGGTCGAGCTTTACGACGGCGATCGTCCGCACTTCCGAGGCGTCCAGCGGCGGGGGGACCGCCGCTGCGGGACTGTGCGGAGGCGCCAGCATGGACTCGACGAGCGCTCGCAACCGCGGCGCCACGCGGTCGGGCAGGAATGCCTCGCGGCGCTCCCGCTGCCGGGCCACGACGGATTGCCGCAGCCCTGGATCGTGCACCAGGGCATACGCACGGCCCGCGAGAGCGCCGAGGTCGTCCTTGCGGTCGAACAGGACGCCGGCGCCGCCCAGGGTTTCAGGCACGGCCGCGGCGGCGAAGGCGAGGACCGGCACATCGAACCACATCGCCTCGATCAACGGCACGCAGAATCCCTCGTGCTCGCTCATGCTCCAGAACAGGTGGGCGGTGCGGAAGCAGGCCGCGAGCTCGGCATCGGGCACATGGCCGCGGAATTCGACGTGGTCGGCGATGGACAGGTCGCGGCAAAGTTGCCGGAGACACTCGAGATACGGGTCGTCCTGCGTCACGGGGCCACCGACGAGCAGCAGGCGCGCGGTCGGATCGCGCTCGCGCAGGCGCGCGAACCCGGCGATGAGGTCCTCCTGCTTCTTGTTCGGGATGATGCGACCCACGAAGAGCACGTTGGTCCGGCCATCCTGGAGGCGGGCCATGAGCGCGGGTGCCGGCACGATCTGCCAGTGTCCCGGCTCGACGCTGACGGGCAGCACGCCCGGGTCGCGAAAGCCGTGCGCCGCGAGGTCCATGGCGTTGAAGGCCGAATCGCCCACCGCGCGGTCGAAGTACGGCGCAAGCTGCGGCAGCGCATCCAGGCCCTCCTCGCATAGGCGCGCGTGCAGCGGAAGGTACGGCGCGAGGAAAGCCGGCGGCGTGATGTTGTGATACACGAGGCACTTGGGACCGGCGTGCGACTGCACGGCGGGGGTAATCGCCGATCCGATGGAGTGGTGGTAGATCACGGCGTCGTCCGCGGCGAAATCGGCGCCAGTGGCCACGCGCGCCTCGTCCCGGAGATCCTTGTCGACAGCGAGGGCGATGAGGTCGGAGGGGTGACCCCACGCGCGCAGCGTGCGCCGGATCCAGCGCGCGTGATTGGAGATGGCATCGCCGGCCGCCAGATTCGGCAACACCTGGTGCACGGGCCGCGCGGTGAGCGACTCGGGGGCGGTCCCGCGCACGCCCGCCGCAGCGTTTTCGTAGCGGCCGATCACCCGGTCCCAGTTGGCGAGGTCCTCGGCCCGGGCGCGGCCGGCTTGGCCGATCGTGGCGAGCGTCTCGTCCGAGGCGCGGTCCACTTCGTCGAACCGCGCGACCCACTCGTCGGCCTCGCCGGCGAGCCACCCCCCGCCCTCGACCACGGCGGTTGCCGTCGCGAGGCACCGGCGATGCACGGCCACGGGACGCCCGTGCAGCCACGCCTCCATGATCACCCGGGAGTAGCTCTCGTTCTCGCTTGGATGGAATAGCGCGGAGCAGCGCCGCAGGAGCACCTCCTTGTCGGCCTCGCTCACTTCCCCGAGGTCCAACAGGCCGGGACAGTCGGACGGCAGCGCCACGGTCCCGGGGCCTGCAAGCACGAGACGCAACGTGCTGTCGGGATTCTGGTCGCGATAGCGGCGATAGCAGCGGGCGAGAAAATCGGTGTTCTTGCCGGCGTCCTGGCGGCCGAGGCACAGCACGAAGCGGCCTTCGACCGCGGCGGCCGGCACGGTGGCAGGCCCGAGTGCCGCATCGAGATCGACCCCGGCGCCGGTCAGGATCGACTTGCCGAGGATGCCCGGCCCGTACAGGCGCAGCGCGAGTTGCCGCTCTCCTTCGCTCAGGAACAGCAGACGCCGCGCAGCGTACACGGCCCGCGCCATCGTCGGCAGGTACGCGTAGGCTTCGTCGTGCAGGCACGGCTGCAGGAGCGCCCGGTCAGCCACGGCATGCACGCCTTCGATGACGGGTCCGTACAGGTAGGGCAGGAGCACGACCGCGTCGAACCGCTCGCGCTCCCGTGCGAGGTACTCGACGAGCTCCGGACTGCGGATGAGCTCCTCGCAGAAGGCACGCTCATGCTCGGCCGCGACGGGCGCCACGCCGGGACGCAGCTTCGCGCGCGGGACGGACAGGAGCACGTGATTGGCGGCGTCGAAGGCCGCGCGATCGCGCGCCGATACGGGAAAGCGGCGCACGTCGAATCCTTCGCGCTCCGTCTCCACCCCGGAGGGCAAGTGGTTCGCGGTCCAGTCGTGCGTGTGGGCGCGACAGCAGGTCGTCACGACTTCCACCGCGTGCCCGCGCGCGGCGAGGCGAACGGCCAGTTGCCAGGCGTGGCGCTCCGCCCCGCCCTTGAGGTCACGCCCGAACCACGGGATGACGATACCGAATCGGCTCACGCTGCGGCCCCTGCGCCGGCATCGTCCACATCGCGTTCGGCAATGCCGACCTGCAGGGGTACGAAGCCGCGCTCCCCGCTCACCGCACCGTCGAACCAGCGATAGCCTTCCTGGACGACGAGCGGCATGACGTGGTACGTCCCCGGTTCCGTGGGCGCGCGCACCCGCAGCAGCAGGTCCCGTTGCGCGCCACTGGCGAGCGGCGAGGCAAGCAGGGTGCGTTCGCCTTCGAAGATGACGAGGGCTCCGGCTGTGTCGTAGAGGTGATACGAGAGCGCGATGGGCGCCGGAGGGGAGGAACTGAGGAAGTAGCCGGAGTCGTTGGTCACGCGTAGCGGCACGTCGAGGCTGTCACCGGGGCACGCGCACAGCGCGGTCGCGGTGCACGTCAAGCGGATGGCGGGGTCCGCATCGTCGATGGGCGACATCCACAGCTCGCCTGGACCGGCGCTACCCCACGTGACCGTCGCCGGCAGGTAGGCGATTCCCGCAAAGAACGGGAAGTCGCGATTGGCGACGTCGAACTGGCAGGCTTCGGCGTGGTGGAAGAACAGCCCTTGATGCTCGTCGCTGCCGCGGTGGCAGGTCACGTCGACGACGTAGGCCCCCGTCGCGAGATTGAGCGGCAGGTGAAAATCGACGATCGCCCGCTCGTTGGCCTGCAGCGCGATCGGCACCCCGAGGTGGAACGTGTTCGTGGCAAAGATGGGCTGCCGATAGGCATCGGCAATGGCAAACCCCACCGTCAAGGCGGGGGCTGCCGCCGCCGACTGCAGCAGCACGCGCAGGCGCACACGAGACCCGACCGTGAACGGTGCATCGGCTATGTGTCCGGAGGAAGGCCCGGTCGGTTCAACCACCGCTCGCAGCAACTCCACGATCCCGGTGCTCTCGCGCCGCAGGCGTCGTACGGCGGCATCGGCACCCGCAGGCCGCTCGCCTGACAGGTGGCTCGCCATCGGAGGCGACGGCCTCGCCATCCCGCGTGCGGCGCGGCGTGCTCGCTGGCGCACCCACTCCCACAGGGCGATGTCATCCACGTTGACTTGCTCGATCGCACGGCGCAAGGAACGAGGAATGTCGGGCGCAGCGGTTCCCCCCACGTTGGCGAAGGGGATCTGCGCGGGCTGGGGCAGACCGAGCGCGTCACACGCGATACTCGCCAGCGTCTCGAACTCCTCCTGCACCCCGATCGCGTGGTAGAGGGAAAGGGCGGCCTTCGCGGCGGCGAGGGGGCTGTCGTCGGCGGCGCCCGCCCCCATGGCAGCGAAGTGGCGCACCTGGTGGTCCCGGACGATGGCCGTCTCGATCGACTCACCGATGACGAACTCTTCCAGCGAGACGCCGTGCGCTGCGCGGACGGCGGGGTCCGCAGACGGCAGGGATTGCCGATGCAAGTGACGATAGGCGGAGACCGCGCGTTCGACCGGATGCCGCACCAGCGCGAGGCAGATGCGCTCGCGAAACGGCAGGAAGCCCGGCGTGTGCTGGACGTGGCCGGCGAGCAGCGGAAAGTCGCGTCCTGCCATGAAGGCCAGCGCGGCAACCTGCCCGTCGACGCGACACAGGTTGTGGCCGCCGTAGTGCTCGATGAGGATCGCCTGGAGGGACGTCCCCGCCGCCTTGAACACATGGTCGAAGAACACCGCCGGCAGACTCGCCGAAGGAGCACGAGACGGCGCCGTGGCCTTCGCAGGCGTCATAGCTTGCGGGCAAGCACGCCGTAGTCTTGCGGGCCGTAGATGAAGTGATTGATCGTGAGCGATGCACGATCGGTACTGCCCGCAAGCCACTCGGGATCGCTGGGATGCAGCGGCAGCACCTCGACGTTCGCGAAACCGCGCGCCTCGAGCATGAAGCGCGACAGCTGCGGCGGCAAGGGATGTCGATGGGTGGGATCGAGGTAAAAGCTGCAGGCCCCCACGACGAGATTCTCCGGGTTGGGCGTCTCGAGCACCAGCAGGCCGCCGGGTCGCAGCACCCGATGGGCCGCGTCCAGGAGCGCGAGCAACTGGTCAAGACGCAGGTGCTCGATGAGATGAAAGGACGTGATGACCGATACGGAGTCGCCAGCAAGCCCCTGCAGGTAGCCGACGGCATCCGCGCGGACGGCCTCGAGCCCCGCGTCCGTGCACGACTGCACGAATACATCGTTCAGATCCACACCCACGCCCTCGAGGTTCGCGTCGCGAACGACCTCGAGCCACTCGCCGCGACCGCATCCTAGATCGATGACGGTGGCCGCGCCTGTGCCAGCCGCGGCGGCCTGCACGTGGGGCAGGTAGACCGCCTGGCGTGCCTTGACCTCGGAGCGCGTCCCGCGGAAGCGCTCTTCGAGGCGGACGTAGAACGCGTCGAGCGCCATCGAGGCCTCGCCGCTCATGGGCGCCATTGCCGCAGACGACATCGCCTCGGACAGCCTCGCGGGCAGCGCGCTGGCCAACTGCGTGATACGCCGCTCCTGGGCCAGCGCCTCGTGGCGCAGCGTTCGCGCCGATCGGCTCCACGCACTCGCCGCGTCGGCGAGGGAGGCGCGCAAGTCGTGCAGGACCGCGGTCGCCTGCGCACGCTCGTCGCGACTGTCGGCCTGCGCCTTGGCCACGACGTCAGCGAGGCGCGTGGCCTCGGACTCCACGAGGGCCTCGTTCCGGGCCGAGGACTGCAGCGCGCGTTGCAATGCATCACGGGCATCGTCGACGAGCCGTGCCGCGTCGGCCCGCACCGCGGCCATCGCCGCGGCGGCACGCGCGCGCTCCGCCGCCACCTCCGCGCGCGCCTCGTCGCGGGCGAGCTTCACCATCGCGAACAGCTCGACGACCTTGTGACGCAACGCCTCGACATCGACCTGCGGCGCGCGGCTCGCCGCATCGGCCGCCAGAGCGGCATGGCCCTGCTCGACGGCCTGCCCGAGCACCTCCAGGCGCGCCGCGAGCGCATCCATCGCGGCCTCGAAACCAGCGCGCTCGACGGTGCGTGCGGCGATCGCGGCAAGCTCGCGCCGCACGCCCTCCAGCGCAGACGTATCCGCCTTCTGCCGCTGCAGCGATGCCACGACGGCGGCATGGGCCGCGAGCGCCGACTGCGCCTTCGCATCCACCTCGCCGGTCGTGTGGGCGGCGGCGCGAACTTCCGCCTGGAGCGTGGCCGCGGCGTGGGCCGAAGCCCCTTGCAGCCGATCGAGCAGCTGCATCACGTGGCTCTCGAACCGGCGCTGGTTGCGGATCGCGGCGGGGCCATTGAAGATCGCGGCCGCGACCTGCAGCACCGGGCCGGCCACGGGCACACGGTAGGCCCGCTGCAACAGGTAGCGCCACGACAGTTGCGCGACGTGCACGTCGCGCGCGCGCCCTTCCGCAGAGTGGAGAAGCCGTCCGAGGATCTCCACCTTCGAGGTACCGGCGCGCAATGCCGCGACGTGGTGTGCCAAACCGGCGGCGTCGGGCTCACGCCCGAGAAGGGCAAGGTACGCCACCCGCACGAAGGTCTCGTCGTGATAGGCCAGGAGATCTGCGAGCCGGTAGCGCCCCGCTGGGTCGGCGACGAAGGGCACCTGCAGCGCGAACGGGACGTACGCTGGTTGGGGCTCGGCCGCGCCGGACGGCGCCGCCCCCGTTCGCGTTGCGCGCACTTCCTGGCGAATGCGCTCCATTTGCCGCGCCACTGCCGCCGCGTCGTTCAGGCGCCCGTCCGGCGTCACGATGCCGTCCTCGCACGCACCTGCGGCACGGTCATCGCGAGTCCGCGAGCGCCGCTCGCGTCCGGCCCGGGGCGCCGCTTCCGGCGGAAGGCGAGCGCTGCCATCCGGCGGCCACCTCCAGGTTGCACACGCCCGTGGACAGCGGGCGGCTCGCGGGCGTCACCTGGAACACGAGCGCACGGTCCCACCAGTCGTAGTTGGCCGTGACGTGGCTTTCGCGCGAGTGGAGCGCCGCCGTCAGGCTGTAGCTTCCCACCCCAAGGGCGAGCGTCGGGAATTCGAAGCGGACGATGAAGCGCTCCCGTGCCCGCGGAGCGATGCACGGCTGTTCCTGATAGAACGTGTTGGTGCCGTAGACCTCGTTGCCGAGCGGATCGCGGATCATGATTCCGGCCGTCAGGTCGGGAAGGTCGGCGCGAATCTCCACCTCGATCTCGACGCTCGCGCGACTGCACGTCGGCACGACCACGACGCGCCGGCCGTCGGCCACCAGCGAGACCCGCTCGATGACGGCCTCCTGCGTGCCCGAGCGCGTCACCGAGCGCCCCTGCGCCCGCTCGTTCTGGGTGATGCCGTACTCGGCTTCGCGGGCGGCGATGAGCGCGTTGTAGTAATCGAGGACGGCATCCGGCGCGCCGTCGCGCACGAGCAGGCCCTGCTCGAACAGCAGCGCGCGGCCGCACAGGGTCTTCACGGCGCCCGGATTGTGCGACACGAAGAGCAGCGTGGTGCCTTCGTCGCGGAACTCGCGGATCCGGTCGAAGCTCTTGTGCTGGAAGTACGTATCGCCCACCGACAGCGCTTCGTCGACGATGAGCACGTCGGGACGCACGGCGGTGGCCACGCTGAAGGCGAGACGCACGTGCATGCCACTGGAATACGTGCGCACCGGTTGGTCGATGTAGTCACCGATCTCCGCGAAGGCCTCGATGTCGCCCATGAGGCGCTCGATGCGCTCGGGGGCGATGCCCATGATATGCGCGGCCATGCGCACGTTCTGGCGGCCGGTGAACTCCGGATGAAAACCGATGCCGAGCTCCAGGAGCGCCGCCACGCGCCCCCCGATCTCGTAGGTTCCCGCAGTGGGCCGCACGGTGCCCGCGAGGATCTTGAGCAGCGTGCTCTTGCCGGCACCGTTGGCGCCCACAAGCCCCACGGCCTCGCCCGGCTCGAGCTCGAACGAAACGTCGCGCAGCACCCAGTTCTGCTCATGGCGCACGCCGCGTCCCACCCACTCGGCGACGCGATCCCACTTGTGTGCGTAGCGCTTGTACGCCTTGCCCAGGCCGCGCGCGCGGAGGTGGCCCATCAGAGCTCGTCCACCATCTCGCCGCCCAGCCTCGCGAATGCGGCGAAGCCGAGGGCCAGGAGGATCGTCGCTACCACGGTGGGGTAGAGGAGCGGCGCCCAGTCGGGCACTACGCCGTCGAGGAAGAGCGTCTGCGAAAAGCCCACGATCGGTGCCAGCGGATTCCACGCCAGGGCCGTCTCCAGGAAGTCGGGCACGGCACGCACCGGATAGACGATGGGCGTGAGCCAGAACCAGAACTGCAGCACGATCGCGGTCGACTGCTCGACGTCGCGGTAGAAGACGTTGATGGACCCGAGGAAGATCCCGAGGCCCATGGCCAATGCCACGAGGAGGACGACGACGGGAACCATGGCAAGAAGCGCCAGGCCGGGAAGCGCCGAGATGATCGCGAGAAAGCCGAGGAAGAGCGCCGCGACCACACCGAAGGTGGACAGCCCCGACAACGCGACGATGACGGGCAGCGAGAGCTTGGGCACGCTCACTTTCTTCAGCAGCGATGCGTTCTGCACGAACACGCCCACCGAGCGGCCGACGAGTTCGCTGAAGAGCTGCCACAGGAGGATGCCCGCGCACAGGTAGATGCTGTAGGCGAACTTCGACTCGTGCCCCGGCAGCGCCGGCTTCATGATCTCGGCGAAGACGAGGGTATAGATGAGGATCAGCGCGAGGGGCTGGGCGATGGCCCACAACCAACCGAGCTGGGTGCCGAGGTAACGCGACGAGAAGTCGCGCTTGACGGACGCGGCAATGAATCCCCGAAAGCGCCAGCAGTTGCGCCAGACATCCGCGCGCATGGGAAATGGCTGAGCCATCGAGGGGGGTCGGGGAAAATCCACCGATGGTTGAATCGCCGCTATGCTAACACGCGCCCCCTCCCGCCCTCCGGATGAGGCGCCGCCCGTGCAGCGCCGTCCCCCTATAATGCGGACCGCTCCGCGTGCCTGCCATGACACCGCCCCCGTCACCCCCTCCGGACCTCGACGCCATCCTCGCGGTCATCCACGCTGAGGCGGCGCGCCGCGGGGCGGCGGCGGCGGTTCGTCTCGATGCACAGCGACTCGATGCCCACCGCGGCGGCGCACGACGACCGGCGCTCACCGGCCCGCTGCGGCATGTCAATGACTACCTCGCGCTCGGCAGCGAGAGCCTGCTCGATGCGGCCTATCGGGCCCTTCTGCAGCGTCCGCCCGACCAGCGCGGTCTTGCGGGCTATCGGCACGCGCTGCGTACAGGCAGGCGAACCAAGGTCGAGGTGCTGGGACGCATCCGCTTCTCCGCCGAAGGCCGCGTCCACCGCGTGCACGTCGCGGGCCTGCGCGCGGCTTTCGTGCTGGCCCTCGCCTATCGCGTCCCGGTGGCCGGACCGCTTCTCGGCTGGCTCGTGGCCCTGGCCCGCCTGCCGCTGCACTGGCAGGACCGCCGCGCGCTCGAGCGCGCGGCGCAAGAGGCAGCGGCCGAAAGCGAGCCCTGATCCGTGGGACGCGCCCTTCGCCCAGCGGCGGCCTGACGATGCGCATCGCGGTGGCGAGCGTGCAGGTGCCGTTCATCACGGGGGGCGCCGAGATCCTCGCGCAGGGGCTCGTCGCGGCATTGCGGGAGGCGGGCCATCAGATCGAGCTCGTCACCCTTCCCTTCCGCTTCTTTCCGCCGGCCGAAGTGACGCGCGCGATGCGGGCCTGGGAGAGCGAGGATTTTCGGATCTTCAACCTGTACGAGCCGGATCTCGTGGTGTGCCTCAAGTTCCCGGCCTACGGTCTCGCGCATTCGCGCAAGACGGCCTGGCTGCTCCACCAGCACAAGAGTGGCCATGCGCCGGGCACGGGCACGGGCACAGACGATGGCGAGCGCGCCTTGCACGAGGCAACCGTCTCCTTCGATCGCCGCCACCTGGCGGACTGCCGCCGCTTCGCGCTCTCGCGGCACGTGGCGCAGGCGCTCGCGCGCAGCACGGGACTTGCCGCCGACGTTCTGTACCACCCGCCGCATGCCGCCGACGCGTTCTACGCTGGCCACGCCCTCGACTACGTCCTGGTGCCGAGCCGACTCGAGGACAGCAAGCGCCAGGCCCTCCTGATCCGTGCGATGGCGCACGTGCGCGCGCCCGTCGGCGCCCTCGTCGCGGGGACGGGCGGCCAGCATGCGGCATTGCGCTCGCTCATCGGTACGCTCGATCTTGGCTCGCGCGTGCGCCTCCTGGGACATGTATCGCCGGACGACCTGCGCGCCTTGTATGCACGCGCGCTCGGCGTGTTCTTCGGACCGCGGGACGAGGATTATGGCTACGTCACGCTCGAGGCAATGCTCGCGCACAAGCCGGTGATCACCTGCACGGATTCCGGCGGCCCGCTCGAGTTCGTCGAGGACGGCATCACGGGCGCCGTCGTTGCGCCCGAGCCGGAGGCGATCGCCGGGGCCATCGACACGCTGTGGGCCGACCGGGCCCGCGCGCGGCGCCTCGGCGAGAACGCGCACGAGCGCTATCGCGCGCTCGACCTGCGCTGGGACCGCGTGGCGCAGGCGCTGACGGCGGCCCCGTGAAGATCGCGGTGATCGCGCCTTCGCCGGTCCCGTTTCGCATCGGCGGCGCGGAGCGCCTGTGGTGGAACCTCGTGCGCCACCTGAACGAGAACACGTCGCACGAGGCGGAGCTCGTCAAGCTGCCCGCCCGCGAGCACGACCTCCGCGCGCTGCTTGCAAGCTACGAGGCCTTCGCGCAACTCGACCTCGCGCAGTTCGATCTCGTGATCAGCGGCAAGTATCCCGCCTGGATGGTCGGGCATCCGCGCCACGTCTGCTACATGCTGCATCCGTTGCGCGGGCTCTACGACGCCTACGACGGCGTGGCCGACCTGCCCCGCGCGGCGGCCGCCGAGCCGCACGTGACGGCGTTGCATGCCTTCATGGCGCGCGCCGAAGGACAGCGCGGCGCGCTACCCGAGTTCTTCGCGCGCGCCCGCGAAGCGCTCGCCCATGCCGTCCACCTGCCCGGCGTGGCCGATTTCCCCGGACCGTTCGCGCGCGCGCTCGTGCACTGGCTCGATCGGGTCGGCTTGTCCACGCGGGCCATCGTGCGCCACGCCGCGATCTCGCGCACGGTCGCGCGGCGGGCCGGGTACTTTCCGGACGACGCGAGCGTGCAGGTGGCCTGGCCGCCCCCCGCGGCGCTGGCCCCCGGCAGCGCGCCCGGTCGCTATTTCTTCACGGCAAGCCGCCTCGATGGCCCCAAGCGAGTCGATCTGCTCATTGCCAGCATGCGGCACGTGCGCGGCGACATGCCGCTGTGGATCGCCGGCGACGGTCCCGACCGGCCGCGCCTTGAGGCCCTCGCCACGGGCGACGAGCGCATCCGCTTCCTGGGGTGGCAAAGCGAAGCCGCGTTGGCGGACCTGTACGCCGGCGCGCGTGCCGTGCCGTTCGTTCCCTTCGCGGAGGACTACGGTCTCGTCGCGGCGGAGGCGATGCACGCCGGCAAGGCGGTGATCACCGCCACCGATGCCGGAGGGCCGTGCGAGCTCGTAGCCGACGGCGAGACCGGCTTCGTCTGCGCACCCACAGCGGAGGCGCTGGGCGCGGCGCTCGATCGGCTGGCGCACGACGACGTGCTGGCCGCGCGCCTGGGCGCGGCCAGCCGCGCGCGCGCCGCGACCCTCACGTGGGACGCCGTCACCGCCGTGCTGGTGCCCGACGACCTCGCGGCACATCCGCCGTCGCGTGCGCGCCGCAAGATCGTCGTGGCCACGACCTTCGGCATCGATCCCCCGCGTCACGGCGGCCAGAGCCGAGTCTTCCACTTCTACTCGAACCTCTACCCGCAGTGCGAGACGACCGTCGTGTCCTTCGGACCTGCGGGCAGCGAGCCGTTCGCGCGCGAGATCGCGCCCGGCCTGCGCGAGGTGCGGGTGCCGAAGAGCGACGCGCATGAGCGCCACGAGGCCGCGTTGCAGCGCGACGTGGCCATTCCCGTGGCCGACATCGCCATGCCGTCGCTCCACACGCTCACCCCCGACTACGCCGCCGCGCTTGCCCGCGAGGCGGCCGACGCGTCCTGCGTAGTGGCCTGCCATCCCTACCTCTTCCCAGCGCTCGCCGACCTCCGCGTTGCGCTCTGGTACGAGGCGCAGGACCTCGAGGCCGACCTCAAGGGCGACGTGCTTAAACAGACTGCGGTGGGCCTGCGGCTGCTGGCCGAGGTGGTCGCCGTCGAAGGGGCCTGCGCGCGCGCCGCCGAAGCAGTGCTGTGCACGTCCGCGCACGACGGCAACGCGCTCGTCCGGCAGTACGGGGTGGATCCGAAGCGGATCGTCGTCGCGCCCAATGGCACCGACTGCTCGCGGCTGCGCTACGTGGACAGCGCGGAGCGCGCCGACCTCAAGGCCCGCCTCGGGCTCGAGTCCCGGCCGTTCGTGCTCTTCGTGGGCAGCGGCCACTGGCCCAACATCGTGGCGTTGCGCTGGATCGCGCGCTGGGCGCGCGAGATGCCTGACATCGTATTCGTCGTGGTGGGCAGCGTGTGCGACGGCTTCGCTCCGCCGCAACCCGTGCCCAATCTCCTGTACCTGGGCGAAGTCGACGACATCACCCGCAACCTGGCCCTCGAGATGTGCGATGTCGCGCTCAATCCGATGGAGCACGGCTCCGGCACGAACCTCAAGATGCTCGATTACTTCGCGGCGGGCATTCCGGTGATCGCCACGGAGATCGGCGCGCGCGGCACGCAGGCGCGCGACGGCGTGGAGTGCCGCATCGTGGCCCTCGACGACGTGCCCGCCGCGTTGCGCGAGGTCCTGGCCCTGCCCCCGGCGGCGCGCGACGCGATGACGGCAGAAGCACGACGCCAGGTGGAGCGCCACTTCGACTGGGCGCACATCGCAAAGGCCGCGCTCGCGGCCCTGCCGTCCCCGGTCCCCTCCGTCAGCGCAGGTCCACCGGCACGGGATTGATGAGGCACACCCAGCATCCGCCGGCCGCGGCGGTGTCGATGGACACCGAGTAGGTGTTAAGGTGCGGCGCGACGGCGTCGGCGTCGACATAGGACGCGCTGCCATCGGGGCCGATCACGAGCTGCCACGTGCGCACCGACGCACCGGGCCGCTGGCTGAAATTGATCCAGTTGAGATTATTGGACAAGACCCTTATCGGGCCACCGGTGCTCACGATCGAAGGCGCTTCGAAGAACACCCCCTGGAAGGTACGTCCCGCGCCGGTCCACCCCTGGTTCACGAGCACGCCCGCCGCGTCGAGCGTGCCGCCGGCGAGCAGGGCGAGGCCACCGGGGAACACGAGGTCGTTCGACGCGCCGCCGACGAGCGTCAGCGCCCCTGTGGCCTGCGCGATGATGCTGCCGCCCCCGAAGGAAGGCTCGGGCGTTCCGGCAGGCCGCGTCCCGCCCATCGGTACCGGCGCGTTGTTGGGCATCGGCGCGGCTCCCGCCGGCCATACCGAAGGCATCGACAGCGTGGCGGCGCCGTTCACCTTGACGTTGACGATCTGGGGCGCTGCGCCGTAGTGATTGATCGACAGCGCGACCCGTCCGCCCGGAGTGGAAGGCTGCAGCTGCAGCCCGTTGCGCAGGAAATACGACCCGTTGACCGGATTGTTCATGTTGCCGAACGACGAGAGCAGGATGCGATCGCCGGCAAACGCGCCGCCGCCGGTCACGCGGCCGGCGAGGATGCGCAGCGAGGTGCCACCATCGACGGTGCCGCCGTTGACCACCGCGCCGCCGCTGCGTGGCGCAGTGCCGAGCGTGTCTACCGTCACCCCCGCGGCGCTGCGCAGCGCACCGCCCGCCACGAGCGTGATGCCGCTCGCATTACGCACGTGGATCTCCGGCGCTCCCGCGCCCGCTCCCGCCACGCCCTGCACCAGGCCCGCGAGCGTGCTCGCGGAGGCGTCGGTGTCGACCAGCAGCACCTTCTGCCCGGCGGCGCCCGCGCGCAGCGTGAGGCTCGATGCCCCTCCCACGTTGAAGCCCGCGAAGTCGAGCTCGACGAAATTGCTGCCGTTGCCCGGCGTGCTACCCAGTTGCACCACGGCGGCGCCCGGATGGAGCGTGAGCGTGCTGCCGCTGATCGTACCGCCGGTCACGGCTAACGGGCCGTAGGGATTGGCCGCGATGCGCGCCGGTCCAGGCGTGGTGGGCGTCACCGCTGTCGCGATGTTGCGATAGTAGATCTCCGCACCCTGGTTGCCGTCGCGGAAGTCGGCCCAGATCATGTGGAAGCGTCCGTGGTGATGCACACCGTGCGCCTCGGTCGTCTGTGTGCCGCCGGCTGCGATCACTTTGGGCTCGAAGGTGGCGCCGAGGTCACTGCTCCGGGTGTAATACAACGGTCCCACCTGGAAGCCGTCGCGAAGCTCGGCGTTCTCCGCGAATACGAAGTGCACCGCACCCGCCGCGTCCTCGCCGAGGCCGATGCCCCCGACGTCGGCGGTATTGAGATCGAACTCGAGATGATTCAGTCCGAAGCGGCTCGCGTCCGCCGGCGCACGGAAGCCAGGCGCGCCCTGCCCCGCAGCGGGCTTGGGCAGTCCGCCGCGGTACACGACGTTGTTCCCGCGGGTTTCGCTCCACCACGCCACGTGTAGGCGTCCGTTGCGGCCGGCGACGAGGTTGCCGCCATACGTGTTGCCGAGCTCCTCGGGCAATCCGCGCGAGAGCTTTTGTCCCGGATAGAGCCACGTGGTGCCGCTGCCGCACGCCACCGCCGACGAGCGCAGCAGATAGTGATCGAACGGCGGCCAGCCGCGCTGCGGATTGCCCTCGCGACTGCTGCGATAGAGAAGGTAGACGGTGCCGTCGCTGCCCTCGGCCAGACGCGGGGACTCGTTGTCGATGCCGTCGTCCTGCGGACCCACACGCTGGAGCGGCGACCAGCTGGCGCCGTTGTCGCAGGTCATGGCGTAGTACATCTGGCCGTAGCCCGTCGCGCGCGCATCGAACCACGCCACGTGGATGCGGCCCGCACTGTCGACCAGCGCCCCGGAGGGACGCGAGTAGCCGGGACCGGGATAGAGCACCTGCGGCGGTGCGACCCAGGTGGCGCCGCCGTCGGCGCTGATGCGGTAGTACAAGTCGCCATCGACGATGGCATTGGTCCAGGTCACCACCACGCGATTGCCCGCCGCGGCGATCGCCGGCACCACGGCCGTGGAGGGCGCCGGCGCCACCGAGAGCACTGCGGGCGCACTCCACGTGGTGCCGTTGTCGAGGCTGCGCGCGTAACGGATTTGCTGGGTGCCGCCGACTTCGAGCTCCGACCACGTCGCGTGCAGCAGATCGTCGTCGGTCGGTCCCGCAGCGAGCTTGGGTGAGATCGAGGGGCCGGCAAGGTTCGACAGGCGCACCTCGGGTCCGAACACAGGCTGCGCGTGCGCCACGCCGTCGAGGCCGGCGCCGACGAGCCACACAGCCAACGCGAGGATGGGGGCGCGCATCACGGACATCCGGGCGCGACGACCGCCACGCCATTGCCATCGGTGAGCGCCATGAGCTTGCCGTCGAGCGCGCGCAAGGCAACGACGGGAGCGCCCGCCTGCCCGGCCGCGCGCCAGTTGGTGCCATCATCGGAGCTGCACCACAGCGCGCCGCTTCGATCGGCGCCAAAGAGGGTGGTCGTGGCGGGCGCGTATTCCACCGCGGACAGCGCGGTGTGCATCGCAGCCGGCGCGTTGAGCTGCACCCGATACCAGTTGACGCCCCCGTCTCCCGACCGGTAGACGCCGCGATTGGTGGCCGCCACAAAGGTGGCCGCCGCACTGCCGGGCCGCTCGGCCATGGCGGCGAACGCGAGGCGCACGAAG
Source organism: uncultured Pseudomonadota bacterium (assembly GCA_937958295.1). Classification (GTDB taxonomy): domain Bacteria; phylum Pseudomonadota; class Gammaproteobacteria; order Burkholderiales; family Casimicrobiaceae; genus VBCG01. Next base: position 15,425 of record CALFEY010000255.1, read on the forward strand.
CCCACGTCGTTCGGCGCCGCCGCGATGGCCACCGGCACGAACGTGCCCGGCGCACCGGACGGACTGCGCCGCGGCAGTTCGTCGAACATCAGCGCGAACTGGGCGCCGCTGGAGGCGAGGAAGAGGCTCGCCGTGCCCACGCCGCCGCCCCAGGCGCCGGGCACCGCCTGGCTCCACCCGCCGCTTCGGCGCCACACCCCGCCGCCGGCATTGAACATGCTGTAGTAAAGGACACCCCCGCCGGCGTCGAAGCGCAGGTCCTGCGGCATCAGCACGCTGGGCGCGCCGGGATCGCGCGACCACGCTCCGCCCGTCAGCGCGTAGAGCCCGGTGGTGCGCAGCGCGGCAAACACCAGCGAGGGGTTGGTGGGATGCGCCGCGAGCGCGCTGGCGCTGCCGAGTACCGGATCGGGGCCGCCGCCGGCAAAGCCCGCCAGCAGCGGCGTGAAGCTCGCCCCCGCGTTGGTCGATCGGGCCACGCCCCCGCCCCGCAAGCCGAGGTAGTAGGTGGCGGGCTCGGCCACGGCGTGGTTGGCAAGGGCCAGCACTCGATCCGCCGCCAGTCCCGAGGCCTTCTGCCACGGGGGGGTGGCAGCGGCGATGGACGTCGTGAAGAAGAGCCCCGCCCCCGCCTGGGCGATCACCGCGGAAGCGCTCCCCGGGACGGTGCCGATGGCGTAGGTGGTCTGCAAGACCTCGCCGCTCGCCGGACCGTTGGACTTCTGGGTCCAGGTCCGGCCGTCGTCGGTGGAGCGCCATACGCCGAAGGCGCGGCTGCCGGCCAGGAAGCTGCGGCCGCCGGCGTCGCTGCGGTCAACGGCCAGCGACTCGACGTCGTAGAGGAGGCCATCGCCGGCGCTGCCAGGATTGGTCCAGCCCGGCCCCGCCAGCGTGTTGCGATGGACCTTGCCGGCCCCCGACCCGGTGCCGTCGGCGCTGCCGGCGAGGAGCGCCACGCCGTTCACGGCCAGCGACGTGATGTAGCGACTGGACAGGGCGCCGCCGCCCGCGCCCGCCCCGCTCCAGTTCTGCCACGTCGATGCGCCGGGGGCGAGGCGGAAGACGCCGCCGAAGGTGGTGCCGGGCGCGCCGAACAGTGCCGCGAACGCCGCGCCGGTGCCGTCGATCACGATGGCTCGCACGTCGGTGCTATCGAGCCCCGCGGAAACGTCCGTGAACGTGGC
>CALFEY010000256.1 GCA_937958295.1 uncultured Pseudomonadota bacterium
CCGAGCCCGTCGCGCCTGCAGCGGCCGCCGAGCCGCCGGCGCCGGCCGCCGAGAGTGTCGAGCCCGCGCCCCCGGTGGCCGCGGCGGAGCCCGTGCCCGAGGCGGTGGCCAATCCCAAGACGCTCCCGCCGCGCGTGGACTTGGCCTACAAGGTGTTCTGGGGCACGCAGGGCTTCGAGATCGGCGAGGCGGTGTACCGCTTCGAGCACAAGGACCAGCGCTATCGCATCGCCACGCTGGGCCAGGCGCGCGGCTTGGCCGCGCTCGTGCTGCGCGGGCAGGGCAAGCTCGAGAGCTCCGGCGACATCACGCCCGAGGGCCTAAAGCCCGATTTCCTGCGTGTGGAGCGCGGCGGTCCGGAGCGCGTGGAAACGGCCGTGTTCGACCGCAAGGCGGGCACCGTGCGCCTGCACGACGGCACGCTCGCGCTCCTCGACGATCCCACCTTCGATCCGCTGTCGCTCATGTGGCAGTACTACTTCACGCCGCCCACCGGCGACGTGGTCACGGTGAGTGTGGCCACGCCGCGGCGCATGATGCGCTACACGATCACCCGCGAAGGCACCGACACGATCGACTGGCCGCACGGCAAGCTCGAGGCCGAGCGCTGGCACCGGCGCAGCCTCGACGGCAAGACCGATGCCTACGTGTGGGTCGCGCCGTCGTTGCGCTACATCCCGGTGAAGATCCGCGTGGCCAACACCGAGCGAGGCACGGTCGAAGTGCTGCTCGACTCCATCCGCGTCGACGACGACCCCACCTCGGTGGGTCGCGATGCGCTGGCCATGCCGTCGATCGTCGACAAGCCCGACCTGCAACCGCCTACCGACCCGCTGGCCGCGCCGCGTCCCGCCGAAACCTTTCCCACCATGACGGGCCAATGATGATCCGCACCAGCGAAATAGCCGCCCTCGCCGCAGCGATCGGCGAAGTGCGCCGTTTCGCCACCCCCGCAGACAGCGCGCTGTCCGCCTTTTTTCGCCACCGCCGCGAGTTAGGCGCGCGCGACCGCGCGTTCATCTCCGACGCCACGTTCGCCTACCTGCGCCACAAGCGCTCGCTCGAGACGCTTGCCGAGAGCGACGCCACGCAGCATCTCGCCCTTGCCGTCGTGCTGCGCGAGATGGGCCGGTCGCTGCGCGACCTTGCCCCCGCCCTCCATTCGGTGGACGGCGACTGGGCGCGCGGCTTCAAGTCGCGCCTGCACAATCCCTTGCCGCCCGCAGTGGCGCACGACGTGCCCGACTGGCTGTGGGACAGACTGGGCGCCGCCTACGATGACGACACGCGCAGCAAGCTCGCACACGCCTGGCAGGATCCCGCGCCCTTCGACCTGCGGGTGAACGAGGGCAAGGCCACGCGCGAGGCCGCCCTCGCCGCCCTCGTCGCCGAGGGCCTCGACGCGCAGCCCACGCCCTACTCGCCCGTGGGCATCCGCATCGCCGGCCGTCCCTCGTTGGCGCAGCACCCTTGGCTCGCCGACGGCCGCCTCGAGGTGCAGGACGAGGGCAGCCAGCTCATCGGCTACGTGCTCGCGCCCCGGCGCAGCGACATGGTGGTGGACTTCTGCGCGGGTGCCGGCGGCAAGACGCTCCTGCTCGGCTCGCTCATGCGCTCGCAGGGACGCCTGTACGCCTTCGACGTGTCCGCCGACCGCCTCGCCAAGCTCACGCCGCGGCTCGCGCGCTCGGGCCTGTCCAACGTGCATCCTCAGGTGATTGCAAGCGAGCGCGACACCAAGGTGAAGCGCCTCGCCGCCAAGATCGATCGCGTGTTGGTGGATGCGCCCTGCACGGGCTTTGGCACCCTGCGGCGCAATCCCGACCTCAAGTGGCGACAAGCGGAGAGCGCGGTGGCCGAGCTCGCCGCCAAGCAGGCGTCGATCCTCGCGGCGGCCTCCACCCTGGTCAAGCCGGGGGGCCGTCTCGTGTACGCCACGTGCAGCGTGCTGCCGGAGGAGAATGAGCAGGTCGTGGCGGCGTTCCTCGCCGCCCATCCCCAGTTCGGCCTCGGTAACGTCGCGGCCGAGCTTGCCCGTGCGAACATCGCACTCGATACCGGACCCACGCTGAAGCTCATGCCGCACCTGCATGGCTGCGATGGCTTCTATGCGGCCCTGCTCCAGCGCAACGTTTGACCGATGAACAAACTGCTCGCCCCCATCGACTTCACGCGCCTCGAAAGCGCCCTCGCCAACCCGCTCTACTGGCTCGAGCTCGGCATTCTGGCCCTGGTGCTCGGCGTTGCCTGGCTCCTCGATCGCCAGCTTGAAAAGCGCGCCCGCGCGAGCCAAACGGTCGCGCGGCACTCGCGCCTCACCGGCAGCGTGGGACGCGTGGCGTTCTCGCTCGTGGCGCTGCTCCTGCTCGCGGTGGCGCGGCCGCTCTTCCGGATGAGCGGCGGCACGCCGTTCTTCATCGAGATCGCCATCCCGCTGCTCGTGGCGCTGGCGATCATCCGCATGCTGGTCTACCTCATGCGGCGCTTCTTCGCCGATTCCGCCTGGCTCAAGACCTCGGAGCGCGCGATCTCGTTCTCGATCTGGGTGCTCGTGGTCCTGTATTTCGTGGGGGTGCTGCCGCAGATCGGCCGCGAGCTTGACGACATCCGGCTTCCGCTCGGCAAGGGCGGCGTCACCCTCCTCACCATCTTCAAGGGTGCGGCGGCGGTGCTGGTCACGCTGGTGATCTCCCTCTGGCTGTCGGGTCTCATCGAGCAGCGCCTCGCCACCGCCAGCACCCTCGACAACAACCTGCGTGCCATCCTCGGGCGCGTGGTGCGCGCGGTGCTGCTCGTGGTGGGCGTGCTCATCGCGCTCGAGTCGATCGGCTTCGACCTCACGCTCCTCACCGTCTTCGGCGGCGCGCTCGGCGTGGGGGTGGGCCTCGGCTTGCAGAAGTTCGCGGCCAACTACATCGCCGGCTTCACGATCCTCATGGACAAGGCGATCCGCCTGGGCGACATGATCACGGTTGACGGCCGCCAGGGCCGCGTGGCACAGGTCTCGGCGCGCTACGTCATCCTGCGCAGCCTCGACGGCGTGGAAGCGATCGTCCCCAACGAGACGCTCATCAGCACCACCGTGCTCAACCACTCGCACGCCTCCCACAACGTGCGGATCACCTCCACCGTGCGCATCGCCTACGACGCCAACGCCGAACGGGCGCTCGCTCTCATGGAGGAGGCCGCACGCGCCGAGCCGCGCGCGCTCACCGGCAACGACGCGCCGGCGGCGTTCGTCAACACGCTGAGCGAGAACGGCATCGACCTCGAGGTGATCGTGTGGGTGTCCGGCGGTTCGGCGGGTGTGCAAGGGGTGCGCAGCGCGCTGCACCAGCGAATACTTGCGTCGTTCGCCCGTGAAGGCATTGCAATTCCCCCTCCCCGCCGCGAGATTCAATATATGGTGCCCCCGGTCGCCCCCGCCCCTGGGGTGCCCTCTGGCGCGACACCTGGGAACACCCCCGGTGCTGCCTCCGCGTAGGCCGCGCACGAACGGCGGCCATGCCTCATCGGCGCGCGGACGGCAAGTGCGCCGAACCGGTTCCTTGACGCCGCGCAATTCCTCGCGAACCCCGTACGGCCGCGAGCACTTGCCCTAGTGGGGGGGTGGGGTAGAATCCCTCACGCACCGGCTTCACATTGCCGCGATCACGCCTATAAGGTTATCTATTTCAATGAGTTACGATTTTCTTGGCTTCGCTGCGCACGGCCTTATCGACCTGCCGTGGTGGGGTTACGTCGTGTTCACGCTGGTCATGACCCACGTCACGATCGCCGCGGTCACGATATTCCTGCACCGCTCGCAGGCGCACCGCGCCCTCGACCTGCACCCGGCGGTGGCCCATTTCTTCCGGTTCTGGCTCTGGCTCACCACCGGCATGGTCACCAAGGAGTGGGTGGCCATCCACCGCAAGCACCACGCCAAGGTGGAAACGCCCGACGACCCGCACAGCCCGCAGACCCGCGGCATCAAGACCGTCTTCTGGAAGGGCGCGGAGCTCTATCGCGAGGAATCGCGCAACCAGGAAACGCTCGCCAAGTACAGCCACGGCGTGCCCGACGACTGGATCGAGCGCAACGTCTACTCCCGCTTCTCGTGGCAGGGCGTGGGCCTGATGCTCGCCCTGAACCTCGTCCTCTTCGGACCGATCGGCGCCACGATCTGGGCCGTGCAGATGATGTGGATCCCGGTCACCGCCGCCGGCATCATCAACGGCATCGGGCACTATTGGGGCTATCGCAACTTCGCCAGCGCCGACGCCTCCACCAACATCGTGCCGTGGGGCATCATCATCGGCGGCGAGGAGCTGCACAACAATCACCACGCCTACGGCACGTCGGCCAAGCTGTCGTCGCAATGGTACGAATTCGACATCGGCTGGATGTATATCCGCATCCTGTCCGCCTTTAAGCTTGCGACCGTGCGCAAGGTGGCCCCGCAGATCCGCTATCAGCGCGCCAAGCCCGTGCCCGACCACGCCACGCTGCAGGCCGTGCTCACACATCGCTACCACGTGGCCACGAGCTACGCCCGCTCGCTCAAGGATGCATGCGCGGCCGAGCTCGTGCATTTGAAGGAACGCGCCGGCAGCATCGACCTGCCGAGCCCGCGTCGCATGAAGCGCTTTCTCCTCGCCGATCCCGCCACGCTGTCGGAAGCCGACCGCCTCAAGCTCACGGCCGCGCTCGCCAAGAGCAAGCCCATCGCCACGATCTACTCGATGCGCCAGGAGCTGGCTTCGCTGTGGGAGCGGTCCACCGAGTCGTCGGAGCAGTTGCTCGCCCGCCTGCAGGACTGGTGCCATCGCGCCGAGGCCTCGGGCATCGCGCCGCTCGCCGCGTTCTCGCATCAATTGCGGCGCTACGCGTAAGGACTCCCCGTTACGGGCCGCGCGCCCGACTTGCTCGAGATCAAGGCCCGCTTCCGGCGGGCCTTTTTCTTGGCATACGCGCTTGGGCGCGACGCGATAATCGGGCGCGTCGCCCTTCACCAGCGTTGTCGTCCTCGTGCCCCCAAGCGAAGTCAATCCCACGGCCACCCCTGCCTGGCACACGCTCACCGCGCATGATGTCCTGCGCGCGCTCGCCGCAACGCGCGAGGGGCTCGCCCCCGACGAAGCTGCGCGCAGGCTCGCCGCCCACGGCCCCAACCGTCTCGCCCCGCCGCGGCAACGCTCGTGGTACGTGCGCCTTGCGCTGCAGTTTCACAACATCCTGCTCTACGTCATTCTCGCCGCGGCGCTGATCACCGCGCTGTTGGGGCATTGGATCGACACCGGCGTGCTGCTCGTCGCGGTGCTGGTCAACGCCGTGATCGGCTTCCTGCAGGAAGGCCGCGCGGAAGCGGCGCTCGACGCGATCCGCGCCCTGCTCGCGCCGCACGCCACCGTGGTGCGCGCGGGCGAGCGCCACGACATCGACGCGGCGCAGCTCGTGCCCGGCGACATCGTGGTGCTGGCCGCGGGCGACCGCGTGCCAGCCGACATGCGCCTCTTCCGCGTGCGCGAGCTCCATGTGGACGAGTCGGCGCTCACCGGCGAATCGCTCGCCGCCGAGAAGGACGAGCATCCCGCAGCCGTCGATGCGCCACTAGGCGATCGCTTCGACATGGCGTTCGCCGGCACCGTGGTCACGCGGGGCGAAGCGACCGGCGTGGTGGTGGCCACGGGCCCGCACACCGAGATCGGCCGCATCAACCGCCTGCTCGCCGACGTCCCCAGCCTCGCCACGCCGCTTCTGCGCCAGATCGATGGCTTCGGCCGCCGCCTCGCCATCGCGATCCTTGGGCTCTCGGTTGGCACCTTCGTGCTCGGCGTGTGGTGGCGGGGACAGCCCGCGGCGGACATGTTCCTGATGGTGGTGGCGTTGGCCGCCTCCGCCATTCCCGAAGGCCTGCCGGCCATCATGACGGTGACGCTGGCGCTGGGGGTGCAGCGCATGGCACGGCATCACGCGATCGTGCGCCGCCTGCCAGCCGTCGAGGCACTGGGCTCCGTGACGATGATCTGCTCCGACAAGACCGGAACGCTCACCCGCAACGAGATGACGGTGCAGCGCGTGGTGTGCCGGCACGAGGTGGTCCAGGTGTCGGGCGTGGGCTACGAGCCCATCGGCGCCTTCTCCATCAACGGTCGCAAGATCGCGGCCGGGGACTATGCCGTGCTGGCACTCGCGTTGCGCGCTGGGATACTGTGCAACGATGCCCGACTGCGTGAGGCGCACGGGCAGTGGCGGGTGGAGGGCGATCCCACCGAAGGCGCACTACTGGTGCTAGGCGCCAAGGCCGGATTCACGGCGACCGCGTGCGCCACCGCCGAGCCGCGCCTGGACGCCATCCCGTTCGACTCCCAGCATCGCTTCATGGCCACGTATCACCGCGACGTCGCGGACCGGCCGTGGATCTTCGTGAAGGGCGCGCCGGAGCGCGTGCTCGAGATGTGCTCGAACGAGCTCACCCGCGACGGCGTGCGTGCGCTCGACGCAGACTATTGGCGTCGCATGGCCACCGACACTGCCGCACTCGGCCTGCGCCTGCTCGCCCTTGCCGCGCGCGAGACCGCTCCCTCCGGCCCCCGCATCGCCTTCGACGACGCACGCGAAGGCTTCATGCTCGTCGCGCTCGTGGGCATCATCGATCCGCCGCGCGAAGAGGCCATCCGTGCGGTGGAGGAATGCCACCGCGCCGGCATCCGCGTGAAGATGATCACCGGCGACCACGCCGAGACCGCGCGGGCGATCGGGGCTCGCCTGCACATCGGCGTCGGCAAGCCGGCGGTCACCGGTAACGAGTTGGCCATGATGGACGAGGCCACCCTGCGCCGCACCGTGCTCGACGTGGACGTGTTCGCACGCGCGAGCCCCGAGCACAAGCTGCGCCTCGTGCGCGCCTTACAGGAGCAGGGGCAGGTCGTAGCCATGACCGGCGACGGCGTCAACGACGCGCCCGCCCTCAAGCGCGCCGACGTGGGCGTGGCCATGGGCCGCAACGGGACCGAAGCCGCGAAGGAAGCCGCGGCCATCGTGCTGTCCGACGACAACTTTGCCACCATCGCGCGCGCCGTGCGCGAAGGCCGCGCCGTCTACGACAACATCAGGAAGTTCATCCTGTTCATGCTGCCCACCAACGGTGGCGAAGTGCTTGTGGTCATCGCGGCCATCCTCTTCGCGCTCCCCCTGCCCCTCACCGCGGCGCAGGTGCTGTGGATCAACATGGTCACCTCGAGCACGCTGGGGCTCGCGCTGGCCTTCGAGCCGGCCGAGCGCGGCATCATGATGCGTCCGCCCCGGGCACCGCACGCGCCGCTCTTGTCCACCTTCTTCGTGTGGCGCGTGACCCTGGTGTCGGTTCTGATCTGCGCAGCCTCGCTCGGGCTCTTCCTTTGGGAGCTCGACACCGGCAACGACCTCGCGAGCGCGCGCACAATGGCCGTCAACGCAGTAGTGGTGGCAGAGATGTTCTACCTCTGGAACAGCCGCTACATTGTGGCGCCGGTGCTCAATCGCGAGGGCCTCACGGGTAACCGCTACGTGCTCATCGCCATCGCAGCCTGCGTGCTGCTGCAGATCGCCTACACTCACGCACCGCCGCTTTCACGCGTGTTCGGCGCACAGCCGCTCGACCTCGCGGAGTGGGCACGCGTGGTGGGCGTAGGTATGCTCGTGTTCGTAGTGGCGGAGGCCGAGAAGGCCGTGCTCCGCCGCCTGCGCTTCTCCCCCTCACGATCGTAAGAGCCCGGCATGGCGGACACGTCCTCCCCACTTCCCGCACCCAACACCCGCATCCTCCTGGCCACCGATCTCAGCGCGCGCTCCGATCGCGCCCTCGACCGCGCCGCTGACCTCGCGCGCGAGTGGAACGCCGAGCTCGTCGCGCTCAACGTGCTCGATCCGGCGGCCTCCCCCGACCGCCTGCGCGCATGGGTGGGCAGCCGCGAAGACGGCGAGGCTTACGCCATGCATATCGCCCACCGGCAGCTCACACGCGACCTGCGCGGCGCGGCGGTCAAGACCAGCATCGTCGTGTCGGCGGGTGCGGACACTGTCGCGGCGATCATCGATACCGCGCGCGAGCTCGCGGCCCGGCTGGTGGTGACGGGCGTGGCGCGTTCCGAAGCCCTGGGGCGCTTCCTCCTCGGCTCCACCGTGGAGGAGCTCGCGCGCAAGTCCCCGCTGCCGCTGCTCGTGGTGCGCGAGCGGCCGCTCGGGCCCTACGCGCGCATCGTGCTCGCCACCGATTTCTCTCCCGAGTCGCAGAACGCCCTCGCCGTCCTCGCGCGGCTCTTCCCCGGACGCGAGATCGTCGTGTACCACGCCGTGGCGGTGCCGCTGCGCATGGACGCCTCCGACGAGGACCTGCGCCACCTCGACACCACGCCCGCCCGCGAGCAGGCCGAAGCGCTCGTGGCGGCCACCGACCTGCCGGAAGGCACGACCACGCGCATCGTGATCGAGCACGGCAACGTGGAGGGCGTGCTCGCGCGCTACGTGCGGGAGCAGGACTGCGACCTCGTGGCCATCGGCACCCGCAGTCAGGGCGTGCTCGAGCGCCTCCTCGGCAGCACGGCCGCGGAGCTCATGCAGTGGGTTCCGTGCGACATGCTGGCGGTGCGGCAGCCCGACTGACCGGCCCTCACACGGCCTCGCCGGCGGCCGTTCGCCGCCGCGCCGACCGCCCCGCTTGCCTCGCTAGGGCTGCGGCGCGAACCGCTGCAGAACGTGCGTGGTCATGCCCTTGGCGAGCTCCTCCTCGCCGAAGAACACCGTGCCCACGCCGTTCTTGCGCAAGAGCTGCGACTCGTCCTCGCTGTGCGTGCGCAGCACCACCTCGATAGCCGGGTTGAGCGTGCGCGCCGTGTCCACCATCTGCCGCACATTGAGCGGATCGGGCGTGGCGATCACCAGCATGGCCGCGTTGGCGATGTGTGCCTGGATGAGCACCGCCGGATCCGCGGCATCTCCCGACACCGCCGCCTTGCCCTTCTTGCGCAGGGACTCGACCATCTCGCGATTCTGCTCGGCCACGACGTAGGGGATGCCACGCGCATCGAGTGCCTCGGCGATGCGCCGGCCCACGCGGCCGTAGCCCACCAGCACCACTTGCCCCTCCAGGAACTTTCGGGCCGTGTCCATGGGCAGCTCGGCGTAGGGATCCTCGCGTTGCTCGAGCTCGCGCGCAAAGGCGGAGCGGGCAAGCAGCCATTTGCGCAGCGGCTGGTTCAAGGCGAAGAAGAGCGGATTGAGAGCGATGGAGATGAGCGCCCCGGCCAGCACCAGGCTCATCCCCTCCTCCGGCAGGAGCTTGAGCGTCACGCCCAGCCCCGCGAGGATGAACGAGAACTCGCCGATCTGCGCAAGGCTCGCCGACACCGTCATCGCCGTGTTGAGCGGATAGCGGAAGAGCAGCACGATCGCGAGCGCGGCCACCGACTTGCCCACGATGATGATGAACACCACGCCCAAGAGGTGCAGCGGCTCCTCGAGCAGGATGGCAGGCTCGAAGAGCATCCCCACCGACACGAAGAAGAGCACCGAGAAGGCGTCGCGCAGCGGCAGCGACTCCTCCGCCGCGCGATGGCTGAACTCCGACTCGCGCATCACCATGCCGGCGAAGAACGCGCCGAGTGCGAACGACACGTTGAAGTAGTGCGTGGCGCCGTAGGCGATGCCGATGGCCGCGGCGATCACCGCCAGCGTGAAGAGCTCGCGCGATCCCGTGCGCGCCACCTGCCAGAGCATCCACGGCAGCACGCGCCGGCCCACGATCAGCATGAGCGCGATGAAGGCCGCCACGAGCAGGAGCGTCTTGCCGATGGCGTATCCGATCGAGCCGCCGTCCCCGCCGGCGAGCTCCGGGCCCACCACGCTCACCGCGCCGCCGAGCACGCCCGCCAGCGGAGGCAGCAGCACCAGCACGAGTACGGTAGCGAGGTCCTCCACCACCAGCCACCCCACGGCAATGCGGCCGTTCATGGATTCGAGCACCCCGCGCGCCTCCAGCGCCTTCAGCAGCACCACCGTGCTCGCGCAGGACAGGCACAGGCCGAAGACCAGCGCCGCCCCCCACGACCAGCCCCAGAGCATCGCCACGCCCATGCCGAGGAGCGTGGCGACCGTCATCTGGACCACCGCCCCCGGGATGGCGATGCGCTTGACCGCGAGCAGGTCGTCCAGCGAGAAGTGCAGCCCCACCCCGAACATCAGCAGCATGACGCCGATCTCGGAGAGCTGGGAGGCGATGTTCACGTCGGCCACGTAGCCGGGCGTGGACGGTCCGATGATGATGCCGGCGAGCAGATACCCCACCAGGGCCGGCAGCTTGCAGCGCTCCGCGACGAAGCCGAGAATCAGCGCCATGCCGAAGCCGGCGGCGATGGTGGTGATGAGCGAGATGTTGTGTTCCATGCGCCGCGGGGAGTGGAGTGGCAGTCGGTGGCAGTCAGCCTTCGATTGTCGCAGGCAATGCAGTCGCGACGAAAGGCGCAGGAAATGAAAAAGGGCCGCAGATGCGGCCCTTTTCGGGAAACCCTTACGGCGAAGCGAGTTACTTCAGCTTCATTTCCTTGTACACGACGTGCTTGCGGGCGACGGGATCGAACTTCTTGATCTCCATCTTCTCCGGCATGGTCTTCTTGTTCTTGTCCGTGGTGTAGAAGTGGCCGGTGCCGGCCGTGGACTCGAGCTTGATCTTTTCGCGCATGGCTTGGTGCTCCTTAGATCGCTTGACCCTTGGCGCGCAGGTCGGCCAGGACGGAATCGATGCCGTTCTTGTCGATGGTGCGCAGGGCGTTGGTGGTCAGGCGCAGGTTGATCCAGCGGCTCTCGCTCTCCACCCAGAAGCGGCGACGCTGCAGGTTGGGGAGGAAGCGACGCTTGGTCTTGTTGTTCGCGTGCGAAACGTTGTTGCCCACGATGGGGCCCTTACCGGTCACTTGGCAGACTCGAGCCATGGCTCGCTCCTTCGTATTGGGGTGTGGCTTCGAGCGGTCTTCAACACCGGGACGGGGGAAATCACCCGATTGCCCCAGGCAGACCGCGGAAAGCCTATGATTGTCGCACGGTTTGGAGCCTAGCGGCAAGCCCTGCCTCCGGGTGGGGTTAAGCCCAGGAGGCGGCGATCCGGCCTGACGTATAGTCCGCGGTTTCGCGCTCCCCTCCCCGCCATGCCCATCATCGACCTACGCGTTCTCGACGAGCGCATCCGCGAGCATCTGCCCGCCTACGCCACCCCCGGCTCCGCCGGAATGGACCTGCGCGCCTGCCTGGACGGCCCCATCGCCATCGCCCCCGGCCAAACCGTGCTCGTGCCCACCGGAATCTCGATCCATATCGGCGATCCGGGCCTCGCCGCCGTGATCCTTCCGCGGTCCGGCCTCGGCCACAAGCACGGGATCGTGCTGGGCAACCTCGTGGGACTGATCGACTCCGACTATCAGGGCCCGCTCATGGTGAGCTGCTGGAACCGGGGGCAGGAGACGTTCACCCTCAACCCCATGGAACGGCTGGCGCAACTGGTGATCGTGCCGGTGGTGCAGGCGCAGTTTCGGGTGGTGGAGGCGTTCGGGGCGAGCGAACGGGGAACGGGGGGATTTGGGAGCACGGGGCGGTGAGGCCGCCTTCGATGCGCTAGCGCTCGCGCGCGACGCGGACGAGGAAGCCCTCCAGCGCGCGCACCGGCGCCAGGTCCCGGAACAGGACCCCTTTGCGCTCGCCGATGCGCGCCGCCGTCTTGAGTCGGTAGGTGCCGTCGCGGCAGAGCTTGACGGCAAGATCGACGTATTGCTCGGGCGTGGTGGCCACGAGCTCGTCCATGCCCATGGTGCGCAGGGTGCCGCTGGCGAGTCGCCCGCGCATGAATTTTCCCTCCCACGCCACGATCGGAAGGTCGCATTCGATCGCCTGCATGGCCGTGTTGAAGCCCGAGAATCCGACGGTGTCGAGCATGGCGTCGCAGTCGCGGAGCATGCCGAAGAAGGCCGGGCGGGACTGATAGGGCAGGAAGCGAACGTTGCGCCTGGCATCGAGGCCTGCGCGATCGAAGGCGATGGCCAGGCGCCGTTCGATGAGCTCCGAGAGGAGGGGCGCCTGATCCACGAAGAACAACAACTGGACATCCGGCACACGACGAGCAATTTCGACCAAGAGCCCGTCGCGCTGCGGCATGTATTTGTAGGGCGTCCCCGCGCATAGGAGGCGCGGCGCATAGGGATCCACGCCAAGGGCCGCCCAGTCGGTGCCCTCGAACGCTGGAACGAGGTCGTCGTAGTAGCACCCGATGCCAGGCAGGGTGACGAGCTTCTCCCGGTAGTTCGCCTGCGCTCCCGGCGGCTCGAAGGCTGCAGCCGAAAGGTAGTAGTCGAGCGTGGGGTAGCCCGACGTATCGGGGTGGCCCCATGACACGACTTGCGTGGGCGCAAGTCGCAACGCGGCGAGCCGGGCCGCGGTACGATCCATGCCAATCTCCGGATACAGGATCACCGCGGGTGCGACTCGGCCGATGGCCTCTACCCAAGCATCGAGCGTTCCAAGGCCCATTGTGAAAGATGCGGCGTGCTTCTGCGCGATCTCGGTCTGCGCGTCGCGCGTGGCGCCGGTGTGGAAGAGATGCAGCGCGATCTTGTCCCGAGAAATATTCGCGAACCACCCGCGCAGCAGGGCCGTCCATACCGACTGGTCGTAGAGATGCCCACCGACCACCGCGACGCGCACCGGACCGCCGATGCTGCGGCCGTTGGATAGCGGACGCACCGCCACCTGCGCCATCATGCGCGCGCAAAGGTCGCCGTAATCCGAGAGCAGTGCGGCGTTGCTTTCCTCCATGAACGCCAGATAGAAGGGCTGGCGCTCGGCCACGGCTTCCGCGGCTCGAACTGAGCGGTGCGTGTCGAGCCACCCCGCCATCGACCTCAGCTCCGCCTCGAACTCCAGGCGAAAGACCGCGGGATCTTCTCCTGGGCCGTAGGCCTGCGGAAGAGTGGCGATGGTGCGCATCCAGCGAGCACCCGCATGCTGGGGATCGATCTCCAGGACGCGCGTGAAGGCCGTCAACGCCTCCTCGCGTAGACCCTGCGTGTAGTAGAGCTGCCCTGCGCTGAGATGCACGTTCGCGTCGGCCGGGAAACGACGTTGCGCGTCGCGCAGACGGGCGACCGCCTCGAGCGGCTGGCCCAGTTTCGCCAGCAAAGTGGCAAGATTGAGATGGACCAGCGTCAAGCCCGGATCGAGCGCCAGGGCGCGCTCGAAACTGGCGACCGACGCCGCGAGCTGGCCCGCCTGCCCGAGGGCTGCGGCGAGGTTGCCATGCGCCGAGGCGGTCTCGGGCACGAGCCTTACCACCGCCTCGAACTCGGTCACGGCATCGGCGAATCGTCCCTGCGCGAAGAGAGAGAAAGCACGCTGCTCGTGGTGCTGCACACTGCCGTTCTGCTGCAAAGGCTCCATCGTGGGCTCAAAGCAATCCTCGTTCCGCAAAGGATACGACGCGATGCCCCGCCACCACGAAGTGATCGAGCGTGCGGATGTCCACCAGCGCGAGCGCGCTCTTGAGCGATGAAGTGAGGAGCTCGTCGGCGCGCGACGGCTCGGCCACGCCGCTCGGATGGTTG
>CALFEY010000257.1 GCA_937958295.1 uncultured Pseudomonadota bacterium
GCCCAGCGAGCGCGCGAAGTCCACGATCGAGATCTTGGCATCGCGCGCGGCGCCGATGCGCAGGGTCTCGGAGGCGAGGAGTGTGCGCTGCGCATCGATCACCTCGAGGAAGGACGTGCGGCCCGCCTCGTAGCGAAGCAGCGCGACCTCGTAGGCCTTGGCGATCTGATCGCGGCGGTCCGTTTCCGCGGCGAGCACGTCGCGGGCGGTGCGGTTGGCCACGAGCGAGTCGTGCACTTCGCGAAATGCGACCTGGACCGTCTGCGCATACTGTGCCGTGATCTCCTCCCGGCGCGCCGTGGCGAGCTCGACCTGGGATTCGATCGCCTTCAGCCCGAACACGGGTTGGAGGAGCGCCGCACCGAGCGTCCAGATCGCCGCCGGGCCCGAAAAGAGGCTCGACATCGCGGCCGACTGCACGCCGTACGCGCCGGTGAGCGAGACGGCCGGAAAGTAGTTGGCCCGCGCTTCCTGAATGCGCAGGTCCGACGCCGCCAGCAGCGCCTCGGCCCGCCGGATGTCCGGACGGCGCTCGAGCAGGCCCGACGGCAATCCCGACGGCAGTTGCGGGACCTCGGTCACGGCTTCGATCGATGCGCCGCGGGCCACCTCGGGCGTGAAGACCGCGCGCGGCGAGCGCCCCGTGATCGTGGCGATCGCGCTCTCGAGTTGCCCGATGGCGTTCTCCGCCCGGGCGATGTCGGCCACCACCGCGGAGCGCTCGGCCTCCGCGCTGCGCAGGTCGTATTCGCCGATGAGCCCGCCTTCGTAGCGGTCGCGCTGCAGGCGCACGGTGTCCGTGCGCAGCTTCAGCGTGTCGCGGAGCACGGCCATTTCGGCATCGGCGGCGCGGAGGCGGAAGTACGTGCTCGCGGTCTCCGCCGCCACCGCGATGCGCACGGTCTGGTGGTAATACTGCGAGGCGGCGAGATCGTTGCTCGACGCGAGCAGCCCGGAGCGGTACTTGCCCCACAGGTCGAGCTCGTAGGATGCCTGCAGCTGCACGTTGTAAGTGTTGGATACGAGCTGCGTGCCCGACGGCAGCGGCGGGATCGTCTCCGCCGAGCTGCGGTTGCGGCCGGCACCCACGCCGAGGTTCACGCTGGGAATGAGATTGGACTGGGCGAGCAGTACTTGCGAGCGCGCGGCGTCGATGCGCGCGAGCGCCACCTTGAGGTCCCAGTTGTTGGCGAGCGCCTCTTCCACCAATGCCGTCAGCACGGGATCGTTGAAGGCGGTCCACCAGTGCTCGAGGAGCTCGTTCTGCGCCGCGGTGGCGGACCCCGGAGGCATGTCGTACTTGGGCAGGACCGGCTGCGTCACCGCGCAGCCTACCAGTGCCGCCGCCACCGCGAGTGTGAGGATCTTCCGGTACATGGTCATTCTCCTGCCACGCCGCGGGGCGGGTGTCCGGGCGTTTGCGGCAACGTGAGGTGCGTCTCGCGAGCCTTGGCGAGCTCGTCGAAAATCTCTTGCGTCGAGCGCTTCTCGGTAACGTGGCGATCGAAGATCACCTTGAAAAACACCGGCACGAAGAAGATGGCGAGGAAGGTCGCGGCCAGCATGCCGCCGGTCACGCCCGTGCCCACCGAGTGCCGCGCCCCGGCGCCGGCGCCGGTGGACAGCGCGAGCGGCAGCACGCCGAAGATGAAGGCCAGCGACGTCATGAGGATGGGGCGGAAGCGCAGCCGCGCGCCTTCCACCGCCGACGCCGATGCCGACAGGCCTTCCTCGTGCTTGTTGAGCGCGAACTCCACGATCAGGATCGCGTTCTTGGCGGCAAGGCCCAGGAGCGTGACGAGGCCGATCTGGAAGTACACGTCGCTCGTCAGATGCCGCGCCCATACCGCCACCAGCGCACCGAAGGTGCCGAACGGCAGCGCCAGCAGCACGGCCAGCGGCAGCGACCACCGCTCGTACTGCGCGGCGAGGATCAAGAACACCATGATCACCGCGAGGCCCAGCGCGAACGTCGACGAGCCGCTCGACTTCTTCTCCTGGTACGACGAGCCGCCCCAGTCGTAGCTGAAGTCCGTCGGCAGCACCTCGTTGGCGATCTGCTCGACGCGCGCGATGGCCTGGCCCGAGCTGTAGCCCGGCGCCGCCTGGCCGATGATCTTGACCGCCGGCAGGTTGTTGAAGCGATCGAGCGAGTCGGGGCCGGAGATGTACTTCACGGTCACGAGCGAGGACAACGGCACCATGTCGCCCGCGGCGCTGCGCACGTACACCCCCGTGATGTCGTCGGGCTTCTTGCGGAACTGCGACTCCGACGACATCAGCACCTGCCAGGTGCGGCCGTACTTGTTGAAGTCGTTGACGTAATACGAGCCCATCGTGGCCGACAGCGTGCTGAAGATGTCGTTGATGGGCACGCCGACCTTCTTCGCCTTTTCCCGGTCGACGTCGATGAAGAGCTGCGGAACCGCCGCGTGCCAGAGCGTCTGCGCGCCGCCTAACTCCTTGTCGGCGTTGGCCCGGGCGAGGAAGGCGTCCTTGACCTCGTTGAGCCGCGCGGAGCCGCCGTCCCCGCGGTTCTGGATGTAGAACTCGTAGCCCCCCGTGGTGCCCAGGCCGAAGATCGGCGGCGGATTGAACGCCAGCACGAGCGCTTCCTTGATATGCCCCGTCTTGGCGTAGAGCTCGCCCACGAGCTGCGCGGCCGTGACCTTGCGGTCATCCCAGGGCACCTGCGTGACGAACAGCGTGGCCGCATTGTTGCGGAACCCGCCGCCGATGAAGTCGAAGCCCGTGAACGCGATCACGTCTTGGTTGTTGGGATTGCTGCGGATCGCTTCCTGCACCTGGTCGACGACCTTTTGCGTGCGCTCGAGGGTGGCGCCGTCGGGGAGGATGACCGCGCTGATGTAGAACCCCTGGTCCTCGTCGGGCACGAGGCTGCCCGGGGTGATGCGCCACATGAAGACCGCGGCGGCCACCATGACGGCGAAGATCGACAGCGCGAGGATGCCGTGGCGGATGAGGAAGGCCACGCCGTGCGTGTAGCGGTTGGTGACTCCCTCGAACCAGTTGTTGAACCAGCGGAAGAAGCCGCGCGGCACCACGTGCGCCTTCAGGATCAGTGCGCACAGGGCGGGCGAGAGGGTGAGCGCCACGAGGCCGGAGATCACCACCGAGATCGAGATCGTGACGGCGAACTGGCGGTAGAGCTCGCCGGTGAGGCCGCCCAGGAACGCGATCGGTACGAATACCGCTACCAGCGTGAGCACGATGGCGATGATCGGTCCGGTGACCTCGTTCATGGCCTTCACCGCGGCGTCGCGCGCGGACAGGCTCTCCTCGCGCATGATGCGCTCGACGTTCTCCAGTACCACGATAGCGTCGTCGACCACGATGCCGATCGACAGCACCATCGCGAAGAGGGTGAGCGTGTTGATCGAGTAGCCCAGCATCAGGATGCCGGCGAACGTGCCGATCAGCGCCACCGGCACCGCCGCGAACGGAATGATGGCGGCGCGCCAGCTCTGCAGGAACAGGTACACCACGAGGAACACGAGGATCATTGCCTCGCCGAGCGTCCACAGCACCTCGCGGATGGACACTTCGACGAAGCGCGTGGTGTCGAAGGCCACTCGATAGGCGAGCCCCTCCGGGAACTTCGCCGAGAGCGACTTCAGCAGCGCGTTGGACGACTTGGCCACGTCGAGCGCGTTGGCGCCGGGGGACAGGAAAATGCCGACGAGCGTGGCGGGCTTGCCGTTGTAGCGCCCGTTGAACTCGTAGTCCTTGGAGCCTAGCTCCACGCGCGCGATGTCGCCCAGCCGCACGGTGGAGCCGTCGGGATTGGCGCGCACGATGATCTGCTCGAACTGCTTGGGCTCGGCGAGCCGCCCCTGCGTGGTCACGGTGAATACGAGGTCCTGGCCCTTGTTGATCGGGGCCTGGCCCACCTTGCCGGCGGCGAACTGCGCGTTCTGCTCGTTGACCGCGGCGATCACGTCCGACGGCGACATCTTGAGCTGCGCAAGGCGATCGGGCTTGAGCCAGATGCGCATCGCGTAGTCCTTGGCGCCGAAGATCTGCACATTGGTGGTGCCCGGGAGGCGCTTGATCTCGTCCAGCACGTTCAGCGTGACGTAGTTCGACGTGAAGAGGTCGTCGAAGCGGTCGTCGGGCGAGTAGAACGCCACGACCTGCAGGAAAGACGAGCTGCCGCGCTCGACCGTCACGCCCTGCCGGCGCACTTCCTCCGGCAGTCGCGGCTCCACCTGCTTCACGCGGTTGTTCACGTTCACCGCGGCGATGTCGATGTCGGTGCCGATCTCGAACGTGACCTGGATCTGCACGACCCCGTTCGACGCCGAGTTCGACGACATGTACATCATGCCGGGAATGCCGTTGATGGCGTTCTCGAGCGGGGCGGCCACCGTCTGCTCCACCACCTGCGCGGAAGCACCGGGGTACACGGCCTGTACGGTGACCACCGGCGGGGCGATCTCCGGGTACTGCGCAATGGGCAGCGCCCGGATCGCGGCCAGTCCCGCGAGCACGAGGAAGATCGAGATGACCGCCGCGAAGATCGGGCGATCGATGAAGAAGCGGGATAGCATGGACGGATCCGATCCGGGTGAGCTTTAGGCCTTGGGCGCGGCGGGCGCCGGCTTTTTGGC
>CALFEY010000258.1 GCA_937958295.1 uncultured Pseudomonadota bacterium
CGACTCCGGCTGCATCGCGTGCCATGGCGCCGGCGTCGCCGGGGCGCCCAAGTTCGGCGACAAGGGCCAGTGGGCCCCGCACCTCAAGCTCGGTATGGACACGCTCTATACCTCGGCCCTCAAGGGCAAGGGCATCATGCCCCCCAAGGGCGGCAACCCGTCGCTGTCCGACGCCGACGTCAAGGCCGCCGTCGACTACATGGTGGCCGCCGTCAAGTAAGCGAGTCGGGCGGGGCCGGGTCGATGTCGACGTAGGCCTCGGCGCGGAATCGCGGCGCGCAGATCGCGAGGAACACGAGATCGATCGTGCCGCAGTTGGCGATCCGTTGCCGGCAGCCCGCGGGAATCACCACCACGTCCTCCGGTCCTACATCGACCGGGGCAAGGTCGCCCACTTCCACCAGGCCTCGCCCCTCGAGGATCACGTAGCGCTCGGCGATCCCGTCGAGGCGATGCCACCGCGTGGTCACCCCGGGGCGCACGCGCGCGCGGGCGATGGACACCGCCTCGTCGCGCTCCGAGTTGGACAGCTCGACGATGAAGCAGCGCTCCTCCGTCGCAAACTCAACGGCGCTCGCGGCCGGCAGGATCGCCGGCGCGATGGGCGAGCGAGGCGTCGCGACGGGACGGCCCGGGCGCTTCGCCGATCCCGCCCGGCCCCGCTTCGCCCCCGTCATCGCGACAGCAGCGCCTTCAGTGAGGCGAGCCGCGCATTGCCCGCGACCTTCTCTTGCGCGGCTTCTTCTTCGGTGCGCGGGCCGTCGGCGTAGCGCACGTCCTCCTGTGCCAGCTCGCGGATGAAGCGCGACGGCTGGCAGCCCACCCGCTCGCCAGCCCGCTTGCGCGCCCGGCACCACGACAGGTGCAACGACTGCTGCGCGCGGGTGAGCGCGACGTACATGAGGCGACGCTCCTCCTCGACGTTGTCGAGCTCCACCGACTCCCGGTGCGGAAGGATGCCTTCCTCGAGCCCCACGATGAACACGTGCGGGAACTCGAGGCCCTTCGCCGCATGGACGGTGGACAAGCGCACGGCGTCCACCCGATCGTCTTCGCGGTTCTCGAGCATGGTGATGAGCGCCACCATCTGGGTAAGCTCGAGCAGGTTGCGCCCATCGGCCTCCCCCTTGCGCGACAGCCAGCCCGTGAAGTCGCGCACGCTCTTCGTCTTCGCCTGCGCATCGCGCTTGTCGAGGGTATCCACGAGCCAGGACTCATAGCCGCTGCGGGCGAGGAGGTCGTCCAAGAGCCGGCCTGCCGGCTCGCGCTCCGCGCGGTAGCGCAGGTCGTTGACGAGGTTGCAGAACTCCACGAGCCCCTCGCGCTGGCGCGTAGGCACGGCCTCGGCGAGCTCGGGGGCGAAAGCCGCCGCAAAGAGGCTCTCTTGCCGACGCGCGGCAATGTCCGCGAGGCGGGCGAGGGTCGTCTGGCCCACGCCGCGCTTGGGCACTGCGACCGCACGCAGGAAGGCGGGGTCGTCGTCGTCGTTGGCGATGAGGCGGAGATACGCAACGATGTCCTTGATCTCGGCGCGCTCGAATATCGACTGCCCGCCGGAGATCTCGTAGGCGATGCCCTTCGCGCGCAGCGCGGTCTCGAACACCTGCGCCTGGTAGTTGCCGCGATAGAGGATCGCGAAGTCGGTGTAGCTCGCGCGCCGCTCGAACTTCATCCCCGCGATGCGGTTGATCACCATCTCGGCCTCGGCCTCGTCGTCGGCCACCGGCGTGACGCGGATGGTGTCCCCGTGCCCGAGGTCGCTCCACAGCCGCTTGTCGAAGAGCTTGGGATTGTTGCCGATCACCGCATTGGCGCTGCGCAGGATGCGCACGGTCGAGCGGTAGTTCTGCTCGAGCTTCACCACCTTAAGATCGGGATAGTCGCGCGGCAGTTGCGCGAGGTTTTCGAGCGTGGCCCCGCGCCAGCCGTAGATCGCCTGGTCGTCGTCGCCCACGGCGGTGAAGGGCGTACGCTCGCCCACGAGCGCGCGCATCAGCCGGTACTGCGCGGGATTGGTGTCCTGGTACTCGTCGACGAGCACATGGGCGCAACGTGATTGCCAGCGCTGCGCGACCTCCGGAACGGTCTCGAGGAGCTTCAAGGGCCGCACGATGAGGTCGTCGAAATCGACCGCGCGATAGGCGGCGAGCGCCTCGTCGTAGTTGGCATAGGCACGCGCGGCGGCGACATCCTCCTCGTCGGCGGCCTTCGACAGCGCCGCGGCCGGGGACACGAGGGCGTTCTTCCAGGCACTGATCTTCCACTGCGCGGCGCGGGCGCGTCCGCGATCGGTGGTGGCCACGAGCTCGCCCACGATCCCCTCGAGATCGCCGGGGTCGAGGATCGAGAAGCCGGACCGCAGGCCGGCGGCTGCCGCCTCCTGGCGCAAGAGCATGAGGCCGAACGCGTGGAAGGTGGAGATCACCACCTTCCTGGCTGCCTCGCCGTGGCCCTGCTTGCCGAGCAGCGCCTCGGCGCGCTCGCGCATCTCGCGCGCGGCCTTGTTCGTGAACGTGATGGCCACCACGCCGGCGGGATCGACACCGCGCTCGATGAGATGCGCGATCTTGGCGGTGATCACGCGCGTCTTGCCGCTGCCCGCGCCGGCCAGCACGAGCAGGGGACCGTCGCAGTAACGCACGGCTTCGCGCTGCGGAGGATTGAGCGGAAACGAAGACAGGGGAAGGAACCAGCGAGGGCTTGCTAGAATCGATGCGATTCTAACAGCGGCTCGCTGCGCCCGTCACGATGCACGAAGTGGCGCGACAAGCTCGAGGCAACGTCATGGCGCACTACGCGATCGGCGACATCCAGGGCTGCCACGCCGAGTTCTGCGCGCTGCTCGACAAGCTCGCGTTCTCGCCGAGCCACGACAAGTTGTGGCTCGTGGGCGACCTCGTCAACCGCGGCCCCGACTCGCTGCGCGTGCTGCGCGAGGTCGTGGCGCTCGGCGACGCCTGCACCGCGGTGCTCGGCAACCACGACTTCCATCTCATCACGGTCGCGGCGGGCATTCGCCGGCAGCATCGCGGCGATACGCTCGAGGCCGTGCTCGCTGCGCCCGATCGCGACGTGCTCGTGGCCTGGCTCACTGCGCGTCCTCTGGTGGTGAGCGAGGGCGGCTTCACGATGGTGCACGCGGGCCTGCTGCCGTCCTGGACGATCGAAGACGCCGTGCATCGCTCCGCCGAGGTGCAGGCGATGCTCGCGAGCCCGCAGGCGCGCGCGTTTCTCGAAGTGCTCTATGGCGACGAACCCACGCGCTGGTCGAGCGGACTCACGGGCTTCGACCGCCTGCGGGTGATCGTCAACACCTGCACGCGCCTGCGCTTCTGCCGCGCCGACGACACGCTGGAGCTCAAGGAGAAGCGCCAG
>CALFEY010000259.1 GCA_937958295.1 uncultured Pseudomonadota bacterium
CCCAGGGCGAGCTCGCCGGCCTCCATGGGCGCGTCCGCCGCACTCATCGCCACCGGGTCGAACTCGATCACGTTGTCGATCTCGGTGCCCATCGCGACATTGGTCACACGCTCGACGATGACCTCGATCACCACGGGCACGCGCAGCTCGTCCATCCAGCGCGCGGCCTGCGCGAGCGCCGCCGCGAGCTCGCCCGGACGATGCACCCGGAGGGCCTTGCAGCCGAGGCCCTCCACCACCTTCACGTGGTCCACGCCGTAGCCGCCGGCCTCGGGGGCATTCACGTTATCGAAGGCCAGCGACACGCAGTAATCCATGGCGAAGCCGCGCTGCGCCTGCCGGATGAGGCCAAGGTAAGCGTTGTTGAGCACGATGTGCAGGTACGGCAGGCGGAACTGGGCCCCCACCGCCAGCTCCTCGATCATGAACTGGAAATCGTAGTCCCCGGAGATCGCCACGATGCGCCGCGTGGGATCGGCGACGCGTACTCCCAGCGCGGCAGGAATCGTCCAGCCGAGGGGTCCGGCCTGCCCGCAGTTGATCCACTGCCGCGGCCGATAGACGTGGAGGAACTGCGCGGCCGCGATCTGCGCGAGGCCGATGGCGCTGACGTAGCACGTGTCGCGCCCAGTCAGCGCGCCGGCCAGCTCCTGGTACACGCGCTGCGGCTTCATGGGCACGCTGTCGAAGCTCGTCTTGCGCAGGAGCGAGCGCTTGCGCCGCGCGCACTCGCCGACCCAGCCGCCGCGGTCGCGCAGCACCCCGGCTTCGCGCCAGGCGCGGGCGGTGGCCACCAGGAGCTCGAGCGCCGCGTGCGCATCCGAGGCGATGCCGAAGTCCGGCGCGAAGACGCGGCCGATCTGCGTGGGCTCGACGTCGATGTGCACGAACGTGCGGCCCTTCGTGTAGACGTCGATCGAGCCTGTGTGGCGGTTGGCCCAGCGATTGCCGATGCCCAGGACGAAATCGGCGGCGAGCAGCGTCGCATTGCCGTAGCGGTGTGACGTCTGCAGCCCGCACATCCCGGCCATGAGGGGATGATCATCGGCAATCGCGCCCCATCCCATGAGGGTGGGAATAACGGGCACGTCCACGAGCTCGGCGAAGTCGACGAGAAGGGCGCAGGCGTCGGCATTGATCACGCCGCCGCCCGCCACCACCACCGGACGCTCGGCGGCGTTCAGCATGGCCAGCGCGCGCTCCGCCTGTGCGCGCGAGGCCCGGGGCTTGTAGACGGGCAGCGGGGTGTACGTGGCAGCATCGAACTCGATGTGCTCCATCTGCACGTCGAAGGGCAGGTCGAGCAGGACCGGGCCGGGGCGACCCGAGCGCATGACGTGAAAGGCCTGCTGGAACGCGCCCGGCACCTGCGCCGGCTCGAGGACCGTATTGGCCCACTTGGTCACCGGCCGCACGATCGCGGTAATGTCCACCGCCTGGAATTCCTCCTTGTGCAGCCTGGCCCTAGGCGCCTGACCCGTGATGCACAGGATCGGGATCGAGTCCGCCCACGCGGAGTACAGGCCCGTGACCATGTCCGTGCCGGCCGGCCCCGACGTGCCGATGCACACGCCGATGTTACCCGGCGCGGCGCGCGCGTAGCCCTCCGCCATATGCGCCGCGCCCTCCACGTGCCGCGCGAGGATGTGCGCGATGCTGCCGCTCGCCTTCAGCGCCGAATAAAGCGGATTGATGGCAGCGCCCGGCACGCCGAACGTGGTGTTGACGCCTTCGCATACCAGCACGCGCACTGCCGCATCGATGGCCCGCATTCGCGCCATGGTGCTCCTTCGTTGCCGACCGATCGACGCGTAGCGCCAAGGACGCGAGCACGCGGCGCCCGCGTCGTATGGAGGGGCGGTTGGGAACTTCGTCAGGTGGCAAAGACAGGTCGCGGCGCTTCCGCCGGAGGCGCCTCCGGCGCGGCGGAGGGCGCCTGCGCCACCCCCACCGCCAGGAGCCGGGTGAGCGCGAACACGGTGTCGATGTGCGGGGTGGGCGTGCCTGTCATGCGTCCGAGCTCCGCTACCGACCCGATGAGCGCGTCGACCTCGGGCCAGCGACCGGCCTCGACGTCCTGCAGCATGGACGTCTTGTGTGCACCCACCCGTTCCGCGCCCGCGATGCGTCGCTCGAGGTCGACGCGGAAGGTGATGCCGAGCTTGCTTGCCACCGCCTGCGCCTCGCCCATCATCGCGGCGGCGAGGTTGCGGGTGGGCAGGTATTTGCAAATGTCCTCGAGCGTCGCGCGCGACAGCGCACTGATCGGGTTGAACGTGAGGTTACCCCACAGCTTGAGCCAGATCTCGGCGCGGATGTCGGTGAGCACCGGCGACTTGAATCCGGCGCGCGTGAAGGCCTCCGCCACGGCCGTGACGCGCGGCGTAGCGGTGCCGTCGAGCTCGCCGAGCGGCAGGCGCTCGCCCTCGATGTGGCGCACGATTCCCGGCGCGACGAGCTCGGCCGCGGGATAAACCACGCAGCCCAGGATGCGGCGCGCATCGAGGTACCGGCTGCAGGCGCCGGTAGGGTCCACGCTGCGCAGCGCATGGCCCGCCAGCGGGCCCCCGTGGCGATGGAAGTACCAGAACGGGATGCCGTTCTGCATCGTCACGATGGTGGTGTCGGGGTGCAGCAGGCGCGGCACTCGACTCGCCACCGCCTCCACCTGGTGCGCCTTCATGGCGAGCACGATCACGTCGTGCGCGCCGGCCGCGTCGTAGTCCTCCGTGACGGCGACATTGCGCACGACGCTCTCGCGCCCGTCGGCGGCCACCAGCGTAAAGCCGTTGCGACGGATGGCCTCCACGTGGGCGCCGCGCACCACGAACGTGACGTCCTCGCCGGCCATGGCGAGCCTCGCCCCTACGTATCCGCCGATCGCGCCGGCACCAATCACTGCAATGCGCATCGCTGTGGTCCTCCGTCGGGCCGCGCATAAGCGGCTTCGTGACGACGGATGCTAGCCACCCACAATCATTAGCACTAGTTGAACTTTCTTATCGACTGCATATACCATCGTTTATGTATTGAAGCTTCGGAGCCAAAGATGCGCAACGCCACCCTCCGCCAGCTCAAGGTGTTCGAATGCGTGGCCCGCAACGCGAGCTTCACGCGTGCCGCGGCGGAGCTCCACCTCACCCAGCCGGCGGTATCGCTGCAGGTGAAGGACCTCGAGCACCACACCGGCCTGCCGCTGTTCGAGCACGTGGGACGGCGCATCCACCTCACGCCCGCCGGCACCGAGATGCTCCAGCACAGCCGCGCCATCATCGCGCGCTTCCGCAACGCCGAGGAAGCGATGCAGGCGCTGCGCGGCACGGCGGGCACGCTCCACGTGGCCGTGATCAGCGCCGGTGACTACTTCCTACCCCGCATCCTCGCCGATTTCGCCGCCCGACATCCGGGCGTGGTACTCGACCTCGCCGTGGTCAATCGCACGGAGCTCCTGGCCCGGCTCGCCGACAACCGAGTCGACCTCGCGATCATGACGCGCCCGCCGGCGCGCAAGGAAGCGGTGAGCGCCACCTTCTCGCCCCACCCTTACGTCTTCGTGGCGCACGCTTCGCACCCGCTCGCCCGCAAGCGCCGCATCCCGCTCGCGGCCGTGCTGCGCGAGCGCTTTGTCATCCGCGAACGCGGTTCGGAAACGCGCAACGTGATGGCGCGCGCCTTCGGAGCCGCCTTCCACCGGCTGGACGTAGCCATGCAGATCGCCAGCACCGAGACCCTCAAGCAGGCGGTGATGGCGGGCCTGGGCGTGAGCTTCCTGTCCGCCCACACCCTCGCCCTGGAGCGGCAGGCGGGACACCTCGCCGTGCTCGACGTACAGGGCTTCCCGCTGGTGCTCGACTGGTACGTCGTGCATCATCGCGGCAAGCGCCTGCCACCGGTGGCCACCGCCTTCCGCGACCTCCTGCTGGAGCGTGGAGCGGCCCTGGTGGCGGAGTACACTCGTTTTCGCGCGCCGGCGGCCGCGCCACGACCCGTGGCGAGACGACGCGCGAGCCCAAAGGAGACCTCATGATGTTGCTGCCCTCGCTGCGCCTTGCGGTTGCCGCCGTTGCATGCTCCTTCGCCTTCGTGGCCGGCAGTGCCGCCGCCGTCACGCGCGCCGAATGCGAGCGCGACTACAAGCCGCAAGTGGGGCAAACGGGCAAGGACGTCGTGTGGGTGCCCACGCCGAACGAAGTGGTGCAGGGCATGCTCGGCATGGCTAAGGTCACGGCCGCCGACACGGTCTACGACCTGGGCGCCGGCGACGGCAAGATCGCCATCGCCGCGGGCAAGATCGGCGCCACGGCCATCGGCATCGAGTACAACCCCGACATGGCCAAGCTGGCCGCCTGCCTCGTGCAGGCCGAGGGGGTGCCGGACAAGACACGCATCATCCAGGGGGACATCTTCAAGGAGGATTTCAGCAAGGCCACGGTCGTGACCATGTACCTCCTGCCCGAGCTCAACCTGTGCGTGCGGCATCGCCTGCTCGCCATGGCACCGGGAACGCGCATCACCACGCACGAATTCCGGATGGGCGACTGGGAGCCCGACGAATCGTTCGAGCGCGAGTTCCGCAACGCCCACCTGTGGATCGTGCCCGCGCGCGTGGAAGGCACGTGGCTGCTCAAGGACGCCCACGGCCATGCCACTACCGTCCGCCTCAAGCAGTCGTTCCAGAAGGTGGGCGGCGAGGTCATTGCCGGCGCGAAGAAGCAGTCGCTCGTAGGGGTCGCCCTGCGCGGCAACGAGCTCAAGTTCGCCTTCAACGACGACAAGGGCTCGACCCAGACGTTCACCGGCACGGTGAGGGACAACACGCTGAGCGGCCGCTTCCGCAGCGGTTATGTCGCCGTGGACGTCACGGGGACGGCACAGGGCCCGATCAAGGCCGAAGGCTGGGCCGACATGGCCGCGGGCTGCCAGCGCTTCTACGGCGGCTAGCGCCGCAGGTAAGGGCCGAGGCAGGTCGTCCGCGTCGAGTCGAGGCAAGTGCGCAGGCCACGCCGATCGATCTCGACATAGAAGAGGTAGCGCTTGCCGGTCGTATCCGCCGAGGAGCCGTCGCAGTCGCGGCCGCCCGCGTCCTTCGTCACGGTGTAGATGACGGTCGGCGCGCCGCCGCCTTTCCCGGGCCGGAACACGAACGTGCCTTCGGTCCGCTTCTCGCCGTTGACCACGACCACGGTACCGTCCGCGCGAAACGTGCGCGTGATGGTGCAAGCCGGCTTGGGCATGTTCCAGATCCAGGTGCCGATCAACTCGGCCTGGATCTGAGCATTCGCCCCGCTGGGCAGGGAGGCGAGTCCGAAGAACACTGCAACGGCACGGCAGTGAAGGGTCATGGGCAAGGCCGATGGAATGAGTGGGAATCCCCGCTTCCGAGCTCGCTGCGCAAGGCGGCGAGCCGGCGCCGCAGGACGGTGGCGGCTGCGAAAGCCTCGGGGTGATCCGCATGCACCCGCCGTGCCAGTTCGGCATCGACGACGGCAAGGAGGTCGCTCCCGCCGTCGAGCAGTCCGTCGATGTCCGGGCCCACCGCGCCCGCCTGCACCAGTCGCTCCAAGGCGTCGAACGCGCGCATGGCGGCGGACAGCGCACTTTCGATGGTGACGGGGGTCGGCAGTGGCGCAGCGTTCATAAGCGAGCAGGAGGGCGGACACGCCGGGCCGACGCGAAGGCCCCAAGGCCTCGCCGCAACCCCCGTCCTGCGGCATAAGCATCGTACAACAGGGTCTTTGTCAGGCCGCCCGCCAGCCCCCACCATTGTCGTACTCCATCGTTTGCACAGGCTTGACCCTCATGAACTTCCGTCGCGCACCCCTGCTCGTTGTCGCGTCGCTGGCCGCCACCCTGGCCGCCGGCACGACGCACGCCCAGGAAAAGCCGCTCCTCAACGCCTCCTACGACGTCGCGCGGGAGGTCTTTGCCGCTATCAATCCGAGGTTCATCGAGCACTGGAAGCGCACCGCCGGCGGGACGATCAAGATCGACCAGTCGTTCGCCGGCACGTCGCGCCAGGCGCAGGACATCATCCAGGGCAAGCAAGCCGACACGGTCACGTTCAACCAGGTCACCGACATCGACATCCTCGCCAAGCGCGGGCTGGTATCCGCCGACTGGAGCAAGAAGTTTCCGAACAACGCCTCCCCCTACTACAGCACCACGGCGTTCCTGGTGCGCAAGGGCAATCCCAAGAACATCCGCAACTGGGACGACCTCGCGCGGAGCGACGTGAAGCTCGTGTTCCCCAACCCCAAGACCTCGGGCAACGCGCGCTACACCTATCTCGGGGCCTGGCTGTACGCCAACGAGAAGTTCAAGGGCGATCAGGCTCAGATCCGTCAATTCGTGGGCAAGGTCCTGCGCAACGTCGAGAGCTTTCCTACGGGCGGCCGCGGGGCCACCGTGGCGTTCGCTACCAACGGTCAAGGCGATGTCCTGCTGACGTTCGAGTCCGAGGTGGTGAACATCGCCAAGGATCCGGAGTTCAAGGCGCAGGGCTTCGAGGTGGTGGTCCCGCCGGTGAGCGTGCTGGCCGAGTTCCCCGTCGCGGTCGTCGACAAGGTGGTGGACGCCAAGGGCACTCGCACCGTGGCCACGGCCTACCTGCAGTACGAGTACAGCAAGGAGATCCAGCAGCTCCTCACCACGTTCCACTATCGGGTGCACGACCCCGAGGTCGTGAAGGCCACGGCCGCGCAGTTCGCGCCGGTTCGCCTCATCGATCCGACGAAGGTGCTCGGGAACTGGGATAAGATCACCGAAGTTCATTTCGCCGCCAATGCCACGCTGGACCAGTTGCTGAGCCAGCGCCAGTAGCCCCCCCATTCGAGCCAACGCCCGCCGGCGCCGCCGGTGCGATGCCGTGTCCGCTGAGGACGCGGCATCGCCGTTTTCGGATCCGCCCGCTTCGTCCATCTACGCCTGCCGATGACTCCCACGGAAATGACCGCCGAGCGGCCGCCTTCCACGGCCTGGCGCTTCCGGAAGCCTTCGGTCTTCCCGGGGTTCTGGGCGAGCTTCGGCTTCAGCGTGCTGTACGTGGTCGTCGTCATCCTCTTCCCGATCTCCGGCCTTCTCGCCTACGTGAGCGAGATGACGTGGACCGACTACTGGCGGGCAATCTCCGATCCGCGGGTGGTGGCGAGCTACCGCGTCACCGTCAGCGCGGCGTTCTACTCGACCGTCGCCGCCGTGCTGATCGGGCTGCTCTTCGCCTGGAACATCGAGCGCTACGACTTCCCCGGCCGACGGCTGCTCGACGCCCTGGTGGATCTGCCCTTCGCGCTACCCACGGCGGTGGCAGGCCTCACCCTGTCGGTACTGCTCGCTCCTGGAGGCTGGCTCGGGCAATTCCTGGCGCCGCTCGGCATCAAGGTGGCCTATGCCTATCCGGGCCTTGTGGTGGCGATGACGTTCACGAGCCTGCCGTTCGTCGTGCGCTCGGTGCAGCCCGTGCTGCAGGACTTGGGCCCGGAGAGCGAGGAGGCGGCCACTACGCTCGGGGCCTCGCGCCTGCTCATCTTCTGGAAGGTGATCTTGCCTGCGCTCACGCCCGCGCTGGTGGCCGGGGCTTCGCAGGCGTTCATCCGCAGCTTAGGCGAGTTCGGCGCGGTGATCATGATCTCCGGCAACATCCCGTTCCGCACCGAGGTCTCGTCGCTGATGATCTTCGTGCGCATGCAGGAGTTCAACTATCCCGCCGCCGCCGCGATCGCTTCGGTGATCCTCGTGGTCTCGCTCGTTTTGCTGTTCGCCCTCCAACTGCTCCAGGCCCGCGTGCTGCGCTGGCAGCGGCAGCCATGACCCGCAAGCCGCGTCATCTCGACCAGTGGCTGCTCATCGGGCTTGGCGCGGCGATTGCGGGCGTGCTGCTGGTGGCGCCGCTCGTGCTTATCTTCACCGAGGCGCTAAGCGGGGGTTGGAAACTGCTCGTGAACAACCTGCAGCAGGACTACATGCGGCACGCCATCATGCTGACGCTGCTGGCCGCGGTGATCACGGTGCCGGTGAACGTGGTGTTCGGCACGTTGCTCGCGTGGTGCGTGACCCACTTCGAATTCCGGGGACGCCGGCTGCTCGTGAACCTCACCAACATCCCGTACGCGATGTCGCCGGTGGTGGCGGGCCTTTGCTACGTCGTGGTCTACGGGCTGGAGAGCACGGCCGGGCGCTGGCTCGACGCCCACGGCGTGCGCGTGATCTTCGCCTGGCCGGGCATCGTGCTCGTCACGATCTTCGTGACCTCGCCCTACGTCGCGCGCATCCTCATCCCGCTCATGGAAGCGCAGGGCACCGACACGGAGCAGGCGGCCATCACCCTCGGCGCGCGCGGCTTCGATCTGTTCCGCCGAGTGACGCTGCCCAACATCAAGTGGGGGCTCGTCTACGGCGTGGTGCTCACCAATGCACGGGCCGTAGGTGAATTCGGCGCCGTGGCGGCCGTGTCGGGTACGATCATGAACCAGACGCTCACCCTGCCGTTGCTCGTGGAGCAGCTCAACAACGACTACAAGACCGCCGCCGCCTTCACCGCGGCGTCCCTGCTGGCGCTGATGGCCCTCGTCACCTTGATCCTGAAGACGCTCCTCGAATGGCGGCAGCAGCGGCTCGAGCTCCTCGCCACGGGCATGCCCGAGGATCCTCCCGCGACCGCGCTCGAACGCGAAAGGCACGCCCTTGCAACGACTGTG
>CALFEY010000260.1 GCA_937958295.1 uncultured Pseudomonadota bacterium
CGTGCTCACCACTGCGCTGCAGAGCTTCGTGATCTGCTGCCTCGTCACGATTCTGTGGGTGCTCGTGGGCTACAGCATCGCATTTACTCCCGGCGAGACCTCGCTCATCGGTGGCTCGAGCCGGGTGCTGCTGCTCGGCATGAACTACCTCAAGGAAGCCGGGCGCGTGAGCGTGAGCCACCTCGCCCCCACGATCCCCGAGGCGGTGTACGTGATGTTCCAGCTCACGTTTGCGATCATCACGCCGGCGCTCATCACCGGCGCCTTCGCCGAGCGCATGCGCTTCGGCGCAATGCTCGCCTTCATGCTCCTGTGGTCGCTCCTGGTCTACGCGCCGGTGGCGCACTGGGTGTGGGAGCCCACGGGATGGTTGGCCGCGATGGGCGTGCTCGACTTCGCCGGCGGTACCGTGGTGCACATCAATGCCGGTGCCGCGGGACTCGTGTGCGCCTACGTGCTCGGCCCGCGCATCGGCTATGGGCGCAAGCCCTTCCCACCCTACAACCTCGCGCTCACGCTCATGGGCGCCTCGCTGCTGTGGGTGGGCTGGTTTGGCTTCAACGCGGGATCGGCCGGCGCCGCCGATGCGCGCGCCGCGATGGCGATGCTGGTAACGCAGGTTGCTGCCGCCACCGCCGCGGCGGCCTGGATGCTCACCGAGTGGCTCGTGCGCTCGCGTGTCACGCTCCTTGGCGCCTGCTCCGGCGCGGTGGGCGGACTCGTGGCGATCACGCCGGCCTCGGGCTTCGTCGACGTCGTGGGCGCGCTGGCGATCGGCGCCGCCGCGGGCTTTCTCTGCTACTTCGGCGCCACGGGCCTCAAGCGCGCGCTCAAGGTGGACGACTCGCTCGACGTCTTCGGCATCCACGGGGTGGGCGGGCTCGTGGGGGCGATCCTTACCGGCGTCTTCGCGCAAAAGGCGCTGTCGGGCGCGACGGCACAGCTCTCCGCGCAGGTGGTCGGCGCGCTCGCCACGCTGGTCTACAGCGCGGCCGTCACCTACGTGATCCTGAAGGTCATCGAATGGACGATCGGCCTGCGTGTCACGCAGGAGCAGGAAGAGGACGGCCTCGACTTGTCCATTCACGGCGAGCACGTGGGGTAGCAGGCGACCCGCCCTTGGTCCCGGGCAAACGATTCTCGTGGGAAAGGTTGAATCATGTCGCAGACAGCGCTGATGGCCGTGGCCTCGAGACTGCACGTCTTCCTGCGCCGCAAGACCAATCGCCTCACCGACATCCTGTGGATGACGGCCAATGCCGACTATGCGCGGGAAGTGCTGCGCCTCGTTCGGGCCGAGCGCGATCCGGAGATGGACACGCTCGCCGCGCGCTTCGAGGAGCTGATGCCGGCCGCCGGCTCGGGCCAGGTCGCCGAGTCCGTCGACATGCGCGACCGCATCGCCGAGGGCAAGCCGCCGCGCGACTACATCAAGACGCTGCGCTAGGCGCGCGCGCTCCACGCGGCACGCCGCGCACGGGAAGTCCGCCGGTGCCCCGACCGCGCAGCGACTTGATCTTGCCGGCCATCTCGGCGCCCATCGACCACTGCGGATCGGCGGGCGGTGCGTAACCCGCCTCCGCCTCCCGCTCGGTCATCGCCTTCTTGGCAGCGTCGAAGGCAGCCTCGAACGAGCCCAGCTTGCCGAGGCCATTGACGAAGAAAGACTCGCCGAAGAGGCCCGCGGGCGTACGCCCGTCGCAGCCGAAAGTGGCGTGGCCCATGGCGGCATCGGTGATCACGAGCGTGAAGTCGTCGGCGAGCGGCTCGATGAAGCTTCCGGAGTGACATGCGGACACCACGATGATCCGCCACTTGATCCCGGCATCGTCGAGGAGCTGCTTGAGCCCGGTGGGGCCGAGCTCCACCAATGAAAGCGGCGGCTGCGCAGCCGCGAGGCCACCGTCACGCGCCGTAGGAGCCGCGAGGTAGAGCATGACCACGTCCTCTTCCGGATTGATGATCGCGCCGATCTCATCGAGCGCCTCACGCAGGTACGTCACCGTGGCGAACGGCGCGGTGACGAGCGTGCGCGGACTGTTCATGAGCAGGATCGACCGTCCCTTGGTCCCCCAGCGCGCATCCATCGCCTGCTGGGCGCCCTCGAGGTTGTCGCGGAACGCGTCGGAGCGGCCGTCGGGCGCAAAGCCCACGAAGTAGAGGTCGGTCTCGCCGTTGCGCTCGTCCTCGAGCCCGCTCAACGCGTTGTCGAGGAGGTAGGCCTGGGCGGCCAGCACCGCCTCGGATCCCGCCGTGAGTCCCGAGGGCGGCGCGATGGCGTCCTCGTCGCCGCTGGCGCGCCACCAGGGCTGCGACTCGTAGAGGGCATCGCCGAACCAGATCGGCATGGCCACGAGCAGGCCGCCCAGGATCGCGCGCAACCACATGTACGTGGGAGGCGGCGAGAACGCCACGGCGACGCTGCGGATCAGGAGCAGCACGATCCAGGTGAGGAAGAGATACTCCGACAGCCAGGTCAGCTCGGCACCGCCCACGATGCCGGGGCGGGCCAGGATCCACGGCAGGTAGTGCAGCGCCTGCACGAGCGGCAATGCCGCCATCACGATCACCACGATGGCGAGCGTGGCGGCGCGCTGCCGAACCGCCACTGCAATCACCGCGGCACCCAATGCGAGCAGCGCGCCGGAGTGGAGCTCCGCTCCCGCACCCGCAAGGACGAACGCCCGGGGCGGGGATAGGCGCAGGTAGTCTCCCGCGATGTCGATCAGCGCGGACAGCGCGAAGAGCAGCAGCGCCTGCGCGAGATCGATGCGGAAGGCCAGGCGATCGACGCGCAGGAAGCACGCGAGGCGCAGCCCCGCGCGCAGGTTGAGGACGAGATTGGCGAGCGCGTGGCCCATGGGCGTGCGCGGCCGGCCGCAGGGCTTCAAGCGGCGGGCGCGTGATCCTCGATGAAGGCCTTCACGCGCCCGGCGTCGGCGGGAAGCACCGTGAAGCGTTGCGGCTTGTCCTCGAGCCCGGCAAAGGCGGCAGGACACGCGGGATCCCGGCCCAGCGCCTCGCGGATCGTGGCACCGAATTTCACCGGCAGCGCAGTCTCGATGCACACGGTAGACACCGCGGGATCGCGCAGATCCCACGCCACCTCGAGGCCGTCGGCGGTGTGCGGATCGATCGTGATGCCGTAGCGCTCGTGCGCCGCCCGGATGGTGGCGAGGCGATCGGCGTGGGTGCTGCGTTGCGAGACGAAGCGGGCGTCGTCGACCGCCTTCCAGTACGGCGTGCCCGCGAGATCGAAGCCGCCTTCGCTTTCGAGACGCGCCCACAGGGCACGCACGACCGCCGGATCCCGGCCCACCACGTCGTAGACGAAGCGCTCGAAGTTCGACGCCTTGGAGATGTCCATCGACGGCGACGACGTCACGTGCGTCTGCGCGGCGGCACGTGGACGATAGCGGCCGGTGCGGAAGAACTCGTCGAGCACGTCGTTTTCGTTGGTGGCGAGGATCAGGCGACGGATCGGCAGGCCCATGGCCCGGGCGACGTAGCCAGACAGGATGTTGCCGAAGTTGCCCGACGGCACCGCGAAATCCACCGGCTCGCCGTCGCCGCGCGTGGCCTGGAAATATCCGGAGAAATAGTAGACAACCTGCGCCGCCACCCGTGCCCAGTTGATCGAATTGACCGCACCCACGGCGTAGCGCGCCTTGAAGGCAGCGTCACCGTTGATGGCCTTGACGATGTCCTGGCAGTCGTCGAACGTGCCCTCGATCGCCAGGTTGTGGATGTTGGGCTCGGTGAGCGAGAACATCTGCGCCCGCTGAAAGGCGCTCATGCGGCCGTGCGGCGAGAGCATGAACACGCCCACGCCCCGCTTGCCCCGCAGCGCGTGCTCCGCGGCGCTGCCCGTATCGCCCGACGTGGCACCCACGATGTTGACCGTGCGCCGCTCGCGCGCCAGCACGTATTCGAACAGATGCCC
This sequence comes from uncultured Pseudomonadota bacterium, assembly GCA_937958295.1. Taxonomy (GTDB): domain Bacteria; phylum Pseudomonadota; class Gammaproteobacteria; order Burkholderiales; family Casimicrobiaceae; genus VBCG01. The sequence goes on from CALFEY010000260.1 coordinate 3,944, forward strand.
GAGGAGCTGGAGCGCGATGTCCTTGAAGGCCAGGGTGGGCCCGTTGGAAACGTGCAACAGGTGCAGGCCCGGCTCGAGCGTGGTGAGCGGCGTGATCGCTGCCGACCCGAAGACGTCGGCGGTATATGTCTTGCGCACGATGCGCGCCAGGTCGGCGGCGGGAATGTCGTCGATGAAGCGCGCGAGCACCGAAAGCGCGAGCTCGGGATACGGCAGCGGCCGCAGCGCGGCCAGCTCCGCCGGCGTGAAGCGCGGGTAGGACTGCGGCACGGCGAGGCCGCCATCGGGCGCCAGGCCTTCAAGCAGGATCGCACAGAAGGGCTGGGGGTCGGACGCCCAGGCGCCGCGGGTGCTGACGTAGCGCATGATGGTCCCTAGTTCAGCTCTTCGAGGCGGATGCGCACGATCTTGCCGCGCACGGTGGGCAGCGCTTCCATGCGCGCGATCGCGTCGTCGATGTTGCGCTCCACGGTGCGATGCGTGAGCAGGATGATATCCGTCTGGTCCTCGCCCTCCGAGGGCTCCTTCTGGATCATGGCGTCGATGGAGATCTCCCGGTCGGCCAGGATGCGCGTGATGTCGGCGAGCACCCCCGGCTTGTCGTCCACGCGCATGCGCAGGTAGTAGCTCGTCACGACGTCGCCGATCGGCAGGATGGGGACGTCGGTGAGCTGGTCGGGCTGAAAGGCCAGGTGTGGCACCCGATGCTCGGGATCAGCGGTGTGCATGCGGGTGACGTCCACCAGGTCGGCGATCACCGCACTCGCGGTGGGCTCCGCACCCGCGCCCGCGCCGTAATGCAGCGTGGCGCCCACGGCGTCGCCCTTCACCAACACGGCATTCATCGCGCCTTCCACGTTGGCGATCAGGCGCTTGGCGGGAACCAGCGTGGGATGCACACGCAACTCGATGCCCTCCTTGCCGCCGGACACGGCACGGCGCGTGATGCCGAGGAGCTTGATGCGATAGCCGAGCTCCTCCGCGTAGCGGATATCCTCGCGCGTGAGGCGGGTGATCCCCTCCGCGTAGGCGCGGTCGAACTGCATGGGTACGCCGAAGGCGATCGCGGACATGATCGTGAGCTTGTGCGCGGCATCGATGCCTTCCACGTCGAACGTGGGATCCGCCTCGGCATAGCCGCGCGCCTTGGCCTCGGCAAGCACGTCGGCGAAGCCGCGCCCCGTGGCACGCATCTCCGAGAGGATGAAGTTCGACGTGCCGTTGATGATCCCGGCCAGCCACTCGATGCGATTGGCCGTGAGTCCCTCGCGCAGCGCCTTGATGATCGGCACGCCGCCGGCCACCGCGGCCTCGAAGGCCACCATCACGCCCTTGGCGGAGGCGGCCGCGAAGATCTCGTTGCCGTATAGCGCGAGAAGCGCCTTGTTGGCGGTGACGACATGCTTGCCGTGGGCAATCGCGTCGAGCACGAGGGTGCGCGCGACATCCGTGCCGCCGATGAGCTCGCAAACGATATCGACGTCGGGGCTGCGCACCACCGCGGCGAGATCGTCGGTGAGCGTCACGCCCTGCACGCCCGCGATAGCCTCCCGCACCCGCGCCGGGGTGCGCGTGGCGATCGCCGTGATGCGAATAGGTCGGCCGGCCCGGCGCGCGATCTCCTCGCCGTTGCGGCGCAAGACGTCCCAGGTACCTTTGCCTACCGTGCCGAAGCCCAGCAGGCCCACGTGAAGCGGCTTCATCATCTTACGTGTTCCGTCGGTGATAGCCCTCGAGAAAGCGGGCGAAGCGCCCCATCGCCTCGGCGAGGTCGTCGCTGTTGGGCAGGAACACGAGGCGCAGGTGGTCGGGTTGTGGCCAGTTGAAGCCGCTGCCCTGCACCACCAGCACGCGCTCCGCCTCGAGGAACTCGAGAATGAACGCCTGGTCGTCCGCGATGGGATACACGCGCGGATCGAGGCGGGGAAAGAGGTAGAGCGCGGCCTTGGGGCGAACGCACGTCACGCCCGGGATCGCGGTCACGAGACTGTAGGCGAGGTCGCGCTGGCGCGCGAGGCGCCCGCCCGGCGCCACGAGGTCGTCGATGCTCTGGTAGCCGTGCAGGGCCGTCTGGATCGCGAGCTGGCCCGGGACGTTGGCGCACAGGCGCATCGAGGCAAGGATGTTGATGCCCTCGAGGTAGTCGCGCGCGTGGCGCTTCTCCCCGGAGACCACCATCCAGCCGGACCGATAGCCGCAAGCGCGGTAGTTCTTGGACAGGCCGTTGAACGTTACGAACAGGAGGTCGTCGGCGAGCGAGGCGAGCGACACGTGCCGCTCGCCGTCGTAGAGCATCTTGTCGTAGATCTCGTCGGCGAAGACCACGAGTTGATGCTCGCGCGCGACTTGGCAGATCTCGCGCAGGAGCTCGACGGGATACACGGCGCCGGTGGGATTGTTCGGATTGATCACCACGATCGCGCGCGTGGACGGCGTGATCTTGCGACGGATGTCGACGATGTCGGGCAGCCAGCCCGCGCCTTCGTCGCAGACGTAATGCACAGGCTTGCCGCCGGCAAGGCTCACGGCGGCCGTCCACAGCGGATAGTCGGGGGCGGGGATCAGCACCTCGTCGCCGTTGTCGAGCAGGCCTTGCATCGACATGACGATGAGCTCGGACACGCCGTTGCCGATGATGATGTCCTCGAGCTCGACGCCCTCGACGTGCTTCTCCTGCGTGTAATGCATGATGGCCTTGCGCGCCGAGAACAGGCCCTTGGAGTCGGAGTAGCCCGACGCCTGGGGCAGGTTCACGATCACGTCGTGGCGCATCTCGTCAGGGGTGTCGAAGCCGAACGGCGCGAGGTTGCCGATGTTGAGCTTGATGATGTGGTGCCCCTCCTCTTCCAGCAGGCGGGCGCGCTCGAGCACGGGGCCACGGATGTCGTAGCAGACATTGGCGAGCTTGGCGGACTTGCGAACGGGATTGCGCATGATCGGGGGCCCGTCGTCAGGCGGCGACGGCATCGCCGTGGCCGTCGCGGCGGAGCATGTCGCGGATACCGCGCACCGCCTGGCGGACGCGGTGCTCGTTCTCGATGAGGGCGAAGCGCACATGACCGTCGCCATACTCGCCGAAGCCGATGCCGGGAGACACGGACACCTTCGCCTTGGCAAGCACCTGCTTTGTGAACTCGAGCGAGCCGAGCTTGCGATACGGCTCGGGGATGCGCGCCCACACGTACATCGAGGCCTTGGGGATGTCCACCGGCCAGCCCGACTCGGCGAGGCCCTTCACCAGCACGTCGCGGCGGGTCTGGTAGCGTGCGGCGATCTGCGCCACGCAGTCCTGCGGACCTTCCAGGGCCGCGATCGCCGCCACCTGGATGGGGGTGAACGTGCCGTAGTCGTGATAGCCCTTGATGCGGCCGAGGGCCGCCACGAGGTCCTTGTTGCCCACCATGAAGCCGATGCGCCAGCCCGCCATGTTGTAGCTCTTCGACATCGTGAAGAACTCCACCGCCACCTCGCGCGCGCCGGGCACTTGCATGATCGACGGCGCCTTCCAGCCGTCGAAGGTGATGTCGGCGTAGGCCAGGTCGTGCACCACGTAGATGCCGTACTCCTTGGCGAGCGCAACGAGCTTCTCGAAGAACGGCAGTTCCACACACTGCGCGGTGGGGTTGGCCGGGAAGTTCACGATGAGCATCTTCGGCTTCGGATAGCACATCCTGATGGTGCGCTCGAGCTCGGCGAAGAAGTCGACGTCGGGCGTCATCTGCACCTGCAGGATGTCCGCGCCGGCGATGACCGGTCCGTAGATGTGGATGGGATAGCTCGGGTTGGGCACGAGCACCGTATCGCCGCGGCCGAGGGTGGCGAGCGCGAGGTGCGCGATGCCTTCCTTCGAGCCGATCGTCACGATGGCCTCGGTCTCCGGATCGAAGTCCACGTCGAAGCGACGCTTGTACCAGTGACAGATGGCCCGCCGCAGCCGCGGGATGCCCTTCGACACGGAGTAGCCGTGGGTGTCGGGTCGTTGCACGGTCTCGACGAGCTTGTCCACGATGTGCTGTGGGGTGGGGCCATCGGGATTGCCCATGCCGAAATCGATGATGTCCTCGCCACGACGGCGCGCGGCCATCTTGAGCTCGGAAGTGATCGAGAAGACGTACGGGGGCAGGCGCTCGATGCGCTCGAAGGACTTTGCAGGGGGGGAGGACATGCCGATCCTTGACGTAGGCGCCCGGAACCGTCCGAGCGACGTAAGTGGCCGCATGCGGCGACCGAGCGCGATTCTAGCAGACCGGTCCCAGCAACCCCCGGCCCTTGGTGTAGATTGACAAGCCTCGTCGCGCGACCGGCGCGACCGTCCCTCGTCCTGCGCCGCTTGCCATGAAGTTCCACCTGCAGTCCCCCGCTCTCAATCTCGTCACCGGCACCGGCCCTGGCTGGGTGCGGGTGGGGACCACGGAGTACCGCGACAACATCGTACTGTTGCCGGACCGCGTGATCGAAGGCTTCGCCCCGCACGGCTTCGCCGAGCTCGGCGAGAGCGACTACGCCACGCTCCTCGAGCACGCGCCGGAAATGGTGCTGCTCGGCACCGGAGACCGCCAGCGCTTCCCGCACCCGCGCCTGACGCAGGCGCTCGCTGCGGCGCGCGTGGGCGTGGAAGCGATGGACACGCGCGCCGCGTGCCGTACCTTCAACATCCTGGTGGCCGAGGACCGGCGCGTGGCCGCAGCGCTCATCGTGCGTCAGGACCTCGCCGCGTAGAGCCCGCGTATGGCCTCCGGCGCGCGCTCGCGCAAGCGCGCCGCGAGCGTTTCCGTCCGGGTGGTGTCGCCATCGGCGCGTGCCTGCAGCCACTGCGCATGCCACGCGGCAACGGCGCCAAAGGCCTCGCTCGTGCCCAGGCGCTCATCGCCGGCCAGCGCGAGCACCTCCATGGCTTCCACGCGCCCGCGCAAGCGCACGCTGGCCAGCGGCAGGAAGGCGAAGCGCGGCGTCGCGGCGGCCGTGTGCGCGCCCACGATGATCGGCACCCCGTAGTCCTTGGTGATGCCCTCGATGCGCGCGGCCACGTTCACCGGATCGCCGATCGCCGAATAGTCGAGGCGGCGCGGCGAGCCGAAGTTGCCCACGGTGCAGGCCCCGGTGTTGAGGCCCACGCCCACGCGCAGGCGCGGCGCGGCGGAGTCCGGCGGCAAGGCATCGTTGCGCTCGCGCACTTTCTCCACGATGCGCAAGGCGGCCCGGCACGCGCGCGCGGCGTGATCGCGCTGGTCGAGCGGCGCGTTGAAGAAGGCCATGATCGCATCGCCTACGTACTTGTCGACCGTGCCGCCCTCGGCCATCACGGCTTCGCTCGCGAGGGTGAGGAACTCGTTGACCACCTGCGTGAGGTGCGCGGGTGACAGCCGCTCCGACAAAGCGGTGAAGCCGCGCAGGTCACAGAAGAGGATGGTGAGCTCGCGCTGCTCGCCGCCGAGTTCGGGCAGCTTCTGCCGGCTCGCCAACCGCTCGACCATCTCCGGCGCAAGGTAGCGGCCGAAGGCGTGCCGCAGGTGCCGCCGCTCGCGATCAAGCAGGCCGTAGCGATAGAGCGAGAGCGCCATGAAGGTCATGCCGATGGCGACGATCGGCAGCGCGACCGCATGCCATTGGCCCGCGCGCGTGAGCGCGACCTGCCCCGCTGCCGCGAAGGCCGCGGCGAGCCCCAGGGCCACGAGCGCGGCGGCTGACAGCGGCCAGCGCGATACCGCGAGACCCATCACGAGCGCCGCCAGCATCATCGCGGCAATCTCGATCCAGGCCGCCGCGGGTGAGCGCACGACGTGCCGCTCGTGGAGGATCGCATCCACCACCGTTGCCAGACGCTCCACACCCGGCATCACCGCGGTGAACGGCGAGGCAAACGTGTCGCGCGTGCCGAGCGCGTCGGCGCCGATCAGCACGATGCGATCGGCGAAGACCGCAGGCGGTGCCTTGCCCTCGAGCACCTGCCACAGCGGCACGGTCGCATAGGTGCGCGCCGCGCCGCGATAGTTCACGAGCATGCGCGTGTGCGCATCGGTGGGCACGAAGCGGTCGCCGAGGGTGATGCCGCGCCCCAGTTCCACCGCGACGTCGCGCCACGGCACGCCGAGGTAGCGCTGCGCGATGCGCACGGGCATCGACGGGTAGTAGTCGAGGTCGAACTCGATCACCGGATAGTCATAGCGCGGCGCACCGTCAACGTCGTAGGCGATGAGCATGTGCCCGAGGTCGGCCACCCCCGCGGCGCGCGCCGACGGCAGCACGACATCGTCGGGCGTAAGCGCGAGGGCGCCGGGCACCTCGCTGCGGCGCACCCGCGCGTAGGCGTGGCGCGCGGCGAAATCGGCGGCCACCGCGCGAGGCTGGCCGTCGAAGCGGAAGGTGAACGGAAGCACCACATTGCCCGCCTGCGCGATCGCCGCCGCCAGGGCCTCGTCGCCCTGCGCCCCGCCGGGCCGCGCGCTGCCGTCCCCGGCGAAGAGCACGTCGATGCCGATCACCTTGGCGCGCGCCGCAGCGAGCGTGCGCACCGCGTCGGCCAGGCGCTCGCGCGGCACGGGCCAGCTGCCGAGCGCATCGACGCTGCGGTCGTCGATCATCACGATCACGATCTCGGGGCCCGGCGGCAGCGGTCCGCGCAGGCGCACGGCCACGTCGAGCACCGCCACCTCCAGGCGGCGCAGCCACGGCAGGTCGAGGGAACACAGATGAAGAGCGGCGAATGCCGCCATCACCGCGAGCGCGAGGCCGCAGAGCGCCACGTCGCGCAGGCGGCCAGGCGGCATGATCGCGGGGCCCGCGGACCCTAGTCGAGCGACGTGCGCGCGAGCAGCGCCGACAGGCGCGGCGCGCCCCAGCGGGCGGGCGGCGTGGGGGCGCCACCGCGCGGCACGTCGGTCCCCGCCTCGGAACGGTCGAGGCGGACGGTGGTGCGAGCCGGCGTGCGGCTCGTGACGTCGACGCTGCCGGTCAGCACCACGACGCCGGTGTTGGCCGGCATGGCCTCCACGATCCAGTCGGTGCCACGCACGGCGGCGATCGCAGTCTCCGTTTCCACCTCGAAGCGCGCCGCGGGCGTGGCCTTCACCACGAGGAGGCGCAGCGCACCGGAAATGAGCTCGACGCGGGTGGCCGGCGTGGTCCCTGGCGGGGCTACCTGCGCGATGCGCATGCGGCTGTTCTCGCCCACCGAAAGGAGCGTGCCGTCCACGAGCTCGATTCGCGCCTTCCCGGTGGCGGCCACGATCACGTGCGACGAGCGCAGGGGCATGTCCACCGCGAGCGCCGTGCGTTCGCGCCCGGCGAGCGCCACGACGTCGCCGCGCACCGCAAGCACCTTGCCCACCACGACGTCCTGCGCCTGCGCCGCACCCACGAAGGCGAGCCCGGCCAGCAGCAGCGCGAGCACGCCCCGGATGCCGCTCATCCTTCCACCAGCACGCGCACATGCTCCGCCGCGCTGCGGCCGAGCGCGGACAGGGAGTAGCCGCCTTCGAGCGACGACACGATGCGCCGCTGCGCGTGCCGCGCGGCCACGTCCATGAGCTGCTGCGTGACCCAGGCGTAATCGGCCTCGGTGAACTTGAGGCCGGCGAGGGGATCCTCGCGATGTGCATCGAAGCCCGCCGAGATCACGATGAGCTCGGGCTCGAATTCATCGAGCGCCGGCAGCCAGCGATGGGTGACCGCCGCCCGAAACGCTTCGCCACCGGCGCCCGCGGGAAGGGGCACGTTGACCATGTTGGGCGCCGGATCCTCGACGCCGCAATACGGATAGAGCGGATGCTGGAACGAGCCCACCATCAGCACGCGCGGGTCGCCCTGGAAGATGTCCTCGGTCCCGTTGCCGTGGTGCACGTCGAAGTCCACGATCGCCACGCGCGAGAGCCGGTGCGCCGCCAGCGCGTGGGCGGCGCCGATCGCCACGCTGTTGAAGAGGCAGAAGCCCATCGCGCGACGGCGCTCCGCATGGTGACCGGGAGGACGCACGTTGCAGAAGGCGGTGCTGCACTCCTTGGCCATCACCATGTCCACCGCCATGACCACCGCGCCCGCCGCGTGCGTGGCCGCCGCGAGCGAGTGCGGGTTCATCGCGGTGTCCGGATCGATGTAGTGCAGTCCTTCGGCCGGGCTCGCCTGCTCGATGGAATCGATGTACGTCTCTCCGTGCACCCGGGCGATCTGCTCGCGGGTGGCCGGCGCGGCGGTGCGATGCAGGAGATAGCCGTCGAGGCCGGAGGCAATCAGCCGGTCGTTGACGGCGTTGATCCGCTCGGGGCACTCGGGGTGGAACTGCCCCATGTCGTGCAGGAGGCAGGAAGGGTGCGTGATATAGGCGACGGGCATGGGGGACAGTACGTAGGGGGCTGCCTTCTTTCCGCCAGGCGGAGTGTAACCCGCGCCCGTCGGACGTGACGAGGCGCCGGCGCCCCGCTACATTGGTTCCTGGTGGGATTCTTGCTTGACCCGCAGCCGTTCCACCGAACTCTTGCCACCGAGGTCGCTCCAACGGCGGATCGCCGCGCCGCCTCCCTTCTGCCACGCGAGCCGTACCCACCCTCTTTCGACCGCCCGCCATGACGCTTCGTTCTGCCTCCGAGCCCCGCACCCCCATCGCCGCGCGCTTGGCCCAGGTGCTCGCCCAGCTCGGGCGCATCGTCGTGGGCAAGGACGACCCTCTGCGCCTGGCGCTCGCCTGCCTGCTCGCCCGGGGGCACCTGCTCATCGAGGACATCCCGGGCGTGGGCAAGTCCACCCTGGCCCAGACGCTCGCCATCACGCTCGGCCTCAACTATTCCCGCATCCAGTTCACGAGCGACCTCCTGCCCGCCGACGTGCTCGGCGTATCGATCTACGACGAGCGCAACCACGCGTTCCGCTTCCATCCAGGCCCCATCTTCAACTCGGTCGTGCTCGCCGACGAAATCAACCGGGCCCCGCCCAAGACCCAGAGTGCTCTGCTCGAGGCAATGGAAGAGCGCCAGGTCTCCCTCGATGGCCAGACGCGCAAGCTCCCTGACCCGTTCTTCGTGATCGCCACGCAGAATCCCATCGAGCAGATCGGTGCCTATCCGCTGCCCGAGTCCCAGCTCGACCGCTTCCTCATGGCCATCGAGCTCGGCTATCCCGATCCCGCCGCGGAGCGCGACCTCCTCGCCGGCGGTGACCGCCGCGCCCGCATCGGCGAGCTCACCCCGCTCGCCGATCCCGCCACGCTCGCGGAGTGGCAACGCGAAGTCGGCGAAGTGCACGTCGCCCCCGCGCTGCTCGACTACGTGCAGGCGCTGCTCGCGGCCTCGCGCGGCCATTTGCCCGCGAATGCCAACGGGGCCACCGGCGACGCCGGCAGCCGGCGTGGCTTGAGCCCGCGTGCGGGCCTCATGCTGCTCAACGCCGCGCGCGCCCACGCGCTCATCGCCGCGCGGCCGATGGTGTTGCCCGAGGACGTGCAGGCCGTATTCCCCTCCGTGGCGGGACATCGCCTCGCGGGCGGCACGCGCGCCGGGGCCGCCCAGGCGCAGTCGCTGCTGCGCGCGGTGCCGCTGCCGTAGGCCCACACCCCATGCTCGCCGCGTCACTGGGTCCGTCGCGCCGGGCCTGGCTCGCGCGCTGGCGCCAGCGCGCATTCCGCCACGCGCCCTCCGACCTCACGCCGGTCGTCCTGCGCCACTCGCGGATCTACCTCCTGCCCACGCGGCGCGGGTGGGCGATGATCGCGACCCTCCTCATGATGCTGGTGGGCTCGCTCAACTACTCGCTCGCGCTCGGCCTCTTCGTCACGTTCCTGCTCGCCGGCCTCGTCGCCGCCGCGCAGCTGCACACCTTCCGCAACCTCGCCGGGCTCGAGATCGCCCCACTCGCCGCGGGAGAGACGTTTGCGGGAGGCACGCTCGCCTTCACGCTCGCGCTGCACGCCGGCGCCGCAGCCCGCAACGACATCGCGATTGCCACCGTCACCGCCACGGCGGGCGGCGACATCGCGGCGGGCGCGGCGCTCACGCTGACGCTGGACGTCCCCGCTCCGGTGCGCGGGCACCATGCCCTCGGTCGCGTGACGCTCTCGTCGCAGTTTCCGCTCGGCCTGTGGCGCGGCTGGGCTTACGTGCACTTCCCGCTCGCGGGCATCGTGTTTCCGGCGGCCGAGATCGGTCCACCGCCCCTGCCCGCCGGCCGCGGCGGCACCGATCCGCTCGCCCACGGCAGGAGCGACGATGCCGATCTCGCCGGCCTGCGCGAGTTCCAGCAGGGGGATCCCCCGCAACGCGTGGCCTGGAAGGCGGTGGCGCGCGGCGCCGGCTGGTACAGCAAGGAGTTCGACGGCGCCGGCGGCGGTGGTCCCCTGGTGCTGTCGTGGGACGCCCTGCCCCCAGCCATGCCGGTGGAAGCGAAGCTCTCGCGGCTCACCGCCTGGGTGCTCGGCGCCGAGCGCGCCGCGCGGCCGTTCTCGCTAGCCATCCCCGGCACCTACCTCCCACCGCAGCAGGGACGCGAGCAACGGCTCGCCGCGCTCGCCGCGCTCGCCCTCTTCCCCGGCGCGCCGAGGGACGGCCGGTGAATGCCGTGGCCATGTGGAAGGGCCCGGGGTTCTGGACCCCGTGGCGGCGTCCGCCCACGCCGCAGACGCTACTCGGTCCCCGCGAGCTGCGCTGGCTCGGCGCACTGCTGATGGCGGCGCAGCTGCCGCAGGCGCCGCACCTGCCCATCTGGGCGGCCGTCGCGGGAGTGCTGCTCGTGCTCGTGCGCATCGCGCTCCTGCGCAGCGATCCGTGGCGGCCGCACGCGCCGCCGGCGCGGATTCCGTCCTGGGCGCTAGCGCTCTTCGCCGTGGCGGCGGCGGTCGCCATCCGGCAGTCCTTCGGCTATCTGCTCGGCCGCGACCCGTCGGTGGCATTCCTCTACATCCTCATCGCCATCAAGTACCTCGAGACACGCACGACGCGCGACGGGATGCTGCTCGTTTGTCTCGCGTGCTTCCTGCTGATGACGCCCTTCTTCTACAGCCAGTCGTTCCTCGCGGCCCTGGCCGCGCTGCCGGCCGTGGTGCTGGTGGGCGTGGTGCTCGACGTGCTCACCGCGGGGCGCACCACGGAGGCTCGCGCGTTCCGGCCCGCGGTGGCGATGCGGCGCAGCGCCGTGATGATGCTGCAGGGACTGCCCATCGCGCTCCTTCTCTTTCTGTTCTTCCCACGGCTCGCGCAACCTTTGTGGGGCCTGCCCACCGACTGGACCGCACGCAGCGGCTTGTCCGATTCCATGTCGCCGGGGCAGATCAGCGACCTGTCCTTGTCCGACGAAGTGGCCTTTCGCGTGGAGTTCGACGGCGCCGTACCACCGCCGCGCGACCGCTACTGGCGCGGTCCGGTGTTCTCGCAGTTCGACGGCCGCACGTGGTCGCGCGGTCCGCTCTCGCTGGCGGAAACGCGCTCGTTCAACCAGGACGGCACGCCCATCACCTACACGGTCGCCCTCGAGCCCAACGAGCGCCGCTCGCTCTTCGCACTCGACCTGCCGGCGGCGGCCCCGCTGCTGCGCTCGGGCGCCGAAACGGTGAGCAACGTACGCACGTCGGTCACCCGCGACCAGCAGGTGCTCCTGAGCGTGCCGGTGACGCAGGCGGTGCGCTACACGCAGCGCTCGCTGCTGGCGTCGTCCTATCCCGCGTCCACGCCGGCCGAGGCGCGCCTCAACCTGGGCCTGGGCGACGGCAACCCCCGCACCATCGCCTTCGCCCGCGACCTGCGCGCTCAGCTGCCCGACGACCGCACCTTCATCGACACCCTCCTCGCCAAGTTCAATCGCGAGCAGTACGTCTACACGCTCGCGCCGCCGCTGTACGAGCGCGACCCGGTCGACTTCTTCATGTTCGACGAGCGCCGCGGCTTCTGCGAGCACTACGCGAGCGCCTTCGTGCTGATGCTGCGGGCCGCGGGCATTCCCGCGCGCGTGGTCACGGGCTACCAGGGCGGTTCCACCAACCGCGACTACATGATCGTGCGCCAGTCCGATGCGCACGCGTGGACGGAAGCCTTGCTCAACGGGCGCTGGCAGCGCTTCGACCCGACCGCCGCGGTGGCGCCGTCGCGCGTGGAAGTCGGTTTGGGCGGGGCACTGGCGGCCGGAGAGCCGTTGCCGTTCCTCGCACGCCTCGACTCCACCTGGGTCACGCAGGTGCAGCTTGCTTGGGACGCGTTCAACTACGGCTGGCGGCGCAACGTCGTGGGCTTCAACCGCGACCGCCAGCAGACGATCTGGCGCGAGTGGCGACTCGACGAGTTCGCCGCGTGGCAACTTGTGATGCTGATCGCCGCGGTCGTCGGCGCCTGGGCCGCGCTGGTGGTAGCCTGGCTCATGTGGAAGCGGCGCAAGCAGGAGCGCGCGCTCGTGCTCTGGGACGACCTCAACCGGCGCATCGCGCGCGCGGGCTTGCCCCGTCTGCCGCATGAAGGGCCGCTGGCCTTCGCCGCGCGCGCCGCGGCCCGCTGGCCGCAGTTCGCGATTGCCTTCGCGGCCATCGGCGAGTCGTTCGCCGCGCTACGCTACGGCGCCGTCACCGCGCCGCGCGAGCGCGAGGCGCTGGTGGCCACGCT
>CALFEY010000261.1 GCA_937958295.1 uncultured Pseudomonadota bacterium
ACACGCTGCTCGTGATCCAGGCCGTCCAGAAGATCGACTCCACGATGGGCGGGCTCGCGCATCGCACGTCCACGGGTGCGGTCGGCGCGGTGCTGGAGCTCGGCAATGCGCAACAGAAGGAGGCGTTCGTGGGGGGCGTCGCCCGCGGCGAGTTCGGCATCGGCATCGGCATCAGCGAGCCGGAGGCCGGATCGGCTGCCACCGCGTTGCGCACGCGTGCCCGCGTGGAAGGCGACGATGTCATCATCGACGGCCAGAAGATCTTCATCAGTGCCGCGCGGCATCATCGCTATACGCTCGTGTACTGCCGGTTCGGCACGAGCGGCCGCGCGAGCGACATCGGCGCGGTGCTGGTGCCGCACGACGCGCCGGGAATGACCGTGAGCAGCGGCACCGTGAACATGGCCGGCGAGCGTCAGTACGAGCTCTTCTTCTCCGGCTGCCGGGTTCCCCGGGCCAACGTTCTGGCCGACGGCAACGCGTTCGCCAAGCTCATCAGCGTCTACAACGTCGAGCGCCTCGGCAGCATCGCGCGCATGCTTGGATCCGCTCAGGCGTCGTTCGAGTATGCCGTGGGCTACGTGAAGGAACGGCAGCAGTTCGGACGGGATCTCGCCGATTTCCAGGGCCTGCAGTGGATGCTGGCCGAGATGAAGGTCAAGCTCGAAGCGGCGCAGCTGCTGACCTGGCGCGCGGCGGCGAACACGGCCGCAGGCCTGCCTTCTCCGCTGGAGACCTCCGTGGCGAAGGTGTACGTCGCTCAGGCCGCCAAGGAGATCTGCGACGACGCGATCCAGCTGCTGGGCGGCTACGGTTACATGACGGAGTATCCCGTGGAAGCACGCTATCGCGAGGTGCGGGGCGGATCGATCTACGGCGGCACCGTGCAGATCCACAAGAACATGATCGCCGGCCACGTGCTTGGCCGCAAGAACAGCCAGTGGGCTGGAAAGTCATCGGAATGAAGGCAAGCGAGCTCAAGGACCGCGATCCGGTCATCGTCGATGCGGTGCGCACCCCGGTGGGCAAGCGCGGTGGCGCGCTCTCGCATCTGCACGCTAGCGCTCTCCTCGCGCACACGATTGCGGCGATCGTCGATCGCAACGGTCTCGACCGTGCGGCGGTGGACGACGTGGTGGCGGGGTGCGCCACGCAGGTCGGCGAGCAGGCGGGCAATGTCGCGCGCACGGCCCTGCTCATGGCCGGATTCCCGTTCACCGTTCCCGGTACCACGGTGAATCGTGCCTGCGGATCTTCGCAACAAGCCGTCCACTTCGCGGACAACATGATCCGGGCCGGCGCCTGCGACATCGTGGTGGCCTGCGGCGTGGAGCTCATGTCCCACACGCAGGGGGGCAACGAGGACACCACGTTCGGTCGCCGCTACCCGCCCGACCTCGTGGAGCGCTTCTCGATGCCCACGATGGGCATTGCCGCCGAGCGGATCGCCGACCGCTGGAACCTCGATCGTGGCTATCTCGACGAATTGTCCCTGCGCAGCCACGTGCTGGCGTCGCAGGCCCAGGAAAGTGGACGCTTCGCCGCCGAGTGGGTGGCGGTGGCGGATGCCAGCGGCGCGCCGGTCACGCGCGATGAAGGTGTGCGCCCCAATGCCTCAGCGGAGAAGCTCGCCACGCTGAAGCCGGCCTTTCGCGAAGGAGGGCGCGTCACCGCAGGCAATGCGAGCCAGGTGTCGGACGGCGCCTCCGCGCTGCTGCTCACCACCGCCGCCAAGGCGCGCGAGCTTGGCTTGCGGCCGCGTGCGCGCCTGCATGCCCAGCTCGTCGTGGGAGTCGATCCGCAGATCATGCTCACCGGCCCCATCCCGGCCACCCACGCCATCCTCGCGAAGTCCGGTCTCGCCCTCGGCGACATCGATCGCTTCGAGATCAACGAGGCATTCGCGTCCGTGCTGGGGGCGTGGCTCAAGGAAACGGGCGCGCCGCTCGACCGCGTGAATGTCAACGGTGGCTCGATCGCCATGGGGCACCCGCTCGGCTCCACGGGGGCCAGGCTGATGTCGGGGCTGCTGCATGAGCTCGAGCGCACGGGCGGCCGTTATGGCCTGCAGTCGATGTGCTGCGGCGGAGGGCTCGGCACCGCGACCATCGTGGAGCGACTGGACTAGCTCATGGCCGAGATCGATCGCAGTCTCGTCGGCGCCGTGTCGGCCCCCTTTGTGGTCGAAGTGGAGCGCGGGGCGATCCGCAAGTTTGCCCTCGCCATCGGCGACCTCAATCCACTCTATCGTGACGTCGACTTCGCGCGCGCCCGCGGCTTCGCGGATATCGTCGCGCCGCCCACTTTTCCGACGTGCTTTCGTCCGCCCGAGGAACCACCGTGGTTTGCGCCGCTCGACCGGCGTCGCGTGGTAGCGGGGCAAACCTGGTTCGAGTACGAGCGACCCGTCGTGGCCGGAATGCGGCTCACGTGCGCGATCCGCTTCGTTGGCGTCGACGACAAGACAGGCAGCAAGGGCACCATGGAGCTCCTGCACCAGCAGACCGAAGGCCGCGACGAGGCGGGGCAGCTTGTGTTCACGGCCGGCCGCACCACGGTGTACCGCTCGGCCGAGCAGGTGGCGAAAGCGAGCCTCGCATGAGTCGCGCCCTCGCGGATTGCGCTCCCGGCGAGCGTCGCGGCCAGGACTTCCCGGTGATCACCACCACGCAGCTTGCGATGTACGCAGGCGCCTCCGACGACTACAACCGGATCCACTACGACCAGGACTACGCGCGCTCCGCCGGCCTGGGCGGGGTCATCGCCCACGGCATGCTGACGATGGCGCTCATGACCCGCGCGCTCACCGACTGGGCGGGGCACGACGGCATGGTTCGCAAGGTGGCGGCGCGCTTCGTGGCGCCTGTCCGACCCGGCGACGTGGTGCGCGTGGAGGCCGTCGTCGAGGCGCGGGAGGAGACCGGCGCAGGCAACAACGTCACGTGCACGGCAACGGCGAAGGTCGGCGAGCGTACGGTCGCGACGATGGACGCGACCATCGCGTTCGCGCGCCGATGACAACAACGAACTCAAGGAGGAGATCACGCATGGCTTTGACCGCCCGTTTCATCGCCGCTTCGGCGACCCTCTTGCTGGTGGCGGGACCGGCCGCGGCCGTCAACGGCAAGCCGGCGGTCGACCGCGATACCGTCGTGTTCGCCACTGCGGGCGACATCGGCAACCTGGATGCGCAGGTCGCGTCCACCGGAGACTCGCATCGCTATGCGCTGGTGCTCAATGACACGCTCTACGGTTTCGACCCCGCGGGACGCCTCGAGCCGCGTCTGGCCACCGGCGTGAAGATCAGCGACGACGGTCTGCGCTATACGTTCACGCTCCGGCGCGACGTCAAGTTCCACAACGGCGCGCCGATGACGGCCAAGGACGTCAAGTACTCGATCGAGCGCATCGTCAAGCCCGAGACGAAGAGCACGCGGCGGCCCAACTTTGCCCCCGTGTTCGAGTCGGCCACGGTGGTCGACGACTACACGGTGGCGATCCAGCTCAAGAAGCCCGATGGCGCGTTCCTCAACAAGGTGGCGGGCTACCTCTTCATCATCCCGAAGGACTATGCCGAGTCGCTTCCCTCGCCGGAGGCCTTTGCCAAGGCCCCGATCGGCGCCGGTCCGTTCAAG
>CALFEY010000262.1 GCA_937958295.1 uncultured Pseudomonadota bacterium
GTAGCCGGCGCTCGCGGGCGCCGGCGATGGGCTTTAGATGAGCGTGACCTTGCCCGTGCCGATGTCGTACACGCCGCCCGCGATCTCGATTTTCTTGTCCTTGTAGGCCTTCTGCACGATCGGCGTCGCGGCCTTGAGCCTCGCCACCTGCCCGCGCACGTTGGCAACGATCGCGTTGTCGAGCGTCACGCCGCCGGGCATCTTCTCGGCGGCGGCCACTGCAGGCTTGATGGCGCCCACGAGCTCGGGCAGGTGTCCGGGCAGCACGGCCTTGGACTTGGCCACCTTGATCGCCGCATCCACCGCCCCGCACGCCGAGTGTCCGAGCACGAGGCTCATCGGCACGCCCAAGAACTGCACGCCGTACTCGAGGGAAGCGAGCAGGCTGTTGGTCACGATGTTGCCTGCCACCCGCACCACGAAGAGCTCGCCGGGGGCCTGGTCGAAGAGGAGCTCGGGCGCCACGCGGGCGTCGGCGCAGGACAGGATCGAGGCGAAGGGGTACTGGGCGGTCGCGCGCGCCGCGCGCCCGGACGAGAAATCGCGCTCGCTCGGCGTGTTCGCCGCATAGCGCGCATTGCCCTCCATGAGGCGCTTGAGCGCCTCGGCGGGCGCGATCGCATTGGGCGGCGGCGTGCCGGGCTTGGGCGGGTCGGCCGCGAACGCGCTACCGAAGGCGAGCGCCCCGAAGGCCGCGACGGTGCTCGCTGCGAGGAAGTCGCGGCGCGTGAGCGCGGGTTGATGGAGGGTGTTACCGCAGATCTGGCACATCTTATTGTTGTCTCCTGTGTTGGTGATGCTGCAACGAAAGCGTCCGCAGCGACGCCGCGAAACGGACTTACAGCGACAGCGCCACGCGCGTGCCCTGCTCGATGGCACGGCGCGCATCGAGCTCGGCGGCCACGTCGGCGCCACCGATCAGGCGATGGGGAACGGCGAGGGCGTCGAGCTCGGCCGCGAGGTCGCGCCGCGGCTCCTGCCCTGCGCAGATCACCACCGTGTCCACTGCCAGGACCTGCGGCACACCGTCGATGCGCACGTGCAGGCCGGCGTCGTCGATGCGGTCGTACTCTACTCCCGCCTGCATGATCACGCCGCGGCGCTTGAGCACCGTACGTCGGATCCATCCCGTGGTCTTGGCGAGGCCCGCGCCGACCTTGTCGTCCTTGCGCTGGAGCAGCCATACCTTGCGGGGCGGGGCCGGCTCGTGCGCCGCTCGCAGGCCGCCGCGCTCGGCGTAGGCGGGATCGATGCCCCACTCCGCGCAGAACGCCACGATGGCCGGGTCGTCGACGGCGCCATCGCTTGCGTGGCCGTCGGGGGCCGCGCCGCCCGTGAGGAGCTCAGCCACGTCGAAGCCGATGCCACCGGCGCCCACCACCGCCACGGCGGCTCCTGCCACCCGCTTGCCGCTCACGATGTCCACATAGCTCGCCACGCGCGGATGCGTGATCCCTGCGATAGCCGGCACCCGTGGCACGATGCCCGTAGCGAGCAGCACGTCGTCGAAGCCGGCGAGATCCGCTGCGCTCGCGCGCGCGCCGAGGCGCTGCGTCACGCCGAGCTCGGCGAGGCGCGTGCGAAAGTAGCGGAGCGTCTCGGCGAACTCCTCCTTGCCCGGGATGCGGCGCGCGAGGTTGAACTGACCGCCGATCTCGTCCGCCGCTTCGAAGAGAGTCACCGCATGGCCGCACGCCGCCGCCGTGGTCGCCGCCGCGAGGCCCGCCGGCCCGGCGCCCACCACGGCGACCTTGCGCGGCTGCGCGGCAGGCGTCACCGCGAGCAGCGTCTCGTGGCAGGCAAACGGATTGACGAGGCAGGAGGCGATCTCGCGAGCGAAGATCTGGTCGAGGCATGCCTGGTTGCAGCCGATGCACGTGTTGATGGACTCGGCGCGCCCGGCCGCAGCCTTGCGCACGAAGGCGGCGTCGGCGAGGAACGGGCGCGCCATCGACACCATGTCGGCGTCGCCGCGCGCGAGGATCGCCTCCGCGGTGGCGGGATCGTTGATGCGATTGGTGGTAACGAGCGGGATGCGTACCTCGCTGCGCAGGCGCTTCGTGACCCATGCGAAGGCGCCGCGCGGAACCATGGTGGCGATGGTCGGGATGCGCGCCTCGTGCCAGCCGATGCCCGTGTTGAGCATGGTGGCGCCGGCCGCTTCGAGGGCCTGCGCGAGGCGCACGACCTCGTCCCACGAGCTGCCGCCCGCGACGAGGTCGAGCATCGACAGCCGGAAGATCAGGATGAAATCGCGCCCGACCGCCTCGCGCGTGCGCCGCACGATCTCGAGCGGGAAGCGGATGCGATCGGCGAAGTCGCCGCCCCACTCGTCGTCACGGTGGTTGGTCTGCGGCGCCACGAACTGATTGATGAGGTAGCCCTCGGAGCCCATGATCTCCACGCCGTCGTAGCCGGCCTCGCGCGCAAGACGCGCGCACCGGACATAGGCGGCGATCGTGCGGCGCACGCCCCAGCCGGTCATGCCGCGGGCCCGGAACGGGCTGATGGGCGCTTTCGACGACGACGGGGCGACCGCGAGCGGATGGAATGCGTAGCGACCCGCATGCAGGATCTGCAGCGCGATCCGTCCGCCCTCGGCATGCACGGCCTCGGTGATGAGGCGGTGCTTGCCTACCTGCCAGGGAAACGACAGCTGCGAGGCCTTGGGCTCGAGACGCCCCACGAAATTCGGGGCGATGCCGCCGGTGACCATGAGGCTCACGCCGCCTCGCGCGCGCTCGGCGTAGAAAGCCGCCATGCGCGCGAAGCCGTCGGGCGCCTCCTCCAAGCCGGTGTGCATGGACCCCATCAGCACCCGGTTGGGCAGCGTAACGAAGCCGAGATCGAGCGGCGCGAGCAGGTGCGGATAGGCGGACATCGCGGGATTGTAGCGAGGCCCCGCCCGCCAAGTCGCCGGGGGTTTCGCCGGCGCTCTGTTCAGCCCGGGCGCTCGGGCTCCGCGGCAGTGCGGGTGCTCCACCACACCGCGACCACGCCGCACGCGAGGATGGTGGCAATCCCCGCGAACGTCGCGGCGTCCGGCACCTGCTGAAATGCGAGCAGGCCGATAAGCGTGGACCACAGGAGCTGGCTGTACGAGAACGGCGCCAGCACGGACACGTTGCCGCGATGGTAGGCGTGCACCGACAGCCACTGCGCGGCGCTCCACACGATGGCCATCCCGATCGCCGCCCACAGCGCCTCGGCCGGCGGCACCACGATCTGGGGCAGGGCCAGCGCCGTCAGCAACGCGAAGCCGATGAGACCCGAGTAGACAAGCGTGGTGTCCACGCCGTCGTGCACCGTGAGCTTGCGAGTGCAGATCACCGAGACCGCCCACATCACCGACGAGCAGATGGGCAGCAGCGCCGCGAGGTGGAAGGCCGCCGAGCCGGGGCGCATGACCACGAGCACGCCGGCAAAGCCTACCGCCACAAGGAGCCAGCGCACGCGGTCGACGTGCTCGCGCAGGAGCCACGCCGACAGCAACGTGACGAACAGCGGCGAGGCGAACACAAGCGCCGTGGCCTCGGCCATCGGCAGCACGCGCAGAGCCAGGATGAAGCAGGCCGCCGACGAGGCGAGCGCGATGGCGCGCAGGAGATGGAGCCACGGGCGCTTCGTGCGCAGCACGCTGCGGCCGCGGCGCAGGAGCGGGGAGAGCGTGACCACGAAGGCGAGGTAGCGGATCCACACGATCACCACGATCGGCAGGAAACCGGTCAGGTACTTGGCGAGCGCGTCGGAGATCGAGAAGCACGCCATCGCGGCCACGATCATGGCGATGGCGGACCCCGGCGTGGGGGCATGCCGCGAGAGCGCGACGGCGGTGGTCATGCGGGAGCGGGTCGGGAGCGGATGCGCCAAGCGTGGCGCGCGACGGCCCGGCCGCGGCGCGTGTGCCCGCGTTTGGCCGGTGTGCGCGAGCCCGCAGTATACGGCGCGGGCGGCGCGCCCTCCGGCCAAGGCGCGACATCTCCTCGATCGCCGTGGCATCCCTCACTCGGCGGGGCCTGCCTCGGCGGTGAAGCGGCTACTGCAGCGACGGCTTCTTGAGGAAGTCCCCGCGGTCGGCGGACTTGACGGTGACGGGCACCATCGCGCCGCCGCGCGTGACGGTGATCGGAATCTCCGTGCCCGAAGGCCCCAGGTTCCACACGCCGCGATAGAGGTCGGCAAGCGAGTCCACCTGCTGCCCGGCGACCGCCACGATCTGGTCGCCCTGCTTCACGCCCGCGCGCTCGGCGGGCCCGCCTTGCGCGAGGCCGCCCACCACGATGCGCTTGTTGTCCTCGCTCGCGTACAGGCCAAGCCACGGGCGCGGCGGGCGGCCGGCGCGTCCGGTGCGGATCATGTCGTCGAGGATCGGCACGAGCACGTCGATGGGCACGAACATGTTGCCCTTGCGCACGTCGTCGCCTTCGGCTTCCTGCACGAAGAGCGAGCCGATGCCCACGAGGCGGCCATCGTGGTCGAGCAGCGCCGCGCCGCTCCATTCAGGATGCGGCGGCGACGTGAAGAGCGCCACGTCGAGGAGATACTCCCAATAGCCCGCGAACTCGCGGCGCGCGAAGATCTCGGCCTTGAGGGCGTGGCCGCGTCCTCCGTGGCCGATCACGTACACCTCGTCGTCCACGTCCACGCCGGCCGACGTGCCGAACGGCAGCGGCGCGATTGCCAGAGGCGCGAGCGGCAGCACGAGGCCCATGCCGGTGGCGAAGTCGAAGGCCAGCGGATGGCCGGCCACCACGCGGCCGTCCTGCGTGGTGATCCACACGGCCTCGGCTTCGGTGATGAGATAGCCGATGGTCACGATGAGGCCGTTGTCGCGGATCACCACGCCGTTGCCGGTGCGTTCGGTGCCCAGCATCTGGGCGGTGTAGCCGTCCTCGGGGATGCGCGAGGACAGCCGCACGACGGCGGACATCGCGCGCGCGAGGTCGAAGTCCACCTCGCCGGCGATGGGCTGCATCTGCGTGGGAAAGGACCAGTGACTGGAATCGCTCATGAAACGGCTTGCCGGATGACGCCGCGAACGGCGGGCAGGCCATCTTACCCGCATCGCGGAGCACGGGCGGCTGGCGACGCCTTCGCCGCGCGAGCGCGATTCGTTCTGACAACGACGGCGTGCGTCCGCCGCCGTAGACCGGCGATCCGGCCGCTGGCGCCGGGATCGCGCGGCGTCTGGCACACTAGGCGCCCTCACGTGCCTCCGTTGCGCCGCTCATGCTGTATCGGTTGCTCCCACTGCTCCTGCTCGCGCTCGCCGCTCCCGCCGTGGCGCAGACCACGGTCGACCCCGTGAAGCGGATCAAGATCCGCGTGGACCCGTTCTACCAGGCCGCGCGCCATCCCGACGACCCGCCGCTCGTGACCGTGGCGCCCCGCTTGGACAAGCTGCTCGCGTCGACCCGGGCCGACGACATCCTTCGCGCCCGCGACGAGATCGAGCGCGACCCGGGCCGAGTGACGCCCATGACGCTCACAGTGCTCGCCCTCCGGATGTACGACGTGGGGCTGCGCGACGAAGCCGTGTTCTGGTACTACGCCGCCAGGAACCGCTACTACCTCCTGGGCGCGGTGGCCGACATGAAGGCGCCCGCCCTCGCACCGGCGGCAAAGGCCATGCACGCCTTTGGCCAGCTCGCGGGGCCGATCATCAATGGCTATGCCTTCTGCGACGTGGACAAGCAGCGCGACCTGTCGTTGCGCGCCGCCGACTGGACGGCACGGCATCCGTACGAGGTGCTGCTGCTGCCGCAGATCCCCGCGCGTCCCGGCGATCGCAAGGCCAATTACCAGAAGGCGCTCGGGGACCTGCTCGCGCAGGTGAAGCGCGAGCGCGACTACCTCGCCATTGCCGACAACGTCGGGAAGCTCAAGGCAGCACGCGCCGCCAACGAGGCGGACGTCAAGTTCTGCTGGAAGTAGAAAGGCCCGGGGCGGCCTATCAGGCCGCGACGGCGTGCGCCTCGCGCTCGCGCCGGTAGGCCTCGGCGTCACCTGCCACGGTCGTCCGCTGCAGCATCCGCTTGTACTTCACGGCATCGTAGGGCGTGGCCCGGTGCAGCACGGCGCGGTTGTCCCGCATCACGAGATCGCCCGCCTGCCAGGCGTGGCTGTACACGTACCGCGGCTGGGTGAGGTGCGCATTGACGTCGGCGATGAGCTGGCGGGCCGCCTCCTCCTCCATGCCGAGCACCCGGAAGGCGTGCATGCCGAGAAAGATGTTACGGCGCCCGTTGACCGGGTTGACGCGCACCATCGGCTGGTCGACGGGCGCGATCTCCTTGCGCATCTCTTCCGTGATGACCTCGCCCGCCACTAGCGACAGCGTATGCATCTGGCTGTGCACGGCGAAGCGGCCGCTGATGTCGCGCTTGAGCACGGGCGAGAGGTCGTCCCGTGCGGCACGGCCCGTCGCGAACTCCGTATTGCCGCCCTCGGGCGGGATCACTTCGCCCGTCTCGATGTCGAGGTTGCTCTGGCGCGCGAATTTCGATCCCGCCGCGGGATTGCCCTTCACGGTGGTCTCGAGCGGCCCGAACCGCTGGCTGAAGGCGATGTGACCGGTGTCGTTGAGATCCTGCCCGCGGAAGGCAACGACGGAGTACTCCTCGAAGGCCGCGCGGATCTGGGCGAAGTCCTCGGCGCTCAAGGGCACGCACACCTGCACGCCCACGACCTCGGCGGCGAAGTGCGGATGGAGGGGACGGATCTGTAGTGCCTTGGCAAAGGTCCTGTACGTGTCGAGTGGCGAACGCCGTCGCGCCTCGCGCGGGCTTACGGGTCCTGCGGGGGGATGCCCGCCGCCTTGATGAGCGCCGCCCAGGAGGCAATTTCGTCCTTCACGATCCCGCCGAACTCAGCGGGCGTGGTGCGGCGGACGAGCAAGCACTGCTCGGCTAATTTCCGGGCGAGCTCCTCGTTGGCGAGCGCGCGCTCGAGCGCGGTGGCGAGCCGCTTCTGGACGTCGGGCGCAAGCTTGCCCCGGACATGAGGTCGACGAGCGCCTGCGGCGTGCCCTTGTAGGCTCGATCGGCGCCCTGATCCACGAGCCGGGACGCGAGCCCCGCGCGGCGCTGGTGCCGCTTTACATCCTGAGCGGACGCTCCCGTCGCGACCTCACGGCCATGCGCGATGCCGTGATCGCCGCGGCGAGGGAGATCTAGAACCTTCCGGCCTGGTAGTCCTGCACCGCCTGGAAGATCTCGTCGTTGGTGTTCATCACGAACGGACCGTATTGGGCGATCGGCTCGTCGAGCGGCTTGCCCGCGATGATGAGCACCTTCGACGCGGCCGGCGCCGTGATCGTCACGCCGTCCGCATCGGGCGCATTGCGCAGGATCGCCATGCGTTGCGCGGAGACGTCGGTGCCGTCGATCTGCACGCCGCCGCGATACACGTAGACGAAGGCATTGTGGCCCGGCGGCAGCGCTTGCGAGAAGCGCCCGCCCGCGGGCAACGACACGTCGACGTACAGCGGCTCGGTGGTCTCGCGCTGCATCGCGCCCGTCACGCCGTGGCTCGTGCCGGCGATCACCTTCACCGCCACACCTTCGGCCGTGGTGAACTCGGGAATCTCCGCGGGCGCGATGTCGCGATACCAGGGGGCGCGCATCTTGTCCTTGGCGGCGAGGTTAAGCCAGAGCTGGAAACCTTCCATGCGGCCGTCTTCCTGCTCGGGGAGCTCGGAGTGGACGATGCCGCGGCCGGCCGTCATCCACTGCACGCTGCCGTTCGACAGCAGGCCTTCGTGACCCGCATTGTCGCGATGGCGCATGCGGCCCGCGATCATGTACGTGACCGTCTCGAAGCCGCGGTGTGGATGGTTGGGAAAGCCGGCGATGTAGTCCTTGGGATCGTCGGTGCCAAAGGCATCGAGCATCAGGAACGGGTCGAGGCGCCGTTGCAGCGGCTGCGTGAGCACGCGCGTGAGCTTCACGCCGGCGCCGTCGGAGGTTGGCTGGCCGGCGATCACGCGCTCCACCGCGCGGGTCGTGGTCACGGTGTCGGCGATCGTGGGCAGGGTGGTGGTGGTCATCTGCATTCTCCGGTGTGTTCGGGGATGGCCGCCGGTCAGGCCGCCACCGCCTCTTCGATTTCATCGTGCGCCGCAGCCAGTGCGGCACGTTCGGACTCGGGTCCCATGGCCAGGCCTTCGGCATACACGAAGCGCACGTCGGTCATGCCGAGGAATCCGAACACGGTGGAAAGATACGGCACCTGCGTGTCCGCCGGCGTGTTGCGGTAACGGCCGCCGCGGGTGAGGGCCACGTACACCTTCTTGCCCTTGAGGAGGCCCTCCGGGCCCTTCTCCGTGTAGCGGAACGTGGCGCCGGCACGCGAGATGGCGTCGATCCAGTTCTTGAGTTGCGCCGACACGCCGAAGTTGTACATCGGCACGCCCAGCACCACCACATCTGCGGCCTGGATCTCGGCAATCAATGCGTCGTCGAGGGCCACGCGGGCGTGCTGCTCGTCGGAGCGTTGCGCGGCAGGGGTGAAGAGGGCGCCGAGGGCGTGCTCGTCGAGCACCGGGTGCGGCGTGGCCGTGAGGTCGCGCACGGTCACCGTGGCGTCGGGCGTGGCGTCGCGCAGGCGACGCACCAGGCGGTCGGCCAAGCGGCTCGAGTGGGAGGCTTCGCGCCGGGCGCTGGAGTTGATCTGGAGGATGTTCATGGCGGTTCCATTTAGGTTGTGCGGCATGAACGCAATCTAATTGTTGCAGGAGCGATTGATTAGATGGTCATAACGGATATCATTGTTCCACCATGGCAACAATAGCCCCGGCGGCCCTTGAGGCCAACGATCTCGTCCTGTTCGCCCGCGTGGCCGACGAAGGCAGCTTCTCGCGCGCCGCAGAGCGCCTCGGCCTGCCGAAGTCGACCGTCTCCCGGCGCCTCGCGGCCATGGAGGCGCACCTGGGCGAGCGC
>CALFEY010000263.1 GCA_937958295.1 uncultured Pseudomonadota bacterium
GTTGAGCGACCGCTGGCCGAACCAGTCCGCGGCCACGAGCAGGGGCCCGGTGGCGCCGAGCCACGCCGCGCCGTAGGCGAGGCCCCGCGGGCCACCTGCGCTGCGCGGTGTGGCGCGCGCGTCCGTGTCCACCAGCCAGAGCTCGCGATGGGACTGTGTGCCGCGAAAGAAGGCGATGCGCGTGCCGTCGGGCGAGAAGCGGGGAAACAGATCGTCTCCCGCGTCCGGCGCCGGGGTCGTGAGGACGCGCTCGTCGCCGCTTGCCAGATGGCGCAGCACGAGTCCCGCGGGGAGATCGGCGCGTCCCTTGGCGACATAGACGAGCCACTGGCCGTCGGGGGCGAGATCGAAGCGAGCGCGCGGCTCGCGGCTGCAGTCGACGAGGCGCTCCCGCGCGCGGGTGGCAAGGTCGTGCGCCACGATCTCGCACTGCCCCACGGCCGCGCTGCGATAGAAGGCGATGCGGCGACCGTCGGGAAAGAACACGGGCGTCAGGTTGATCTCGCCGGGGTCGCCGATCGTCGTGCGACCGTTGCCGCGCACGTCGCGCACCACGATCTGCGAACTCGACTCGCGCCAGGCGGCGAAGGCCACCTGGGTGCCGTCGGGAGAGAAGCGCGGCCCCACCTCGAGCTCGGGACCCGAGGAAAAAGGCTCGGCGTGCGCGAGCTGCGCGAGGAGGCGGGCGGCCACGTCGCCGTCGGCCGGGCCTTGGTCGCGGGCCGCGTAAAGGCCGGCGCCGAGCGCGGCCAGCACCGCCAGCATCGCCATGAGCGCGGGAATGCGCCATCGGAGCGCGCGGCCCGTCGGGGCAGGACCGGGGGGCAACGGGGAGGGGTGCCCGGACGTCGCCGGGTCGGTTGGCACGGACTGCGGCGGCTCGGACTGAGTCGACCCAGGAAGCTGCGGCGGGCCGGGGACCGGCGAGGCGGGCGCGACCGGGGCCAGCAGGCGGTACCCCACCTTGGGCAGCGTCTGGATGAAGCGCGGCTCGCGGGCGTCGTCGCCGAGGGCCACGCGCAGGTCCGCGATCACGCGCGAAAGCACGTCGTCGTTGACCATGCGCCGCGGCCAGGCGTCGGCGAGGAGGGCTTCGCGGGAGACGACCTCGCCGGGCGTGGCCGCCAGGCGCAGCAGCACATCCATGAGACGCGGTTTGAGGCGAACGAGCGTTCCGCCCGCCACGATCTCGTTGGAGGCGGGTCGGACGTCGATCTCGCCGATGCGCAACGGCGGGCGATCGCGCCAGGCGGGCACCTCGGGGCTTCGCACGGCGGGACCTTGGATTCGAGAAGAAGGAGGGGAAAGGGAGGAAAAAGGGAGATCGAAATCAGGACTCGCGGGACGACCGGACGCAGTCTTGGCGGGTTGCCGTCAGGCTCTTCATCGGAACCCGCATGTCCAGGATCGTCGTTGCCGTCATCGCCTTCCTCGCCGCCGCCGCCGCCTTCGCGCAGGAATGTCCGTACCGGCTGTTCTTCAGTGGCTACTTCTCGACCGTGCACGTGCTCGACGCCTGCACGGGGGCCTATCTGCGCGAGCTCGACGGCAGCGGCCGCATCCGCGGGGCCCAGGCCGTGCGCCTCGGGCCGGACGGGCTCGTCTACGTCACGAGCGAGAACGCGCAGCAGATTCTAAGGTACCGCAATGACACGCTCGAATTCGTCGACGTGTTCGCGACCCTCCCCGGCATCGACCCCACGGGCTTCGCCTTTGCCCCCAACGGCGACATGTACGTGGCCGGATTCAAAGTGGACCAGGTCCGTCGCCTGTCCGCCACCGGCGTGGCGCTCGATATCCCGGTGCCCACGGGGGCCGCCGGCCTCGACGGTCCGGACAACGGCATCACCTTCGGGCCCGACGGCAACCTGTATGTACCGGGCTACTACTCGAGCAACATCATCCGCCACGATCCGCGCACCGGCGCCACCAGCACGGCGGTCGCCCGGGGCACTGCGGGACTCTTCAATACTCGCGGCCTCTTGCCGGTGCGCGGGCAGAACGCGCTCTTCGTGACGGGCGAGGGCTCGGGCCAGCTCCTCAAGCTCGACCTCGGCACAGGCGTGCTGAGCGTGCTGGCCTCCGGGCTCACCTCGCCGACCGGGCTCGACTACGCGCCGGACGGCGACCTTCTCGTGATCGATGCCGACTCCATCGCGCGGCACGACCCCGTCACGGGTGCGCGCAAGGGTGTGTTCGCGGCACCGGACCCGGTCCGGCTTGCGGGCGGCACCTACCTCGCCGTGGTGGCCAAGCCGGTGCCGCCGCGCGCCACCGTCGTGGAGTACTACCACGCCGGCCTCGATCACTACTTCGTGAGCGCGCTGCCCACCGACATTGCCGCGCTCGACTCGGGCACCCTCAAGGGCTGGGCGCGCACCGGACTCACCTTCGGCGCCTATCTCGAGCCCGCCGCCGGCGCGAGCCCGGTGTGCCGCTTCTATCTGCCGCCCGCCAACGGCGACTCGCACTTCTACTCGGCGTCGCCGGCCGAGTGCGCGGAGGTGGCAGCCAAGTTTCCCTCATTCGTGTTCGAGTCGGGGGAGGTGATGCATGTCGCGCTGCCCGACCTCGTCACGGGCGACTGTCCGGCCGGCACCGTCAAGGTGTACCGGCTGTGGAACAATCGAGCCGACTCCAATCATCGCTACACCGCGGACCCGGCAGTGAAGGCGGCCATGCTCGCCCGCGGCTATGTCGCGGAGGGCTACGGCGACGACGCCACCATCATGTGCGCGCCGGCGTAGCGCGCGGTCCCCGCACGCGCCGCAGGGACCCGCGTGCGGTCGCTATACTGCGGCACGCCGCATGTGCGGCGATCCTCCGTCCGCCGCCGCGCCGTGTCCGCCCCCGCCGTCGCCCGTATCGAATCCTTCGTCGTCACGCTACCGCGCGACACGCCCTACCTCGGGCCCCTGGGGCCGGGCGAGACCGTCAATGCGCGCGGGTATCTCGTGCGCCGCGGCAACCGCACGATCTATCCCACGGTGGACCGCAGCGTGGTGGTCAAGGTCACCGCCACGGACGGCAGCACGGGCTGGGGCGAGACCTACGGCATCGTGGCGCCACGCGTGGTACAGGAGATCCTCCACGACATCTTCGTGCCGTTCGTGGAAGGCCGGTCCATCGACGATCCCCCGGCGCTGTACCAGGAGCTGTACGACCTCATGCGCGTGCGCGGCGGCTCGGCGGGCTTCTACGGCGATGCGCTTGCCGCGCTCGACATCGCGATGTGGGACCTGAAGGCCAAGGCGCTGCGCGTCCCGCTCGTGGAGGTGCTGGGCGGAGCGCGTCAGGCCAGCGTTCCGGCGTACGTGTCGGGGCTGCCCAAGGCCACCCTCGAGGAGCGCGTGGCGCTGGCCATCGAGTGGCGCGAGCGGGGATTCCGTGGCGTCA
The DNA here is from genome assembly GCA_937958295.1 of uncultured Pseudomonadota bacterium. Taxonomy (GTDB): domain Bacteria; phylum Pseudomonadota; class Gammaproteobacteria; order Burkholderiales; family Casimicrobiaceae; genus VBCG01. Next base: position 3,397 of record CALFEY010000263.1, read on the forward strand.
AGTACGCCGGCGTGGTATCGCACGAAGGCGTGGCCTTGGAGATGCACGCCCTGCGGGCGGGACTCGGCCCTGCCTCCGACCTCATGGTGGACTTGCACTGGCGCTACGACGCCGAGGCCGCCCTTGCGCTCGCCCGCGATCTCGCGCGCGCGACGCCGTACTTCATCGAAGCGCCCTGCGCCCCGGAGGACATCGCGGGGCTCGCACGGGTCGCGCGCGAGGCCCGCGTGCCCGTGGCGGCCGGCGAGGAGTGGCATAACGCCTACGAGGCCGAGCAGCGCCTGGTCGACGCGCCGCTCGCCTACGTGCAGCCGGAGATGGCGCACACCGGCGTGTCGCAGTTCATGGCGATCGCCGCGATGGCCCAGGCGCGCGGCGCCGCGGTGATTCCGCATGCCACCATCGGCGTGGGCATCTTCATGGCGGCGAGCCTGCACGCGTCGGCCGCGCTGTCGCATTGTCCCTATCACGAGTACCAGCACTCGGTATTCGATCGCAACCTAGTCTTTGTCGATACGCAGATGCGCTGCACGGCCGGCCGTTACTCGCTGCCGACGGGGCCGGGACTGGGCGTGGTGCCCAAGGACACGCTCTGGAAGCACGCTGCCGGCGCCTGACGGCTCGCGGGTCCGCCCTCCGGCCCCTGGCGCTTCCGACCTTGGTCCATGGTCGCGGTGGCGCCCTGTTGCTACGCTTCGGCCAGGATGACGACGCATGCGCTGGTTCAATCGCCTCACCCTTTCGCGGCAGTTCTTAGTCGCGAGTTTCCCCATTCTGCTCGCGGGCACGCTGGCCATCGGGCTATGGGTGGAGCGCGAGATCCAGGGCGGCGTGGTCACGCGGCTGTCGGAGGTGCAAAGCCTGTACGTCGACAGCCTGGTCGCCCCGCATCTTGCGGGCCTGTTCGGGCGCGACACGCTCGATGCCGCGCAGAAGTCACGCCTCGATGCGCTGTTCGCCAATACGTCGCTCGGCCGCAAGATCGTGGCCTTCATCATCTGGAGCCCGCAGGGACGGATCCTCTACAGCAACGAGGCCGAGCTCATCGGGCGCGAGGTGCCGGTGGGGCGCGGTTTGCGTACGGCGCTCGACGGCGGGATTTACGCGAAGGTGATCGACCGGCGCGCTCAGGGCCATTCCTATGCCACGGGCGATTGGCCGGATCGCCTCATCGAGACCTACGCGCCGATCCATGCGGGTACCCTCGGCGAGATCGTGGGCGCGGCGGAGTTCTACCAGACCACGGCGGAGCTCGACGAGGCGATGCGCGAGGCGCGGCTGCGCACGTGGCTCGTGGTCATCGCCACGTCGCTCGTGATGTACCTTCTGCTGTTCGGGCTCGTGCGGCGCGGCAGCCGGACGATCGTGGCGCAGCGCGAGGAGCTCACCTCGCGCGTGGACGAGTTGTCGGGGCTGGCGCAGGCGAATGCGGGGCTCGCGGCCAAGGTCAAGCGCGCGGCGGCGCGCACCGCGGCGTTGAACGAGGGCCTGCTGCGGCGCGTGGCGGCGGATCTGCACGACGGCCCGGCGCAGGACCTGGGCTTCGCCCAGATGCGTCTCGAGGCGATGGGCAAGCCGCTGTCCCCGGAGGCGACCTCCACTGCCGTGGCGCGGACCGACATCGAGGCGGTGCGCGCGGCGCTCGACCTCGCGATGAAGGACCTGCGCGCGATCTGCGCGGGCCTGCAGTTGCCGGACCTGGAGCGCCTGTCCGTGCGCGAGGTGGCCGAGCGGGTGGTGCGCGACTACGAGCGCAAGACGCGCGCCGAGGTCGCGCTCGAGTTCACCGGCGATGCCGGCGAAGTGGCGCTGCCGATCCGCATCACCGTCTTCCGTGTGCTCCAAGAGATGCTCGCGAATGGCTTTCGCCACGCCGGCGCGGCGGGTCAGCGCGTCGCGGTCCATGTCTCGCCGACCGAGGTGCGCCTCGACGTGACGGACCGCGGGCCGGGCTTCGACGCGGTTTCGATCGTGGCCCGGGCACAGGGAGGCCTGCCCGGGATTCGGGAGCGCGTGCGCTCGCTCGGCGGGACGTTCGAGATCGATTCGGCGCCAGGGTCGGGCACCCGCTTGCGCGTGGTGCTGCCCGCGCAGGTGGCGGAGGCCGGCGATGACTGAGCCCATCGGCGTCCTTGTCGTTGACGATCATCCGCTGTTTCGCAACGGGGTCGTGAACGCGCTGCGCTCCGAGCCCGGCATCGCCGTGGTGGGCGAGGCCGCGTCCGGTCAGGAGGCGGTGGCACTGGCCCGCGAGCGCCTGCCCGACGTCGTGCTGCTCGATGTCAGCATGCCCGGCTGGGACGGGCTCTTTACTGCCGAGCGCATTGCCACGGCCTGTCCTGCCTCCGCCATCGTGATGCTCACGGCGTCGGAGGATCCGGACAAGCTTCTCGGCGCATTCAAGGCGGGCGCGCGAGGCTACGTGCTGAAGGGCGTGGCCGTGCAGGAGCTCGTGCGGGTGATTCGCGGGGCGGTGGCCGGCGAGGTGTACGTGTCGCCCGGCCTCGCGGCCGAGATGCTGGTCACGCTCACCCGCGGCCCGGCGCCCGATCCGTTACAGGAGCTCACCGAGCGCGAGCGCGAGATCCTCGCGCTTATCGGCAAGGGGCTCACCAATCGCCTCATCGGCGAGCGCCTGGGCCTCACGGAGAAGACCATTAAGCATTACGTGACCAACATCCTCCAAAAGCTGCAAGTGCGCAGCCGTGTGGAGGCGGCGCTGTTCGCGTCGCGTCACCTCAAGGCGGCCTCATGAGCGAGTTCACGCCCTTGTCCGGGGTCACGCCCGCGTTGCGGGCACAGCTTGGCGTGCCGCGGGAGGCGCGATCCGAGGAAGCGGAGCTGTACCTGCGTTACGTGCGTGCCCTCGCGCTCCTCTCCGAGTGCGCGCCCTACGTCGATGAGCCCGACTACGCCGAGCTCATCGAGGCGCTGCTGCGCGACGCGCAGGAGCGCTACCCGCTCGAAGTCCGCCGCAACGGCGAGCGCTGGGAGATCGCCCCGCGCGGCGTGTAGGCCCGGCGGCCCGGCGGCGCGGGGTGCGACAATGCGCCCGTGCTCGCCATCCTGCTCGTCACCTTTCCGTTCTTCGCGCTCGTGCTGTGCGGCTACGTCGCGGCGCGCCGCGAGATGCTGCCGCATGCGGCCATTCCGGGCCTCAACGCGTTCGTCCTGTACTTCGCCCTGCCGTGCATGCTCTATCGGTTCGGGTCGAGCACGCCCGTGGCGCAGTTCGCGGACCCGGGCCTCATCGGCGTCTACTTCGTGTGCGCGGTGGCCATGGTGGGCCTCACGATCGCGGCGAGCGTGCGGCGGGTGGGCTGGAACGACGGGGCCTTCGGCGCGCTGGTCGCGTCCTTCTCCAACACCGGGTACATGGGCGTGCCGCTGCTCGTCGCGCTCCTGGGCGACGGCGCGGCGGGGCCTGCCATCGTCACCATCCTGATCGACCTCCTCTTCACGTCGTCGGTGTGCATCGCATTGTCGCGCCTGGACAGCGCGGACACCCACGGCGCCGCGATTGCCGCTCGCAATGCTCTGCGCGGCGTGCTGGCCAACCCCATGCCGTGGGCGATCGTGCTGGGCGCGGTGTCGTCGGCGGTGGGGCTCAAGCTGTGGGGGCCGATCGGACAGACCGTCGGGCTGCTTGCCGATGCCGCGTCGCCGGTCGCGCTCTTCACGATCGGCGCCGTGCTCGCGCGGTCGCGCGCGACGGCCTCGACGGGCCGCCGCACGTATGACGAGCTGCCGCTCGCGCTCGCAAAGCTTCTCGTGCATCCGCTGCTGGTGTACGGCGTGGGTCGTGGCGCGATCGCCCTGGGCGTGCCGCTGTCGGGCTTCGTGCTCACGGTGATGACGCTCGTCGCGGCATTGCCGAGCGCATCGAACGTGGTGATGCTCGCCGAGCGCTTCGGCGCGGACAGCGGGCGCATCGCGCGCATCATCCTCATCTCGACGACGCTCGCGTTCGTCACGTTCTCGGGGGCGGTGGCGATCCTGACGTGACGGGAGAGGCCGCCTTTGGCCGGCGCATCACGTGTGTTGCTTCCCCTTGTTGGGGCTGCGCTGCTGGCGGGTGAGTGGGCTCGGGGTGGCGCGCCAGAACGTGTCGCTACGGGGACCCGGTGCCGCTTAAGCG
>CALFEY010000264.1 GCA_937958295.1 uncultured Pseudomonadota bacterium
CGACTGCAACGTCGTGATCGAGATCCCGATGCGTGCCGATCCCATCAAGTACGAAGTCGACAAGGAAACGGGCGCCGTCTTCGTCGACCGCTTCATGTCCACGGCGATGCACTATCCGTGCAACTACGGCTACATCCCGCAGACGCTCTCCGACGACGGCGACCCTTGCGACGTGCTGGTGCTCTCGCCCTATCCCCTCATCACGGGGGTCGTGGTGCGTTGTCGGCCGATCGGCATGCTCAAGATGGACGACGAGGCCGGTGGCGACAGCAAGATCCTCGCGGTGCCCATCGACAAGCTCTCCTCGCTGTACCGCGACATCAAGTCCCCGCGCGATCTGCCCTCGATCACCACCCAGCAGATCGCGCACTTCTTCGAGCACTACAAGGATCTCGAGCCCGGCAAATGGGTGCGTGTGGCGAGCTGGGTGGAGGCCGAGGAAGCGAAGCAGGAGATCATCCAGAGCGTGGTGCGGTTCAACCGTCCCAAGACGCGCGCCAAGGCCGGCGCCAAGAAGTAGCGGTGACGGACGTCCAGCGTGCCGAGCGCTGACCCGGCCCGTTCCGCCATTCGCGGGGCAGGCTTCTTTCCGGCGCTCTTCGTGCTGCTGTGGAGCACGGGCTTCATCGCCGCCAAATACGGTCTGCCTTACGCACCGCCATTTTCGTTCCTCGCCTGGCGTGTCGTGCTCGTGACCGCGCTCATGGCCGGCGTGGCCGTGGCGATGCGTGCCACGTGGCCGCGCACCCTGGTGGAGTATCGCGACATCGCCATCGTGGCCGTGCTCGTGCACGTGCTCTACCTCGGCGGGGTGTTCGTGGCCATCGATGGCGGCATGGCCGCCGGAACGAGCGCGATGCTCGTCGGTCTCCAGCCCATCCTCACCGTGCTCCTCGCGTGGATGTGGATGCACGAGCGGGTGGTGCCGCGGCAATGGCTGGGCCTGGCGGCGGGCCTGCTCGGCGTGTTCTTCGTGGTGCGGCACAAGATCGACTTCGGCGGGGACCTGCGCGGGCTGCTGCCGTGCGCGATCGCGCTGGTCGGCATCAGCGTGGGCACGCTCTACCAGAAGCGCCGGTGCGCGCACATCGACCTGCGTACCGGCGCGGTCGTGCAGTTCGCGGTGTGCGCGGTCCTTTTCATTCCGCTGGCTTTGGTGTTCGACACGCGTCCGGTGCAATGGACAGGCAGCTTCGTTTTCGCGCTCAGCTGGTCGGTGCTGGTGCTCTCGGTAGGCGCCATCAGCCTGCTGTACGTGCTCCTGCGTCATGGCGCAGCGGCGAACGTCGCACGCCTGTTCTACCTCGTGCCGCCGGTCACGGCGCTGGAGGCCTACCTGCTCTTCGGCGAACGGCTCGACGCCCTCGCGCTCATTGGGATGGCGCTCATCGCCCTTGGCGTGGTGCTCGCGCGCGGGCGGACCTGACCGGCCTCGCCGTGGCGGGGGGCGCTCGCTAGGACTTGCGCTGCACGCGCGCCGCCCGCGCGGGGGGCGGCGTCTTCGCTGTTTCCGTCCCCGCGGCCATGTCCTTTCCCGCGGGGCCGCGCGCGCCGCGCGGAAGGAATAGCGCCGGCTCGCCCTCCACTGCGCGCCGCACGAAGTCCCATACGGCGCGCACGCGGCGCAGGCGGTACCAGTCGGCGTGCGTGGCGAGCCAGAACGTGCGGCGCCACTGCGCTTCCTTGGGCAGGAGCGCCACGAGCGAGGATCCCGGCACGAGGTAATGCGCCAGCACGCCGATGCCCAGGCCCGCCCGCACGGCGGCGAGTTGCGCGAGCATCCCCGAGGTGGAGATGCGCATATGGTGCGAGGGCAGGAAGTCGTCGAGGTAGTGCAACTGCGGTGAGAGCAGGAGCTCGTCGATGTAGCCGATGAGCGTGTGGCGGGCGATGTCGTCCCACGAGCGGATGGGACCGTGGCGCTTGACGTAGGCCTTGGCGGCGTACAGGCCGTAGGTGAAGTCGGTGAGGCGCGCCGCGATGTGCCGCGTGTGCTGCGGCCGCTCGAGCGTCACGATGATGTCGGCCTCGCGCGCCGCGAGGCTCGGGAAGCGTGGCAGGGTGAGGAGCTCGACGTCGAGCTCGGGGTGGCGGTCGAGGAGCGCGCCCAGGCGCGGTGCCAGGAAGTTGGTGCCGAAGCCTTCCGGGGCGCCGATGCGCACGATCCCGGACACGCGCCCGCCCTCGCCGCGGGCCTCGTCGTGCAGGAGTGCGATGTTGTTCTCGATGTTCTCGGCGTGGGCGAACAGACGCTGGCCGGCCTCGGTGAGCACGTAGCCGTCGCTCGTCGATTCGAAGAGGCGGCAGGCGAGCGCCTGCTCGAGCTGCTCCACCCGGCGCGCCACGGTGGTGTGGTCCACCCCGAGCTTGTGCCCGGCGTGGAGGAGGCGCTTATGCCGCGCGAGCTCGAGGAAGTAGCGGAGATCGTCCCAGGCCATGATGTGCATTTTTGCACAGCCGGTGCGCCCCGATGCGCCGGACCGCCGCCGGGGATGGGGCTACGATGCCTGACTGCGGCTCGCAATGCCGCGCGAAGTCGCCTGCCGCGCGCGCCTTCGACCTACAAGACACCGTCACAGGAGGAAGCCTTGAAGCACACGACTGTCTGCTGGTCCCTCACGCTCGCCGCTGCCGGGGTGGCGGCGCTCCTCGCCGGCTGCAACGGCGGGGGGGAGAACAACGAATACAACGTCCTGCCCGCCAACGTGACCAACCTGTCGGTGGCAAGCTACGACGGCAGCTCCAACGACCTCCTGACCGCCGGGCTCGGCAAGACCGGCATCGGCGGTGCCGCCCCGGGCTTCGCGGATCCGGTCAACCCCACCGTGATGGAACTGCGCCGGCGGGCGATCTACACGGGCTATCGCGGCGTCATCGACTTCTCCGCGGCGGGGGGCTACGGCACGCTTTACGGCCCCAACATCGACATCAACGGCAACGACACGCTGGGCGAAGGCAAGATTGCCGGCAAGGAGTACCTCGCGTTCGCCGACGACGGCACCGGCAAGAAGAACGTGACCCTCATGGTGCAGGTGCCGGCGACCTTCGACATCGCCAATCCGTGCATTGTCACCGGTCCCACGTCGGGCTCGCGCGGCATCTACGGCGCGATGGGCACCTCCGGCGACTGGGGCCTGAAGCACAAGTGCGCCGTGGCCTATACCGACGCCGGCAAGGGCGTGGGCTACCAGGATCTCGCAGCGGACAAGGTCAACCTGATCGATGGCCGCCTCGTGACGCGCGCGAGCGCCGGCAGCAATGCCACCTTTGCCGCCGACGTAAGCGGCGCCGCGCTCGCCGCGTACAACAGCGCCTTCCCCAATCGCATCGCCTACAAGCACATCTACTCGCAGCAGAACCCCGAGAAGGACTGGGGCAAGAACGTGCTGGACAGCATCCGGCTCGCGTTCTACGCCATCAACGACACCTACGGCACGCTCGACCAGGGCGCGGGACGGCGCATGGTCACCTTCAAGCCGGCCAACACGATCGTGATCAGCTCCTCGGTGAGCAACGGCGGCACCGAATCGCTGCAGGCGCTCGAGCAGGACGTCGACGGCCTCATCGACGGCGTCGCGGTGGCCGAGCCCAACGCGCAGCCGAACAACATGAGCGGGATCAGCGTCAATTTCGGCGGCCAGGCCGTGCCCAATGCGGGCAAGCCCCTCATCGACTACTTCACATATCGGATGGTGTACGAGCTGTGCGCGTCGATCTCGGCGTCCGCCCAGGCGCCCAACGGCATCCGCCCGGGCTGGTTCGGCTTCGGCACCGCCCCGCTCGGCACCGCGCTCACGCAGGTCGCCGGCGTGGAGCTGCAAGCCATCGCGCAGGGCCGCTGCCAGAGCCTCGCCGACAAGGGCCTCGTCACCGGCACGACCACGGCGCAGCAGGCGGACGCCGCGCTCGCCAAGATGCAGGACTACGGTTGGAACGATCCCATCATCAACGCGCTGCACGCGTCGCACTACCGCCTGGCCGACGCCTACGTTGCGGTGGGCTACGTGATCGCCTACGGCAAATTCTCGGTGTCGGACAACCTGTGCGGCTTCAGCCTCGCCGGCGTCGATGCCGTGGGCAACGTCGCGGCGCAGGTGCCGGCGGTGCAAGCGAGCCTCTTCTCCACGAGCAACGGCCTCAACACGGGTGGCGACGTCATCTACAACGCCTCCGTGGGCGGCGCACGCCTCTACCACGTCGGCGTGTCGCCCTCGACCAACCGCATCGACGGCTCGCTCGACGCCTTCCTGTGCCTGCGCAGCATGGTCACGGGCGTGGACGCGGTCACGGGGGCCCCGCTTTCCGGAGCCGCGCTCGCGAACAGCCAGCGGGTGCAGGCGGGGTTCCGCGACGTGCTGCTCACCGGCAACCTGCGCAACAAGCCAGTGATCATGGTGGCCGGCCGCAGCGATGCGCTGGTGCCCGTCAACCACGCTTCACGGGCCTATGCCGCGCTCAACACGCGTGCCGAGTCCAACCCCAACGTGCGCTACTACGAGATCGAGAACGGCAACCACTTCGACGCGTTCCTGCCCAACGCCGCGGCGGGCGGCGTGCAGGGCTACGACGCGCTTCTCGTGCCGGTGCACTACTACTTCAACAACGCAATGGACCTCATGTGGGCGCGACTCACCGCCAGCGCCACGCTGCCCCCGAGCCAGGTCGTGCGCGCGGTGCCGCGTGGCGGCACGCCCGGCTCGGCG
>CALFEY010000265.1 GCA_937958295.1 uncultured Pseudomonadota bacterium
TCTCCCAGCGTGGCCTGGAGGGTGGCGCGCAGCCAGCGGCTGTCCGCCTCCGCCTGCACGCGGCGATGCCAGTACTGCCGGATCACGATCTGCGGCGATTTCACAGGCATCTTCAGGATTCGCACGGCCGCCACGCGCTGGGAGAGCTCCGCGAGCTCCGTGGGCACCATCGCCACATAGTCCGACTCCGCGATGATGTTCGGCACCGCGAGCAGGTACGGCACCTCGAGCGCCACGCGGCGGCGCAGGCCGCGCCGCTGGAGCTCGCGGTCGATGATGCGATTGGCTCCCGCGATGGTGGCCGCCAGCACGTGCGGCGTGTCCACGAACTGCCGCAGGCTCAGCGTGGCGCCGATGCGCGGGTGGTCCCGCCGCACGATGCACACGTGCGTACGTCGAAAGAGGCTCTGCTGGAACAAGCCCGGATCCATTTCCGGGAAGAAGCCGATCGCGAGGTCGACCTGGCCGCTTGCGAGCTGACCGGCGATGTCTTCCGGCTTCACTTGCAGGGGACGGATGCCCACTCCCGGCGCATCTTCGGCGATGCGCTTGACGATCCGGTGCAGCAGCACGGCACCGCCCATGTCGCTCAAGCACAGCGTGAAGATGCGGTCCGACGTGCGCGGATCGAAGGGGACGGCGCGCAGGATGTCCTGGCGCACCTCCCGCAGCACCTTGCGCGCCGCCTGCGCGAGGCGCTCCGCCAAAGGGGTGGGCTGCATGCCGCTCGCCGTCTTGACGAACAGAGGGTCGCCGAAGCGCGTGCGGAGTCGCGCGAGGCCGTGGCTCAAGGCCGTCTGGCTCGAACCCAGGCGCTCCGCGGCCGCGGTGACGCTGCCCTCTTCGTAGAGCGCCTCGAGGACGTAGAGGAACTGCAGATCGACCGGCGCTGCATGCATGGAATGCACTTTGATCATGATAATTATGACATTGTGCACATAACGCGGCGACGGGCAATATCCGGGCGATCCGAAGGCACGGAGCGCGCTCGAACGCTCTGGCCGGATGCTCACCCAGGAGGTCCCATGATCCGCTCCTTGCGCCGCTTCGCCGGCGCCGCGCTGGCCGCACTGCTCGTCGGCGGCGGCGCTGCGCATGCCCAGTTTCCCGATCGCGCGGTACGCATCGTGGTGCCCTCCACGGCCGGTGGCACCGCGGACATCCTCGCCCGCGAGCTCGGCCAGCGCCTGGCGGAGGCGTGGGGCAAGCCGGTGGTGATCGAGAACAAGCCGGGCGGCCTGGGCGTGGTCGGCGCGGAAGCGCTCGCCCGGGCAGCTCCCGACGGCTACACACTGGCGATGCTGCCGAGCAATCACGCGATCAATCCGATCGTGATGAAGGACCTGCCGTACGACACCTTCCGCGACTTCGCGCCGGTGGCCGTGGTGGCCATCGCGCCCGGCCTGCTGGTGGTCAATCCGGCGCTCGACGCCAACAATGCGAAGGCCGCGTTCGACCTCGCCAAAGCCAGCCCGGGCAAGTACTCCTACGGCTCGCCGGTGCCGCTCACGGCCGGCCATCGCTCCATGGAGTTGCTGAAGCAAGCCGCGGGCGTGGACATTCGGCACGTGCCCTACAAGGGCGGCGCGCAGGCCGTGACCGACACCATGGGCGGCCACGTGCAGTTCCTCATCATCTCCATCCCGTCCGTCATCGGACAGGTGAAGGCCGGCAAGCTCAAGGCGCTCGGCGTGACCACGCAGAAGCGCTTCGAAGGCTTGCCCGACATCCCCACGCTCGCCGAGTCCGGATTCGCCGGCTTCGAATCGGTGGAGTGGTATGGCCTGTTCGCGCCGGCGGGCGTGCCGCCCGCCATCATCGAGAAGATTTCCGCCGACACCCAGCGCGTGCTGCGCGAGGCGTCTCTGCGCGACCGGATGATCGCGCTCGGCGCGATCGCCGCGCCCGGGGGGCCGCGCGATCTCGAGAAGATGCTGCGCGGCGAATATGACCGCTGGGTGCGCCTCGCGCCCGTCGTCAAGCTCCAGGCCGATTGAGGTCCGACATGATGCAGAGGATTGCCATGTACCTTCCCTCCCTTGCGGCCGCCCTCGCGTGCGCCCTCGCCATCGTCCCGGCCGCAGCCCAGGACTATCCCAGCCGACCGGTGAAGCTCGTGGTGCCCTATCCCGCGGGCAGCGGTCCCGATCAGCTCGCGCGTGTCCTCGCGCAGGTGCTGCAGTCGGCCCTCGGCGGGAGCGTGATCGTCGACAACAAGGCGGGCGCGCTCGGCGTGATCGGGACCACTGAAGTCGCGCGCAGCAAGCCCGACGGCTACACGCTCCTCCTGACCACCAACACCACGCAGGCGGCCAATGTCGCCCTCGTGAAGAATCTGGGCTACGACCCGGTGAAGGACTTCGCGCCCGTGTCGCGCGTGACCGTCACGCCCATGGTGCTGCTCGTCAATCCCAACCTGCCGGCGCGCGACCTCGCGTCGTTCGTCGCGTTCGCCAAGTCGCGCCCGGAGGGCTTCTCGGGCGGCTACGGCTCGGCCGCCTCGCTCGTGTCCATGGCCAAGCTCAAGGCCACGGGGGCCTTCACCGCCATCGACGTCCCCTACAAGGGCATCCCGCTCGCGGTCAACGACCTCCTCGGCGGCCAGATCTCCTTCACCTTCGCCGACCTCCCCGTGGGCATGCCGCAGATCCAGGGCGGCAAGCTGCGCGGCATTGCCGTGACGTCCCTGAAGCGTGCGGCCAACGATCCGAACCTGCCGGCCATCGCAGAGCTCTATCCGGGCTTCGAGGTCATCGGCTGGCAGGGTGTGGTCGCGCCGGCCGGCACGCCGCCCGCCATCGTGAAGAAACTTGCCGACGCCATCGCCGCGGGCGTGGCCAAGCCCGAGATCCACGACAAGCTGGTGGCCATGCATCATGGCGTCAACGTGCTCGGTCCCGAAGCCTTTGCCGCCTTCATCGACAGCGAGATCCGCAAGTGGAAGAAGGACGCCACCGAAGCCGGGCTCGAGGCGCAGTGACGCGCCCAACGCGAGCCCCCCTTCGCCCAAGGAGCCTTTCCGCATGACCGATGCCATCGATTTCGCCACCTGGCAAGGCGTGAACGCCACGCTCCAGGGGTACGCCGACGCGCTCGACCGCGCCGACCTGCCCGCGCTGCTCACGCACTTCACGGACGACGCGATCTGGGATTACTCGCCCACGTCCTCCCACCGCGGTCATGCCGCGATCCAGGCGTTCTTCGAGGAGCGCCTCGGGGTGTTCGCGCGCACCAGCCACAACGTGGGTCCGCCGGTGGTCCGCCGCGACACGGTGGGCGAGGCCGTCGAGTCCGTGGCCTATTTCAATGCCGTGCACCTGCTGCGCGACGGGTCGCGCTACTCGGTGTGGGGCCGCTATGTCGACGTGCTGGCGCCGCGCGGCCCGCGCATGCTGATCGCCCGCCGCGGCGTGGTCGCGCACGTCACGGAAGGCACGTCCCGCACCTACAACCTGCTGCCGCGGGTGCGCTAGCTCGCAGGCTGTCCCACCGGACCGCACCCGGCCATTGCCTATGAACCCCACCAGCGCCGCCGTCCATTCCATCGACCACTTCGCCCTCGAGGTGCCGGACCTTCACGAGGCCACCCGCTTCGTCACGGCCTTCGGCCTGCGCGCGGAGGCGGTGGGCGACGGCCTTGCGCTACGCGCGGGCGACGACGAGCACGTGTGGGCGTCGCTCACGCAAGGCCCCGGCAAGTGCCTGCGTCACCTGGCGCTAGGGTGCGCGGCCGGTGACTTCGCCTCGCTGCAGGCGCGCGCGGAGGCGGCGCGCGTGCCCGCGCCCGCCAACGCCGCTCCCGGCGGCTTCTGGCTGCGCGATCCCGACGGCAACCTGCTGCAGGTCAAGGCGGGACGCAACACGCAGCCGCGCGTCAAGGCCGCCCTGCCCGACGGCTCGGTGCCCGCGGGCGCTCGTGGCGTGGGCAATCGCGCGGCCCTGTGCGCCGTGCGCCCCACGCGCTTGAGCCACGTGCTGCTCTTCACCCCCGACGTCGCGCGCATGGTGGATTTCTACGCGAACGTGCTCGGGCTGCGTCTGTCCGACCGGTCCGCCGACATCATCGCCTTCATGCATGCGGTGCACGGCTGCGACCATCACCTGGTGGCCTTCGCCAAGTCGCCGGCGCGGGGCTTTCACCATAGCTCCTGGGACGTGCCGCGCATCGACGACGTGGGCGCCGGCGCGATGCAGATGCGCCGCGCCGGCTATGCCGAGCAGTGGGGCGTGGGGCGGCACGTCCTCGGCTCCAACTACTTCGACTACGTGCGCGATCGCAGCGGCACGTGGTGGGAGTACAGCTGTCACATCGACTACGTCCCCGCGGGTACGGTGTGGGACGCCGCGGATCATCCGCCCGAGGACTCGATGTACCTGTGGGGCGCCGACGTGCCGCCCACGTTCATCGAGAACACCGAGAGGGCCGGGTAACGCCGATGTCGCGTGCGGCGAATGGCGGATCGCTTCGCTCGGGGCGCACGCAGGTCCTGATCGCGGGGGCCGGCCCGGTCGGACTCGCGCTCGCGATCGAGCTGGGCCACCGGGGCATCGCGTGTCTGGTGTGCGAACGCAACGAGCGCGTGGGCCTCGCGCCGCGCGCCAAGACCACCAACGTACGCACGCGCGAGCACCTGCGCCGATGGGGCATCGCGCGCGAGCTCGCCGCTGCCTCGCCGTTCGGCGTCGACTATCCATCCAACGTGCTCTTCGTTACCCGTCTCGCAGGCCGCGAGCTCGCCCGCTTTCCCAATGCGTTCCACTGCGCGCCGGCGCGCGATCCGCGCTACTCCGAGCACGCGCAGTGGATCCCGCAGTACCTTCTCGAGGACGTCCTGCGGCGCCACGCGCAGACACTGCCCGGCGTGCGGATCCACTTCAATGCGGAAGTGGAGACGGTGGAGCACGACGCCGGGGCCGTGCGCTCGCGCGTGCGCGATCGGCTCACCGGCCACGTGGTCGACGTGGAAAGCGACTACGCCGTGGGCGCAGACGGCGCGCGCAGCCGCTTGCGCGAGATCATCGGGGCATGTCTTGAGGGCACGCCCGTGCTCTCGCGCAACTACAACGTGGTGTTCCGCGCGCCGGGGCTCGCGCAGGCGCATCGGCACGGACCCGGCATCATGTACTGGCACGTCAATGCCGACGCGCCATGCCTGCTCGGCCCGATGGATCGCGACCACACGTGGTTCTTCATGCCCACGGACGTCGCGCCCGGCACCACGCTGCCCGCCGCCGACGTGGCGGCGCGCATCGCGCGGGCCACCGGCATCGACCTGCCCTACGAGGTGCAAAGCGCGGACGAATGGAAGGCGAGCCGCCTCCTGGCCGACCGCTATCGCAGCGGCCGCGTCTTTCTCGCCGGCGATGCGTGCCACCTGCATCCGCCCTTCGGCGGCTACGGCATGAACATGGGCATCGGCGACGGCGTGGACCTGGGCTGGAAGCTCGCGGCGGTGCTCCAGGGCTGGGCCGCGCCCACGCTCCTCGACAGCTACGAGGTCGAGCGTCGCCCGGTGCATGAGGAGGTGATGGACGAGGCCGTGGCCAATCACGCGCTCCTCGGCAACCACCTGTGGCGCGACGGCCTCGAGGATGATGGCCCGGCCGGCGACCACCTGCGCGCCGAGGTGGGCGCGCGCATCGTGGCCGCGAAGTCGCGGGAGTTCGAGAACTTGGGCGTGGTGCTCGGGACGTCGTACAGCGGCTCGCCCTGGGTGGTTCCCGACGGCTCGTCCCCGCCGCCGCGGCATCATGCGCAACCCACGCCGTCGGCGCATCCCGGGTGCCTCGCCCCGCACGCCTGGCTCGACGAGGCCACCTCGCTCTACGACCGGTTCGGGCAAGGCTTCACGTTGCTCGTGCTGGACGAGGGCGAGGATGACGTGCCGGCCGCCGAGACGGCCGCGCACGCGCGCGGCGTGCCGCTGCGCGTGGTTCGCCTGCCGCAACCGGAGCTGCGCGAGCGCTTCGGCGCCGATCGGGTGCTCGTGCGGCCCGACCAGCACGTGGCGTGGCGCGGGACGCGCTGCGGGGACTTCGCTGCCATCCTGGCGCGCGTGGTGGGCGCCGCCGCGGTCAGTCCCCCTTGCGCATCACTTCGATCGTGAGGCGCAGGAGCCGCGCGAGGGCCTCGGTGTCGGGGACCGTGTCCTCGGCCACGCCGATGGCGCGGAGGTAAGTGGCGCCGGCCCGCAGTGCCCGCGCGCGCGTCTCCAGCGGCACGGAGGCGTACTTCGCGCCGTAGGCCACTCGCAGGGCATCGGCAAGGGCGAGGGAGAGCTTCTCCTGGAGCAGCGACCCCGCGGGATCTTCGAGCCGCATGACGCCGTGCCCCGTGAGCAGCCAGTGCAGGTTGATGTTGCGCACCTCCGCGATGCGCAGGAGGTAGTCCTGCGTGGCGGAGCTGCGCCGCTCCGCGTTGGCCACGGAGTTCTCGTGCACGCCGAGCGCATCGGCGAAGGCCTTCTGGGTCTCCGCGCCGCGGACGAGGCGCAGGCGCTCGCCGAGCGTCATGGCCCTGGGGCGCCCGGGCTTGCCGGGACGTGGAGGCGAATCGGGAAGCCGTCAGATCGTGTGTGTTGCATTTTCGTCACGCGAGGCTTTCGAGGACCACGATTGCGCTTGCTTCGCGGCGGGGCGGAAGTCTATCATCGCAACACTATTTCTCTCGTGGGCGTTTCCGCACTTACTTCCATGCATTTCGCGATCCGACAACCCGAAGGCATTTTCCTGGCGCAAAAGGCGCCCGGCGTTGCCATTCGTGTCGCCATCGTGGGCAAGAAATCGCATTGGGGCAAGCGCGTATCCGCCAGCGGATTCGTCAGCATGTGCACTAACTCGCCGGTCGATGCCGGCGCGCTGACGACGCCGTAATCCTCCCGACCGGAAGATGTTCCGCCGGAAGGACAGGCGGAACAGTCGGAAGGTCGTCGCAGTACCGATCCCTCCTGATTGTTGCGCCGCCCGCGTGAGGCCGTTCGCCTGCGCGCGTCCGCTTTGGACGCGCCTACCGCGAGGAAAGGAGCGTGACCGCATGACCATCGCAATTTCGACCTACGCCCGCCGATCCGGGGACACGCGCGCGCTCGACCGCGCGGGGTTCCCCCATGTCGGCGAGTGCCAGGGCACCGGCGCGCAGCGCCGCCGCTCCGGCATGAAGCTGCACGACGCAGGAGCGGCCACGGCCTCCGCCACGGGAGATGCGACCACGGGATAAACCCCGCGCAACCTCGCCATCGGATGCCCGCGGCCCACCAGGCTTCGGGACATTGTTGCCCGCGGTCATAATAATTGACGGCAAAAAGGCACAAGAAATGGCAAGCAACGGATTGGGGATATTGGAAGAGCTTCGCCGTCCTTACGGGCGGGAGCACTGGCAGTTGATCAAAGCGGGCCGCGAAGGCTCGTACTGGCAGGCGGCGGACGGCCTCATCGTCCGTCTCGCGGTCGCGGAGTCGGTACACCAGGCGGACAACGTCGGGCGCCTGCTCCTCGATTTGGCGGTGCAGTACGCCACCGGGAAGTAGGATGAGCGGGATTCGCGGCAACGGCGCCTTCCGGGGCGCCGCGATCGCGAAGGCAGGACCGGCGCGTCGCTTGGCGCGTCGGAACGCAACAGTGAAACGGATGCCGGATGCGGCGCCGCCGTGCCTTCCCAGGTTGCGGCACGTGCCCTCCCCATCCGCCGCCACTGTCAGGCGGGGAGGTGACCTTATGTCAACTACCGGAGAACGGTGCTAGCACCGGGCATGACCGGCGATTTCGAAGGCTGTGCGCGGCCTTCCCAACCGACCATCGGGATCGCCGCCCCTTCGCGCCTTCGGGCACGGAAGGGGTTATGCGTTGCGGACAACCCGGCGGGGATACCCCGCCGGGCCGTGACGAAGCGGCGCGCGTTGATGCATACTTTGTGCCATTGCAGCGCGTGCCTGCCTCCCTCTCACCCCTATGGAACCGCTCGTCCTGACCGTTGACATGGCCGGCCTGCCCCAGGCGTGGGTGGCGCTCGAGGAAGCGATCACCTACCACGCGAGGCAGATGGTGGCCTGGTCGATCGGCCGCGAGGTACGCGAGTTTCGCGGCGGCTGGCAGCGCAACGGCGAGCGTTCCCGCCTCGCCACCAAGTCGATCCTCGCTATCAAGGGCACGGGTGCCGGGGCGCACATCCACGCCCCGAGCCTCACCAACTCCATGCTCTTTGCCCGCGACCGGCAGCTGTGCGCCTACTGCGGCAAGCGCTTCCTGGTGCGCGACCTGTCGCGCGACCACGTGGTGCCCGTGTCCCGGGGCGGCCGCGATTCGTGGACGAACACCGTCACCGCCTGCCGCAGCTGCAACACCCGCAAGGGCGGCCGCTCCCCGGAGCAGGCCGCGATGCCCCTCCTGTACGTGCCCTACGTGCCCAACCGGCACGAGCACTTCATCCTGCGCAACCGGCGGATCCTGGCCGACCAGATGGAGTACCTGCTGGTCGGGGTGCCGCGGACCAGTCGATTGCATGCGGAGGCTGCGCATCTCGTCTGCGGCGCGCCAACCTGATCCGGGCGCTCGTCACATCTGTCGGAACAGGTGGAGGTAGGTGCGGCTGACCGGCAGCACCTCGGGCCGGCCCGTGAGGTGAATGTCCGCGGTCTCGTTGTCATGCCGCGTCACGTGGCTCACGGCGGCAAGGTTGACCACCACGGATCGGTGCACCTGCGCGAACTGCGTCGGATCGAGCTGCGCCAGGAGCTCGCGCAGCGAGAGGCTGATGAGCGCCTGCCCCGGTTCCCCCCGATCGCCACGCCATGCCACCCGCGTGTACTTGGCATCGGAGCGCAGGTAGTCGATCGCGTCGACCGGGATCATGCGCAGCTTATTGCCGACTGAGGCCCGAAGCCAGCGCAGTGCCGGGGCCGTCCGTAGGCTGCCCCGCTGCAAGCGGAGCTCGAGCTCGTCCAGCAGGGAATGGGTGGCGATGACCGGCGTGGCGGCCTGCAATCGCTCCTGCACGCGCGCGACCGTGGCGGCCAGCCGAGCCGTCTCCACGGGCTTGACGAGATAGTCGAGCGCTCCCTGGGCGAAGGCTTCCACGGCATAAGAGTCGAAGGCGGTGACGAACACGACGTGCGCGCGACGACCGATCGCCCGCGTCACCTCGATCCCCGACAGGCCGGGCATGTGCACGTCGAGGAAGCACACGTGCGGGCGCAGCTGCTCGAAGGCTGCCAGGGCCTCGCGGCCGTTGCGCGCCTGCGCCACCACGCATAGCCCAGGCCAGCATTGCGCGAGCAGGCGGGTGAGCTCGGTGCGCAGCAGGGGCTCGTCATCGGCGACGAGGCCGGTGGCGCCATGGGTCATCGCGCCGGCCCGTGCGCGCCGGCAGGCTCCCCAGGCCACTCCACCACGGCGCGTAGGCCGCCCGGCGGGGATGCCTGCAGCTCGAAGCGGGCGCGATCGGCGAAGGCGAGATCGAGGCGCTCGCGTAGCGCCTGCAGCCCGGTGCCGGTGTCGGTGCCGGGCTGGTGTCCCCGCATCCCGACGCCGGTGTCGGTCACCGCAACGCGGACGCGCCCGTCGCGCATCGTGATGTCCACGTCGATGCGACCGCCTTCCTCGCTGGGATCGATCCCGTGGCGAACGGCGTTCTCCACGAGGGTCATCAGCAGCATCGGCGGGCAGCGCTGCGGTCCGGCCGTGGGGTCCACCCGCACGGCGAACTGCAGGCGGTCGGGCATGCGCATGTGCATGAGCTCAAGGTAAGCGCGGACGAGTCGAACCTCATCGTCGATGGTGGCCGACGGCGACTCGAGCCTTGGGACTGCGGCGCGCAAGTAGGCGATGAGGCTGTCGAGCACCTGCGTGGCGTGGGACGAGCCGCTGTTCACGAGTGCCCGCACGTTGGCCAGCGTGTTGAAGAGGAAGTGGGGCTGTACCTGGGCCCGTAGCAGGCGCATGCGCGCGTCCAGGGCCTGCCGCTCGAGCTCGCTGCGGGTGAGCTCGAGCTCAAGCGCCTGGTGACGGGCGAGCGCGTCGCGCTGGCGCACCATCGCGGCGAGCGCGATCCAGGGGCCGACGAGCACGCCGAGGAACGTCACGATGGCGAATCCCTGCAGGCGCTGCGGTTGCCTCCAGAAGGGCCATTCGGTGGTGAGGCAATAGGCCACGAAGGCGGCGACCGGAATCGCGAGCACGACCGCCACGAGCTGCCCGACCCAGCGGGCCATCCAGCCGGGCAGCCGCGCGGGCCGGTGCTCGCAGAGCGTGAAGGCTGCGGTGGCCGACAGCACCACCAGCGTGGTGCGCAGGATCCACGACAGCATCGGCGTCCCCGAGCCTATGCCCATGAGTCCTCCCCAGGCGAGGCCGAGGGCGAGCGCCACGACCCAGCGGCGGCGGTGCGGCACCGACAAGGCGCCGCGCGGGGGCGAATGCATGGGGCCGGCGATCACTGCGGTGCGCTCCGGCGACGGGGCGGGGCCGCCAGCGCGACCGCACTCACAGGCGCGGCAGCCACATGCCGACCGTGGCGCCGGCGATGCCCGCTGCCATGACCGCGGCTAGCAGGACGAGTAGCGCAGCGGTGGCGAGCTGCACCCCGGCTCGGGGGCTCTTCCGGGCGTGCATCACGAGTTGCAGCACCAGCAGCGGCAGGAGGAACTGCGCGAAGGAAAGCACCGTGAGAAACGGGCCGCTGAACGTCTTGGGATCGAAGCCTACCGGGGCGCGGAAGGCGAGCAGCCATGCCATGAGGCCGATGCGGAAGAAGAACACGCCGCTCACGCACAGGAACAGCCGCAGCGCCCATGCACGATGCGCCACGATGCGGTGGGCGCGCGCGTGCCGCCAGGTGGCGGCCGCGCAGGCCAGGATGACGGCGCCGTTGAGCACCGTGGCCGCCTGTTGCCAGAACCCGCCCACCGTGCCGCGGGTGAGGATCATTGCAGTTCCACCGAGCGCGAGCACGACCGCCGCGCCGAGATAGAGCCGGCCGTTCCAGCGGTGCAGGGCGGGGGCTCGGCGGCGCAGCGGGGGGAGGAGCTGGACCAGGCCGCCGAATACCACGACGACGGTGAAGAGCACGTGCGATCCGAACACCACGTTGCCGAGCACGCCCCCCGGGACAAAGGCCCGGGGCGTGACCTGGTTCCACCGGGACATGTCGCCGTTCACCACCGCGCCTCCATACAGGCTCAGCACATAGGCGGCAAAGACGACCTGGCCGGCGAGGATGACGGCGAGGCATCCGGCGGCCGCGAGCGGCAGGGCGCGAGAGCGGCGAGCGGGCGCGACGACGATCCGGTCGGGGGGGCAGGGTTGCGCGAGCGCAAGCGGGGGCATGTCGGAGCTCATCCGGGGTGAGTACGGACCCGCACTGTGCGGACGCGCGGGCCGCTCGCCCAGGGGGAGCCCGACCGGGCACGCCGCCGGTCGCCCGGGCCACGGATAGCGGCGACGAACGGGGCGCCGTCCGCGACCGGACCCAGGCCATGGTCGCGCGCGCCGACGCCGGACGCATTCCGCGCGCGCCCCGGCCGCGCGCCCCCGCTCGCACCCGGCGGATCGCTGCGGTACGATGTTGTTGCGCCGCCGCATCGGACGGAATCCCGTCCCTCGAAACGCGGCCTGCGGCCCACGTGGTCATCTTCATCCTAGGGGACTTCCGATGTTGATCCGACGCGCTTTTCTCTCCACCTGCGCGGCCATGGCCGCCCTCGCGCTGGCCGTGCCGCTTGCGGTTGCGCAAGACAAGACCAAGGTCGCAGCCGTGTACACGGTGCCGATCGAACAGCAGTGGGTGAGCCGCATCCACAAGGCGCTCAATGCCGCCAAGGAGCGCGGCGAGATCGAGTACGTCTTCTCCGAGAAGGTCGCCAATGCCGACT
>CALFEY010000266.1 GCA_937958295.1 uncultured Pseudomonadota bacterium
GGACCCCAGGTGGAGCGCGACTTCGATCGTGGCGACTACACCGGCGCGTTGCGCGCCCTCGCGAGCGCCAAGCCGGTGGTGGACCGCTACTTCGACGACGTGATGGTGATGGCGGACGACCCCGCCGTCCGCGCCAACCGCCTGGCGCTCCTGCGCGGCGTGGCGCACACCATGAATCGCGTGGCCGACATCAGCAAGCTCGCGCAATAGCCGGCCGATGGTGCAACTCGGCCCCGACGGCGTCACCACCACGCGTGCGGCGAAGCTCATCGTGCTCGACCGCGACGGGGTGATCAACCACGACAGCGACCAGTTCATCAAGTCGCCCGAGGAGTGGCGGCCGATCCCGGGGAGCGTGGAGGCCATCGCGCGCCTCAACCACGCCGGCTATCGCGTGGTGGTGGCCACGAACCAGTCGGGTATCGGCCGCGGGCTGTTCGACATGGGGATGCTCAACACCATCCACGAGAAGATGTACAAGGCGCTCGCGCAGGCCGGCGGCCGCATCGACGCGGTGTTCTTCTGCCCCCACACGGCGGACTCCAAGTGCGAGTGCCGCAAGCCCAAGCCCGGCATGCTCGTGGAGATCGGCAAGCGCTTCAACGCGGAGTTGACGGGCGTGCCCTGCATCGGCGACTCTCTGCGCGACCTTGCGGCCGCCGATGCGGTGGGTGCCCAGCCCATGCTGGTGCTAACCGGCAAGGGTGAGAAAACCTTGCGCGACGGCAACTTTCCCAAGAACACCGTGATCTTCCCCGACCTCGCCTTCGCCGTCTCGGCGCTGCTCGCTGCCGAGTGAGCCGGCGGCGGACATCCTCCATGTCGACGCTCCGCTCCCTCCTCTTCCTCCTCTTCCAGCTCGTCGTCACGCCGTTCTACGCGGTGGTGATGGTCTCGACCTTCTGGCTGCCGCGCATCCCCCGCTACAAGATGGCCGCCAGCTGGTGCCACACGAACCTCGTGGGCGCACGGCTCATCTGTGGCATCAAGTGGCGGGTGGAAGGCCTGGAGAACGTCCCCGCCGACACGATGGCGCATCCGCACATCGTGATGTCCAAGCACAGCTCCACCTGGGAAACGCTCTCGCTCAACCTCTACTTCCCACCGCTGGCGTTCGTGGCCAAGAAGGAGCTCCTGTCCATCCCGTTCTTCGGTTGGGGGTTCCGGCTCGCCTCGCCCATCACGATCGACCGCAAGGCGGGCATCGACGCAATGGAGCAAATCAGCGCGCAGGGGCGCGAGCGCTTCAAACAGGGTTTCTGGATCGTGGTCTACCCGGAAGGCACGCGCATCCGCGCGGGTACGCGCGCCAAGTACAAGACGGGCGGCGCCCGCCTGGCGATCGCCA
Source organism: uncultured Pseudomonadota bacterium (assembly GCA_937958295.1). Taxonomy (GTDB): domain Bacteria; phylum Pseudomonadota; class Gammaproteobacteria; order Burkholderiales; family Casimicrobiaceae; genus VBCG01. The sequence goes on from CALFEY010000266.1 coordinate 1,349, forward strand.
TGAACACGCCGATCATTCCGGTGGCGCACAACGCGGGCTACATCTGGCCCAAGGGACTCCTCGGCAAGCGTCCCGGCACCATCACCATGAGCATCGGCGCGCCGATCTCCCCCGCCGGCAAGGACGCCGCCACCCTCACGCAGGAAGTGGAGCGCTGGATCGAAGCCGAAGTCGCGCGCCTGGGGGTGCCGAAGTGAGCGCGTCGCCGCGGAGCCTCGCCGCTTGATCGCCGTGGCGCACCTGCGCCTCGATGGCGTGGACGGCGCCCCGCCGCGCCGCCGCGACGCGCCGACGCGCCGGATCACCCTCTCCGGCGAAGACGTCGAGTATCGCCTGGTGCGCGCGCGTCGGCGCACGATCGGCATGGAAGTGGACCTGTCGGGACTGACCGTGCGCGCTCCCCGGTGGGTCACCCTGGCCGAGATCGAGGCGGCGCTCGCGGAGCGTGCGCAGTGGATCGTGAAGGCTCTCGCCGAGTGGCAAGCACGCCGCCGCGAGGTGATGCCGCGGCAGTGGAAGTCCGGCGCGCCGATCCTCTTCCGCGGCCGCGAGCTCGCCCTCGAAGTGTTCCCGGCACGTCGCACGCACGTCGCGCCGGACCTGTTCCACCTCACGATCCTCCATCCCCACGCGCAGGACGAGGCCGCGATCGCCGACTTCGTGGGCCGCTGGCTGCGCGAGGAGGCCTGGGCGCAGGTCGCGCCGCAAGTCGAGTCATACGCCCGCCGGATCGCGCGCGCCGCCCCCACGCTGCGCCTGTCGAACGCGCGCAGCGAATGGGGCAGCTGCAACGCGCGCGGCGAGATCCGCCTCAACTGGCGCCTCGTGCAGTTGCCGCCGGCGCTCGCGGAATACGTCGTGGCGCACGAGATCGCGCACCTCGTGGAGCTCAATCATTCGCCACGCTTCTGGGCGCTGGTGGAGAAGCTCATGCCCGGCCACGCGGCGCTGCGCCGGCAGCTCGAGGACTGGACCGCGCTGCTCGCAGCCTAGCTCGCGCGCGTCGGCTCGGCCGGTACAGTCGCCGGCGGGCGGACGGCGCTAGCCCGGAGGCGGCGGCAGGCCCGCGAGATCGGCGGCGAGTCCCATCTGGTCGCGCAGCAATTGCGCGAGCCGCTCGCCCAACGCGGCGCCCGTGCGCGTGTCGTGCCAGGCGCCGGCACTTGCGCGGAAGTGAAAGCCGCCCGCCCGCGCCGCCACCCAGATCTCATGATTCACCGCGTGCCGGTTGACGATGATCTTGCCGCCGGCGCCGCCGTCGATCGTGAGGATGCCGTCGTTGAGGCTCCAGTCGACGTCCGCATCGGAGTCGTCGGCGGCGGCGTCGAGCGCGGCGCCGATCGCCGCCAGGGTGGCATCGGCGGCAGCAAGAAAGGCGGTGTCGGCGCTCATGGTGTGCGTGTTAGGATTTCCGCATGATGTTACGTCATCCATGGCGCATCGCCGTGCTCGCCGCCCTCGCACTGGCATGCGCCGCGTGCGGCATCAAGGGGCCGCTCTACCTGCCACGGGCCGACGCGCCCGCCACAGTGGCGCCGCCCGCGGCCAGGCCATCGGTGGAGCCGGGGCCTTCATCGCCTCCGCTGCCGCCCACGGTCACGCCGCCCGTCGAACGCAAGTCCTGACCCTCGTGCGGCCGCAGCGCGGCCCGCCCGCCCCTGGAGTGAACGATCCATGAGCGCATTCGCGTATCGCAACGGCGAGTTGCACGCCGAGAACGTCCCGCTGTCCGCCATCGCAGCCGAGTTCGGCACCCCCTGCTACGTCTACTCGCGCGCGGCGATCGAGGGTGCCTTCAGCGACTACACCGACGCCTTCGCCGGCACGCGCCACCTCATCTGCTACGCCCTCAAGGCCAACTCCAACCTGGCCGTACTGAACCTCTTCGCGCGGCTCGGCAGCGGCTTCGACATCGTGTCCGGCGGCGAGCTGGCGCGCGTGCTGGCGGCGGGGGGCGATCCGGCCAAGGTCGTGTTTTCCGGCGTGGGCAAGAGCGAAGCCGAGATGGCGCAGGCGCTCGCCGCGGGCATCCACTGCTTCAACGTGGAATCGCCCGCGGAGCTCGAGCGCCTCGACGCCGTGGCCGGACGCGCTGGCACGCGCGCGCCGGTCAGCCTCCGCGTGAACCCCGACGTCGACCCGCGGACGCACCCGTACATCGCCACCGGGCTCAAGGAGAGCAAGTTCGGCATCGCCTACGACGACGCCCACGCGCTGTACCGTCGCGCTGCCGGGATGCGCCATCTCGAGGTCCGCGGCATCGACATCCACATCGGGTCGCAGATCACCGAGCTCGAGCCCTACCGGGAGGCCGCGAGCAAGATCCTCGACCTCGTGGATGCGCTGCGCGCCGACGGCATTCCACTGGCGCACGTCGACCTGGGCGGCGGACTCGGCGTGCGTTACCGCGACGAGCATCCGCTGCGCCTCGCCGAGTACGCGGAGATGGTGCGCGACCTCTTCGCCGGGCGCAGCGAGACGCTCGTGTTCGAACCGGGGCGGCGCCTGGTGGGCAGCGGCGGCATTCTCCTCACGCGGGTGGAGTACCTGAAGCCCGGCGCGCCGAAGGGCTTCGCGATCGTGGATGCCGCCATGAACGACCTCCTGCGTCCGTCGCTCTACGACGCGTGGCATCCGGTGGACGCGGTGCGCCCGCGCGCCGGGGACGTGCGCGTGTGGGAGATCGTGGGGCCTATCTGCGAGAGCGGCGATTTCCTCGCGCACGACCGCCATCTGGCGCTCGCTGCGGGCGATCTGCTCGCCATCGGCGTGGCCGGCGCCTACGGCCACGTGATGAGCTCGAACTACAACTCGCGGCCGCGCGCGTGCGAGGTGCTCGTCGACGATAGCCAGCCGCATCTCGTGCGCCGCCGCGAGCTCGTCACCGACCTTTTCGCGCACGAATCGATGCTGCCGTGAGCGTGTCGCGATGCATGCGCGCGCATCGATTCGCAGCACGCGCGAGCGCATCGATTTCGCGTGTGCGCAAAGCGCAACAATCGAGAACCTAAGCGTCGGAATCGTTGAAGAATTCTTGCAAATGCCGCAAACGTGGCTACAATGCAGGCAGCAGGCGGAGTGGTTTTGTCAAGAGGTTGCAGAAAAAAACGACGATCCAACGCCACCTGCCACGAAGAGAAGCAACATAACAGTTATCGATACTCAGACAGGAGAAACACCCATGATGGCTGACATGATGTCCATGATTACGCCCGCGGCCCCGGCTGCGGCGCCGAAGAAGAAGGCGGCCAAGCGCAAGCCCGCCAAGAAGAAGGCAGCGCCGAAGAAGGCCGCCAAGAAAACCGCGAAGAAGGCCGCCAAGAAGTCGGCGAAGAAGACCGCGAAGAAGGCGACCAAGAAGAAGGCCGCCAAGAAAACCGCGAAGAAGACCGCCAAGAAGGCCGCCAAGAAGCCGGCGAAGAAGAAGGCTGCCAAGAAAACCGCGAAGAAGGCGACCAAGAAGAAGGCCGCCAAGAAAACCGCGAAGAAGGCCGCCAAGAAGCTGTAAGCCGGCGGCACATACGTCCGTCGCAATACTGCTTCGGACCAAAACGGGCGACTCCGTCAAGGGTCGCCCGTTTTATTTCGGGGTCGCCCCCCGCGGCGTGCCTTCACCGAACCGCCCTCGACTTGCGAGCCGCCCTATCCGCCCGGCTGTCCGTTCGCGCGGGCCGTGGGTGTGCCGCGCGAGTGTCCCTTCGCGGCCTTGCCCGAGGTCTTGGGGGTCGCCGCGCTCTTGGCGGGCGCGCGCTTGCCTGTGGCTTGCTTGCTCGCACCCTTGGTGGCGACCGCGCGCTTGGACGACCCGCCGGCGCGGGCCACCGGCACGACATCGCTCGTGACCCGTAGCTTCTGCCCCGCTTGCAGCGAATCGCGGTTCAGGCTGTTCCACGACTTGACCTCTTGCACGGTCACGCCATAGCGCCCGGCAACGCCCTGCAGCGTGTCCCCACGGCGCACCGTGTAGTAGAACGTGCGGCCCGACGGCACCGTGGTAAATACGGCCTGGTCGAGCGCCTCCACAGTCTCTTGCGACGGTCGCTCGGCCGGCACCAGCAGCATGTGCCCTGCCGGAACCCGCGCCCGCGAGCCAATGCCATTGACCGCGCGCAGGGTCTGCTCCGACATGCCGTAGCGGGTGGCCACATGGCCCAGGTTCTCGTTCGCCTTCAGGCGATACGCCTGCCACGACACCAGCGGCTGATCGGTGAGCTCGAGCTTGGCGGCGAAGATCTCCGCGTTGTCGATGGGCAGGAGGATCGATTGCTCGTCGGCGCCGGCGATCACCGGGCGGTTGTGCTGCGGATTGAGGGCCACGAAATCGTCGAAAGACATCTCGGCGATCTCGGCGGCCCGCTTGGTATCGATCTTTCGCGTGGTCTTGACCACGGTGAAGAACGGCGCGTCGGGGATGTCGGCGAGCACGAGGCCATACTTCTCCGGATCGCGCACGATGTTCTTCACCGCCTGCAGCTTGGGCAGATAGTTGCGGGTCTCCACCGGCATCGTGAGCGCTTCGTAGGTGAGCGGCAGCCCGCGCGACTTGTTCTTGGCGAGCGCGCGCGCGACGTTGCCCTCGCCCCAGTTGTACCCGGCGAGCGCGAGCTGCCAGTCGCCGAAGTCGCCGTAGAGCTTGGTGAGGTACTCGAGGGCCTTGTCGGTGGCCGCGAGCACGTCGCGGCGCGAGTCCATCCAGAAGTTCTGCGTGAGACCGTAGTGCTTGCCGGTAGACGGAATGAACTGCCAGATCCCCGCGGCGCGCGCGGTCGACAGCGCCGTGGGGTTGTAGGCGCTCTCGATCATCGGCAGGAGCGCGACCTCGGTGGGCATCTTGCGCCCGTCGACTTCGGTGACGATGTGATAGAGGTAGCGGCGGCTGCGCTCGACCATGCGCGCGACGTAGTCGGGACGCTGCGAATACCACTGCTCCCATTTCTCGACGAGCGGTCCGTCGATGTCGGGGATCGCATAGCCTTCGACGATGCGCTCCCACAGGTCGCCCACCGGCGCGGGCAACGGCTCGAGCTCCGCCAGCGCCCAGCTCGCGAAGAGCTTGGGCTCACGCGGCTTGATCGGGGCGAGGTCGAGGGGAGGAGGGTCTTGCGGAGCGGGGGCGGGACCGGCGATGACTTCGGGCGCGGGCGCCGGAAGCGCATCGGCCGGGGGGGCGGGCGACGTTGCGCAACCAGCAACGAGCACCGCGGCGGCCGTGATCAGAATCGGGAGCAGTCGCAATTGCGGGTTCTCATGGCGTGAAGCTCGACCTTCCCCGGGCGGAGCGTGTGGCGTCGGAGGCGACGCGGCATGGTAGGCGCGGGAGGCGCCAGCGTCAACCGCAGGGGAGCCGGGTATCGCCCGGGGGCGACACCGGTCGGACCACGCGAATCAGAAAGCGTTCTTCCAGGCCCGCAACGCCGCGAAACTCTCCACGTCGCTCGCTAGCGGCCGACCCGCGTGACGCGCCGCCGCCGCGCGCACGTCGGCGCGCCCCGCACGGAGGAAGGGATTGGTCGCGTGCTCGAGGCCGATGGTGGAGGGCAGCGTGGGCTCGCCTCGATCGCGCAGCGCCTGGGCCTGCGCCTGGCGGTCCCACAGCGCGCCGTTGTCGGGCTCCACAGCCTGAGCGAAGCGGAGGTTGGCGAGCGTGTACTCGTGGCCGCAGTACACGCGCGTGGCCGGCGGAAGCGCGGACAGCGCCGACAGCGAAGCCCACATCTCGTCGGGCGTGCCCTCGAAGATCCGCCCGCATCCCGCCGCGAAGAGCGTGTCGCCGCAGAAGAGCGACGACACGCCGTCGACGTCGCCGCAATACGCGATATGCCCCGACGTGTGCCCCGGAATGTCCAGCACGCGCAGGGTGACCCCGATCCCCGGCACCTCCACGACGTCGCCCTCCCCCAGCGCACGCGTGCGCCGCGGAATCGCCTCGCGGGCGGGGCCGAATACGGCGAGCCCGGGATAACGGTCCGCGAGCGCCGCGATGCCGCCCACATGATCGTTGTGATGGTGGGTGGCGAGCACGGCCGTCAGCGCGAGCCCGTCGCGCTCGAGCGCAGCGAGCACGGGTTGCGCATCGCCCGGATCCACGACCGCCGCACGATCGCCGTGGCGGAGGAGCCAGATGTAGTTGTCCGCGAAAGCGGGGATGGGGATAATCGTTGCCATGGATGCATCTTCGGGACCGTCCGGCAGGGTGTCAACCGCAGCGTCGGGCGAAGGTCCCACCCTTGGTGACTGGTTTGCCACGCCGCTCGGCCATTATGTCCTCGCGCGCGAGCAGGCCTACTTCGACCAGACGGTCGCCGACATCTTCGGCTTTCACGCGCTGCAGATCGGCCTGCCGCGGTGCCCGTTCCTCGCGCAGAGCCGAATCCCGTCCCGCTTCACCGTCGACTACGACCCGCCCGCGAACGTGATCGCCGATCCCCACGAGCTGCCGTTCGAGGAGAACTCCGTGGACCTCCTCCTGCTCCCGCATGCGCTCGAGTTCACCGACGATCCGCATCTCATGCTGCGCGAAGCGTATCGCGTGGTGCGTCCCGAAGGGCAGATCGTCATTGCCGGGTTCAATCCCTTCTCGCTATACGGCATGAAGCGCTACTTCGGGCGCGGCCAGACCCCGCCGTGGAACGGCGGCTTCATCGGGCTGTACCGCGTGAAGGACTGGCTCTCGCTGCTGGGCTTCGACGTGACCGGCGGCCGCCTCGACGCCTATGCGCCGCCGTTCGCCCGCGAGAAGTGGTTGCAGCGCTTCGGCTTCTTCGAAAACGCCGGCGATCGCTGGTGGCCCATCGCCGGCGGCGTGTTCTTCCTGCGTGCCACCAAGCGAGTGCTGGGCATGCGCGTGCTCACGCCCGCCTGGCAGCGGCGCGAACGCCGTGAGAAGGCGCTCGCCCCGGCGCGCGAAGGCCTCACCACCTCCGATCGGCTGCCGCAGTGACGGCCGGCAGCCAGGCGCACGCGGCAGACGCCGCGGCGGAGGTCGTCATCTACACCGACGGCGCATGCAAGGGCAATCCTGGGGTCGGCGGGTGGGGTGCGCTGCTGCGCTTCGGCGCGCGCGAGAAGGAGATCTTCGGCGGCGAGGCGCACACCACCAACAATCGCATGGAGCTGCTCGCGGTGATCCGCGCCCTCGAATCCCTCACGCGCCCCACCACCGTGGTGCTCTTCACCGACTCGCAGTACGTGAAGAACGGCATCGAGACGTGGATCCACGGCTGGCGTCGCAACGGCTGGAAGACCGCCGACAAGAAGCCGGTGAAGAATGCCGACCTGTGGCGCGAGCTCGAAACGGCCGCGGCGCGCCACACGGTGCGCTGGAAATGGGTGCGCGGCCATGCGGCGGATGCCGACAACGAGCGCGCTGACGCGCTCGCCAATCGCGGCGTGGAGGGCGTGCGGAAGGGCGCTGGGGCCGTCGGCAGGCTCTAAGACGGCGCCAGCACGTGCGTGGGCAAGCGCGTGCTGTGCGCGGTCGACATGGGCATCGTCGTCCATGCCGACACCGTGCAGGCGCAGGCGGAAAGCGGCACGCCGCCGCTCCCCGGGTCCCGCAGCCGCGTGAAGGCCACGGGACCGCCGCGCATCAACGATCGGTCACCACCTTGAGTTGCAGCGGATTGGGTCCGCTCGCCACGGTGCCGATGGCCAGTGCCGTGTAGATCTTGCGCGACTCGAGGGTCACGTTGGCGGCGAGGACAACGGTACTCGTGCCGGCCACGCGCACTTCCACGCCATAGCCACCCGACGGCACGATGAGGTACTCCGAGGCCGCGCGGAAGGGCACGTTGGCAAGCACGCGATTGCCGCCGACGAACACGTCGACGTTGGGCGCATCCGGCGACGCATGAATGACCCGCAGCTTGGAGCGGTTGGCGACGGGCAGCGTGAGGTCGTCGGTGACGACCAGCGGAGCGATGTTGGCGAGGAAGCCCGTCGCCAGCACGGTGTACGTCGCGGACGGCTCGAACGGCACGTCGGCATTGATCACCGTCGTCGCTGTGCCTGCAGCATTGACCTTCAAGTTGTACGTCGCTGCCGGCACCTCGAGATACGAGGACACTGTGGGATACGGCACGTTGCCGAGCGCGACGGCATTGTCGACGAGGATGTCCACCGCGGGCGCATCGGGCGAGGCATGGACCACGCGCACCGTTGCGCGGATGTCCTTGAGTTCGAGCACCCCGCCCGTGGCCGGCAGCGCCACGAGGGAGATCGGCGAGGCACCCGAGCCCTGGTCCACCGCGACCGCGAGCAGATCCTGTCCCGCGGCGAGCGCCACCGTCCCGGAGTCGTACACCGGCGTGCGCGAGCCAGTGGCCGTCACGCGGATGCGATAGTCGCCGGCGGGCACCGGCAGCGCGCCCGAAACTCCCTTGAACGCCACGTTCGTCAGCGTGGGCGACGCGGTGTCGATGGACGCGGCAGGCGCCGTCACGTACACGTCGACCGCAGGCGCGCTCGGCGCTCCATGGACCACGCGCAGGCGCGCATTGCCGGCGGGCACGGCGGTGGTGACGTCCTCGATGAGCAGCGGCTCGATCGAGGCCACCTTGTTGGCCGCGATCAACGTGTACGATTTGTCCGCGGCGAGGAAGGGGGTGGCGGCGATCGCCGCCGTCTGCGTACCGGTGACATTGACGCGGATGTCGACATCGCCCGCGGCGACGTCGCGATAGGACGTCGCGGCCTTATAGGGCACGTTGGTGGCCACCGCGACGCCCCGGACCAGGATGTCCACGTTGGGCGCGTCCGGTGAGGCGTGCAGCACACGCAGCTTGGCATTGAGGGTACCGTCCGAATCGCCGCCTCCGCAGGCGGTAAGCGCGACCGTCGCAACGGCCATAACGAATAGGACAAGCCTTTGTTTAAACATAAGTTCTCTCCTTTGGATCCGGATGGAAGCAAGCGCGAAGCCCCTTGCTACCGACAGGGCCATGTATCCGAATGGTCATTTCTAAGTATCAATAGTCGTTAAATGACTGTCAAGTCATAAACTATACTCACGTCTTCCATGAGCAAGGCAGAAAAGGGGACGCAAGTCACATTCAAGGCCCGCCAGTTCGCGGCGCGCGAGGATGCGATCCTCGACGCGGCCAACGGCCTGCTGGCGCGCAAGGGATACGACCTCATGTCGCTCGACGACATCGCCTCCGAGGTCGGCATCGCCAAGGGCAGCCTGTACAAGCACTTCCCGTCGAAGGAGGCCTTGGCCGCGGGAGCGATGACGCGCCTGCTCCTGCGAACCCTGGCGCATGCGCGGTCGCTGGATGACCGGGAGCCGGCGGCTCGCCTGCGCTCGTTGCTGCGGTGGTGCCTTCAGGAGCGCCTGGCGGGCGGCGTGCCCTACCTGCCGGCCACCAGTCCCTCGCTCATGGCGGGACTGCTCGCCAACGAGGGTTACGTCACCGCGATCAACGCCATGAACGAGCTGCTGCTCGGGTGGATCGCGCAAGCCAGGACGCAAGGAGCGCTGCGCCCCGAGGTCCGCGACGAGGTGGTGCTGTTCACGATCTACGCGCGCACCTGCGACCCCACCCTCGACTTCCTGCGGATGGCGAGCACACTCAACGACGAAGGCATCGTCGAGGCGATGCTCGACACGTGCTTCAACGGACTGGCGGCCGCCTCACCCGCTGCCGCATGAGCGCGCGCGGGGCGCGCCGCCGGAGCGCCTAGGCGCCGCGCGCCTTCTCCAGGCGACGCGCGAACACCTGCATCTCCTTGCCCGCCTGCTTGTCGCCCTTGCGCTCCGCCACCGCGATGCCCTCGCGGTAAGCGGCGAGCGCGTCGTCGGCGAGGCCGTGGTCGGCCAGCGCACGGCCGAGGGCCTTCCAGGCCGCGGTATAACCGGCGTCGAGTGCGACCGCTTGCCGCAGATGTGCGACGGCGGTCTCCACGTTGCCGGCCTTCAGATGCTCGTTGCCGAGCGAGAAGCGCAGGAGCGCGCTGTCCTTGCCGCTCGCGAGCATCCGCTCGAAGCTCGCCAGGGCCGGCGATGGATCCGGCACGGCTATTGGCGGATGAAGTCGCCGGTCTCGCAGTCGACGCGACGCATGGGGAAGACCACCTTGCGATCCTCGCCCTTGAGCTTGCCCTGGATGGTGGCGTACAACCAGCCCTCGGTCGCGCGCCGGTACACGATCTCCTGCGGGAAGTCGTTGGCGGCGTTGCTGAAGGTGTAGAGCGTGGCCTGGTCGTCGGGCGTGATCGACATCAGCTTGAAGGGCGTCTCGTTCTTGCCCGCCGGGAGCGCGACGTAGAACACGCCGTCGGGCTTCTGCTCGATGCGCAGGTACTCGAAGTCCTGCACCTTCCCCTGAAACACCGTGGAGCCCACGCCAAGGAGCACGTTGCCGCGCACGGGGGTCCAGTGCTCCCGAAAGCTGCGCTGGTTGACGTTGCCGCTCCAGCAACCCTCGAGCCACGCGAGCGAGAACACGCTCGTGAGGTCGCTGGACACTGGCTGCGCGCCGGGCGCGATGGACAAGGCGGTGGGA
>CALFEY010000267.1 GCA_937958295.1 uncultured Pseudomonadota bacterium
GCGGCTCGCGTCCCGCCGCGCTGCGAAAGAGCTCGAGCAGCAGGATCGAGGCGATGCCGCCGTTGACCACGAGCGCGGGATAGCCTTCGCTCGCGGTGGCATACGGTTGGTCGTAGTGAATGCGATGCGGATTGAAGGTGATGGCCGAGTAGCGGAAGAGAAGCGTTTCCGTGGGCGTGAAGGTGCGCGTCACGTCGGCGGGGCGAGCCGTGGAAGTCGCCGGCGCGGCCTTGGGCGCCGCCGGCACCGCGGCGTCGACGGCCTCCCGCAGCACATAGTCCTGCTCCTCCTCGATGGCCGGCCGCGACTGGCCCTGCACGTGAACGTCGTGGCGGATCGTCACGATCACGAAGCGCCCGGAGCGGCCCTCCTTCTCGATCACCGCCTGCCGCCGGCTCTCGCGGCGGACCGCGCTGCCGATCGGGATGTCGCCCGTGAAGCGGATGCGCCGGCCGCCGATCATGAGCCGCGGCAGGCCGACGTCGGGCAGCGTCACGCCTAGCGAAGCGCTACCGTCGGCCCGCAGCTGCGACTGTCGCGTGGGCACCGCGAACATGCACACATGCCAGCCGCGCGGCAAGGGATCGCCCTCGCGGAAACGGCCGGGATCGAGGTCGAACGTGGCGGCCATGCGCTGCACCAGCGGCAGCGCGCACACGTCGTCCATGCGGTCGGTCGCCTCGCTCATCGGGGTCCTCCCGGCTCGCGCGCACGCTCCCGCAGCTCGGCCTTCTGGATCTTGCCGTTCGCATTGCGCGGCAAGGCGCGGTCGGCCACGACCACGAACTCGGGCACCTTGTAGTCGGCCATGCGCGCGGCGCAGAACGCGTGGATCGCCTCACTGGTGACCGCGGCGTCCTGCGCATTGACGAAGGCCACCACGCGCTCGCCCAGGACGTCGTCGGGGCGCCCCACGACCGCGGCCTCGAGCACGCCCGGGTACGCGCACAGCTCGTTCTCCACTTCCGCGGGATAGACCTTGAAGCCGCCGCGATTGATCATGTCCTTCTTGCGGTCGGCGATACGCACGTAGCCGTCGGCATCGATCGACCCGATGTCGCCCGACTTCCAGTAGCCACCCGCGAAGCTCGCGGAATCGGCCGTCTCGTTGCGCCAGTAGCCAGGCACCACCATGGGGCCGGTGATCCAGAACTCGCCCGTCTCGCCGGGCGCCACCTCGCGACCCGCGTCGTCCATGACGCAGATGCCGCCGCATGGCACGACCTTGCCGATGCTGTCAGCATGCCGCGCGCCCTCGCCCGGCGGCATGATCGTGGCAGGTGAGGTCGTCTCCGTCGCGCCGTAGGCGTTGCACATCACAAGGTGTGGCACGGCCTGCGCGAAGCGCTCGATCGTGGCCTGGGGCATGGGCGCGCTGCCGAACACGCCGAGACGCCACGCGGACAAATCGAAGCTCGCGAGATCGGGCTCGAGGAGCAGGAGGCCATACATCGCCGGCACCAGCAGTGCGTGCGTGATGCGCTCCCGCGCGGCGAGCTCGAGGAAATCGCGCCGCTTGAACTCCCGCATCAGCACGAGGCGGGCACCGTAACGCAGGAAGGGGAGCACCACGCCGCACAACCCGGCCACGTGCGACCATGGAATACACAGCAGCGTGCGCTCGCCATGACGCAGTCCGAGGCACTGCGCCCAATGCAGCGCCGAGTGCACGGCGCCCAGATGCGTAAGCGTGGCACCCTTCGGCTTGCCGGTGGTGCCCGAGGTGTAGAGGAGGCCGAAGAGGTCGTCCTCGTCCACTTCGGCGGGCGTCACCTCGCCGGGGCCATGAAGCGCGTCGTAAGCGGGCGTGCCCGTGCAAAAGCGCATGGCGGCCGCGGCAGTGTCCGTGGCAGGCGGGAGCTCGCCCGCGAACTCCGGGCCGTGGATGAGCACGGCCGCCTGCGAGTCGCCCAGGATGTAGGCGATCTCCGGCTGCCGCAGGCGCGTGCCGATCGGCACGATCACCGCACCGATGCGCGCGGTGGCGAGCGTGGCAATCACCGCGTCCTGGCCGTTGGCGAGCATCACTGCCACGCGATCGCCCGGGCGCACGCCGCAGGCGACGAGGCCCGCGCCCAGCGCGGCCACGCGCCGGTCGAGCACGCGGTAGGTGAGCCGGGCATCGCCGTCGACGAGCGCCAGGGCCTCGGGGTCGCCGCGCACGGTCTCGCGAAAGAGCGCGTCGACGGTGGCGGGCCGCTCGCGGTAGCAGCGCATGACCCGCCCCCAGTGCAGCTCGCTGCGCACCTCACTCATGACGCCTTCCTCCTCCATCCGCGAGCATCGCGCCGCGGATGAACCCGTGGACGCGCCTCATGGGACATCGTTGAGATCTCCCGCGGGCCAGGGGCGGTGCACACCCGGCGCGTGTGGCGGATGCACCGGTGCGCCGTCCACCGGCACCGCGCGGCCCAGGAAATCGATCACCGCCTGGCCGAACACGTCGTTGCGGTCGCCGGCGACCATGTGCCCCGCCTGGCGCACGTTCACGTATTCCGCGTGCGGACACAGCGCAAGGAATTCGCGCGCACCCTCCTCCGTGAGCACATCGGACATGCCGCCGCGCACCAGCAGGACGGGCAGCGCGAGCCGCGCCGCGCTCGCCTCGAAGCGTTGCTGGCGCAGCGCGACGTCGACCTGGCGGTCGAGAAAGCGTGGGTCCCAGTGCCACCGGTAGCGGCCTTCGGCGTCGCGGCGCAGGTTCTTGGCGAGGCCATCGAGGTTGCGCGGGCGCGGCCGCTGCGGCTGATAGCTCGCGATGGCGTCGGCCACTTCCTCGAGGGTGTCGAACCCTTCCGGCTTCTGCAGCATGAAGGCGCGGATGCGCGCCACGCCCTCGGGCTCGACGCGCGGCGCGATGTCCACCAGCACGAGGCCGGTGGCATCGACGCGATCCTCGCCCGCGGCGACCAGGCTGGTGCCGCCGCCCATCGACGCGCCCACGAGGGCCGGACGCGCGTTGCCCAGCCCCTCCACGACGTGCACGAGATCGTCGACCATCGCATCCTGCGTGTAGCGGCCATCGGGTGCCCAGCCTGAATCGCCGTGGCCGCGCGCGTCGAAGGCCACCGCGCGATAGCCGGCGTGGCCGAGCGTGGCACCCACGTCGCGCCAGGCATGCCGCGTCTGCCCGCCGCCGTGCAGCAGGATCACGAGCGGACCCTCGCGCGGACCCCACTCGTCGCCGGCCAGCGTGATGCCGCCGGCGCCAGGCCAGAAGCGCGTGGGCTCGGGAGCCCCCGGAAGACGTGCGCCGGCGCTCATGCGGTGAACGCGTGGTTCGCGCCGAGGATCACCGGCGTGCCCACCATCTCCGCCGATTCCATGCGCGCGACGAGGGCGGAATCCTCCGTGTCCACCACGGCCCGGCCGTCGCCCGTGTCCACGAGGGCCACGCCGCGCGGCATCCGGCCGCGCTCGTGCAGGACGGTGTAGCCCGCGATGACCGCCGGCCCCATTGCGGATTCGAGCACGCGACGCGGCGCATCGACGCGCGCCACCTCGGCAGATACGTCGCGCCAGCCGAAGCCATCGACCGGCCGTTCACGCGACCACACGCCGAAGCCCTGCTTGGTGAGCACGCCGGAGACCGAGGACACGAGCCCGTGGCGGCCACGTCCCTCGCGCAACAGCTCGCCCATGCGGCACGTCGCCTGGATCACGTAGTTGTTGTACGGCCCCCCGGCGAAGGCCATCGAGCCCGTCACCGTGAGATCACGCGTCGTGGGGATGCATAGCTCCGCCGCGTAGGTCTCGACCGCGACGGGGAAGCACGTGTACAGCTCGACGAGATCGAGCTCGTCGATGGCGAGCCCGGATGCATCGAGCGCGGCGCGCCCCGCAATGCCCGCGCCGGGACACGCGGCGAGGTCCTCGCGCGTGGACACCTGCGCCATGTGGTTGGACTCCGTGCTCGCGCACGGATAGATGCGCCGGTGCCGCGGGATGCCGAGCTCGTCGGCGCGAGCCTCGGAGCAAAACAGCAACGCCCCGGCCTGATCGACGTTCCAGGTGGAACAGTGCAGCTTCGTGTACGGGAACGCCTGCATCGCATTGCGCTCCGATGCCTCGCGGATGACCGCCGGCTCGAGCCGCTTGCGGTTCCACGCATGCGGGTTGTCGGTGGCGATATGCGAGAAGCGGCTGTACATCCGCGCAAGGTGGTCGCGATGCGCGTCCACCGACCACCCCTGCCGCGCGCGATACGCGCTCTCCAGGATCGCGTACAGTCCCACGGGCATCTTCATGCCCGCGCGCAGCTCGGCGGGATGGCGCAACTCGTCCGCCGGGGTGAGCGAGACGGCAGGCAGGTCGTCCTGCTGCCGCTCGCTCGCGCGCACGCCGGCGATCTGGGCACGCAGGATGCGATAGCCGGCGTCGCCACCGACCACGAGCGTGGTGTGCGCCTCGCCCTCGGCGATCGCGCGGCAGGCCTCGCCGATGAGCGTCTGCTGCAGCACGCCTACCGACGCCAGTACCGATACCGCTCCCTGGGCCCCGATGCTGCGCGCGATCGCGCCACCCGGGTTCTGATACTTCCAGCGGCCCTTGGGCACGGCAATGCGGCCCACGCCCGCGAGAAGGGCCGCATGGGCACCACCGGCATCCGAGGCAGCGTCCCGCACGGCCGCCAGCATGAGGTCGAGCGGCTCGAGGGCACGCGTCGGATCCTCCTCGCGCTGCGTGGCCACGCCGATGCCGACGAGAATGGGGGTGCGGGCTCTCATCGCGACCTCATCTGACAAGGAAGCCGCCGTCCACCGGCAGGCACACACCCGTGGTGTAGCTCGCCGCAGGCGAGGCGAGGTACAGCACAGCACCGGCGATCTCGGGCGGCTGCGCCACACGATCGAGCGGAACGTGCTCGAGGTATTGGCGCAGGATCGCCTCGTCCTCGACCAGGGTCGTGGTCATGCGAGTCTGCGTGATGCCCGGCAGCACCGCGTTGACGCGCACGCCCATGCTCGCGCACTCGGCGGCGAAGACCTTCGTCATGCCGATCACGGCTGCCTTGGTGATGGAATAGATGCCCTGGTACGGACCCGGCACCACGCCGCCGATGGAGCCGATGTTCACGATGGCGCCCCCG
Source organism: uncultured Pseudomonadota bacterium (assembly GCA_937958295.1). Taxonomy (GTDB): domain Bacteria; phylum Pseudomonadota; class Gammaproteobacteria; order Burkholderiales; family Casimicrobiaceae; genus VBCG01. The sequence continues at coordinate 5,090 of CALFEY010000267.1, forward strand.
CCGTTGCGCTGCATCAGCTTGGCCGCTGCGCAGCTCGCCACGAAGAAGCCGCGGATGTTGACGTCGATCGTCTTCTGAAAAGC
>CALFEY010000268.1 GCA_937958295.1 uncultured Pseudomonadota bacterium
ATTGCCGCATCAACGCGTGCCCGACGTTGCCCGCGAGCTCCGTCTTCACTGCCTCGCCTTCCACCTGCGGGATGGCCACGATCGGATTGGGCACTTCGACGCCGCCGAGCTTCAATACCTTCGCGCGGGCGAGCGATGCGCGCATCGGACCGCTCACGCCGGCCCCGGTGACCGCGACGTTCTTGGCGGGAAGCCGCTTCGCGATATCGTTCTTCGCGGCGAACGCCGGCGCGAGCGTGAGCGAGCCGCGGCTGCCGGTATCGATCTCGAAAACGCCTTCCACACCGTCTAGGCTGCCGCGCACCTGCGGCAGGCGGCCGCGCGATGCCACCGCCACCTTGGTGCCACCGCCGGCATACTTGAACTTGTCCGGGTCGTAGAACGTGACGCGCCCGCGCGCGTAGTCGAGGCGCACCGGCATGCGCACGAACCACTCGAGACCGAGGATGCCGGCGACGTCGTCCAGACCCTCCACGCGACGGAAGAAGCCGTCGATGTCGGCCACCATGTATTTCTGGCCGCTGAGCTCCACGCCGCCGATCGACGTGCTCGCCACCGGCAGCCCGGGCGGAATGGGCTTGCCCGGCCCCACCAGCACCTGCGCGGTCTGCGGAGTCAGCACGTTCGCGCCGCCGGCGTCGAGCAGCATGCGGAACGGGCCGCGGCCGTCGAGCAACACCTGCACGAAGAGGTGCCCCGAATACACTTCGAACGGCACCTCCACCGCGGCACGGCCCTCGGGGAAGCCGATTTCCTGTGCCGCCTCGGGGGGGCCGAAGGCGATGCCGGCCAACGGCTCGTTGTAGGTGAGCTTCTGGATCTCCACCGTCTCGTCGAACTTGGGATCGCCACGCCGCGTGAGCACCTTGAAGGGAATGCGCACGCCCTGTACCTCGCGGCGGTCGGAATAGACCTCGGTGCGCGTGGCCTCGCCCTCGTTCTCCACCAGGCGCTCGATGAGCTTCGTCTGCGGGTCGAGCCAGAATTCGAAGGCACGCCCGCCCTTGGGGGTGATGAGCAGCACGTCGTAGGCACGCCCGTCGGCCTGGGCGCGCTCCTTGTACTCGATGCGCGCCGGCACCCGGTCGGGAAACCAGAACGCGAGGCGGTCGCGATACGCCGCATTGGCCGCGAGCTCGAGCGCGGTGGACGACGTCTCGATCTTGGGCTCGTCCGTGCCGTCCTGCGTCCACACGACCTTGCCGTCGTTGCCGAGGGCCCCGGTGATCGGACCGATCGAGAAGCGCAGCAGCGCCCGGCCGTTCTCGATATCGCTCCAGCGCTCCGCGGTGCCCTCAAGGCCCGCGGCGCCGAGCTTCACCACGCTGTGCTGCGTGCGCAGGGCATCCCAGGCTGCCCCGCCGCTCGCGGCCTTGGCCGCGGCGAGCAACGCCTGGGGGTCGGGCCTGGGGGCATCGGTCTTGGCCGGCTCCGCCTTGGCAGGGGCCCTTGCCGGAGCCTCGGGCTTGGGGGCCTCGCCGCGCTTGGGCGCAGCAGTCTGCGCGAGGACCTGCGGCACGGCGCACGCGCAGGCGAAGGAGAGGATGACAGCAAGCAGGCGGGCCACGGTGCCTTGAAACGGTGAAGGGCAGTCCGCCATTATCGCAGATGGGGTCGCGCGGCCGACCCGGGGCCCGGGGTACACTCGCCTTCGCAATTGCGCGCGCTCCCGCGACCGTCCGCGCCTCGCCCTCCCCGTGGCCACGCCCGAACCCGTTCCGCTACCGCCGGCCCCATCCTCCGCCTCGACGCCCGCGTCAACCTCGCGCTGGCCGGCGTGGCGGAATGGCTACCGCCGGCGCGACTTCGGCGGCGACGCGCTCGCCGGCAGCACGCTTGCCGCCTACGCGATCCCGAGCTCCATCGCCTATGCCCAGCTCGCGGGCATGCCGGTGCAGACCGGCCTGTACTGCTATCTCTTCGGCGGCATTGCCTACGCCCTCGTGGGATCGTCGCGGCAACTCGCCGTGGGGCCGACGTCATCGATCGCTCTCACGCTCGCCGTCACCCTCGGCGCCCTCGCCCCCGGCGACCCCGTGCGCTACGCGCAGCTCGCCACCGCCACCGCATTGTTCGTGGGCCTCACCGCGCTCTTCGCGGCGCTCATGCGCTGGGGCGGCATCGTGCACTTCATTTCCGAGACCGTGCTCACCGGCTTCAAGATCGGGGCCGGGATCGTAATCGCCATCAGCCAGCTGCCGCTGCTGCTGGGGCTCGCGTCCTTCCCCGGGGACATGTGGCGCACGCTGGCCCAGATCGCCGCCAATCTCGGCGGCGTCCATGTGCCGTCGCTGCTCCTGGGACTTGCCGCATTCGCGGTGCTGCAGGTGGGCCACGCCCTGCGTCCACGCTGGCCGATCCCGCTCATCGTGGTGGCACTGTGCCTTGCGCTGATGGAACTGCCCGCAGCGCAGTCGCTGCTCATCGCGTCGGTGGGCAGCATCCCCGGCGGCATCCCGATGCCCGCGCTCCCGGTGTTCGACTGGCACGAGCTCGACACGCTGCTCCCGCTTTCGCTCGCCTGTTTCCTGCTGGCCTATAACGAAGGCATCGCGGCCGCGCGCCTGCTCGCCTTGCGACACGACTACCCTATCGATCCCAACCGCGAGCTCGTGGGCTTATCGGCGGCCAACCTCGCGATCTCGGTGGGTCACGGCTTTCCCTCTGCCGGCGGGCTGTCGCAATCGCTCGTCAACGACGAGGCGGGAGCGCGCACTCCGGTGTCGCTCGTCGTCTGCTCCGCGTGGATGGCGATCGTGCTGCTCTTTCTCACCGGGCTCTTCGACCAACTGCCACAGCCCCTGCTCGCCGCGCTGGTGCTGGCCTCCGTGCAGAGCATGTTCAAGATCGACGAGCTCCGCCAGCTCCTGCGGGTAAGCAAGGGCGACTTCCTCATCGCGCTGGTCACGATCCTCGCGGTGCTGGGCCTCGGCATCCTCAAGGGCGTGCTGGTGGCGTGCGTGTTCTCCCTCGCGATGCTGATCCGCAAGCTCGCCATTCCCGAGTGCGTGGTGATGGGCCGCATTCCCGATACCGACAACTTCGCCTCGCTGGTGCGGCACCCCACCGCCCAGGCAATCCCCGGCGTGCTCGTGTTCCGCTGCAACGCGGCACTGCTCTACTTCAACGTGGACAGCGTGCGCCAGCATCTCGTCACGCTCCTCGAGCGCACGGATCCGCCGCCGCGGCGCATCGTGATCGACCTCGCCTTCACCACCGATATCGACCTGTCCACGGTGCGCATGCTCACCGACTTCGCCCGGCGCGCTGCCATTGACGGCGTCTCAGTGCACCTCGCCGACGCGCATTACCGCGTGCGACGCCTGCTCGCGCGCGAGCGCTGCGCCCCTCTGCTTGGCGACCTCACCCGCTCGTACTCGGTGGCGGAGCTCGTCGACGGCCTGGAGTACGCCCTGCCCGCACCCAAGCTCGCCAAGGCCCAGGCCAAGCGCGTCCCGTGACCGACTTCGACCTCGTGGTAATCGGCGGCGGGTCCGGCGGCCTCGTCGTCGCGGCGGGCGGCGCGCAGCTCGGCGCTCGCGTGGCCCTCGTGGAGCGCGATCGCCTGGGCGGCGATTGCCTGTGGCACGGCTGCGTTCCGTCCAAGGCGCTGGTGGCGGCCGCCAGGGTCGCGCACGACATGCGCCACGCGGCACGCTTCGGGCTCGTCGCCGCGGACCCCGCGCCGGACATCGCCCGGGTGATGGCACACGTGCG
>CALFEY010000269.1 GCA_937958295.1 uncultured Pseudomonadota bacterium
CCTCGCCCTGTCGGCGGGCGCCGGGTCGGCGAGCTACTGGTCGGGCAGGCTCGCCGAGCAATTTCCCGCCGACCGCCTGATGGCGATCGGAATGTTCATCAGCGCGGCCGGCATCATGGGCCTGACCAGCGTGTCGTCGCTATGGCTGTATACGCCGCTCTTTCTCGTCACCGGCATCGGACTGGGGCTTGGCTGGGCGCTCGCCAACGTGGCCACGCAGGCGGTGGTGTCGCCGGCGGACGTGGGCGCGGCCTCGGGGGTGACGCTCACCTCTCTGGTACTGCTGGGAGCGGTCGGCGTCGCCATCGCGGCCGCCGCGCTCGAGGTCATTGCCGGCTCGGCGGAGAAGGCCGCGAGCGATCCCGCGGCCATTCACCTCGTGCTGCGCGCCGGGGCGGTGCTCGCCGCCGCCGGCGCGTGCGGCCTACTGGCTTTCGGCCGCGGGGAGCGGACCGCTACTTCTTTCCCTTGAAGGGCACGACCTTCTGGCGCTGGTCGCCCAGGCCGTCGATGCCGAGCGTCATTACGTCGCCGGGCTGCAGCCACTGCGGAGGCTTCATGCCCAGCGCCACGCCGGGGGGCGTGCCGGTGGTGATCACGTCGCCCGGAAGGAGGGTCATGTACTGCGACACGTCGGAGACGATGTCGGCCACGCCGAAGATCATGGTGCGCGTGTTGCCGGTTTGCCGGCGCTCCCCGTTCACGTCGAGCCACATCCCGAGGTTCTGCACATCCTTGATCTCGTCCTTGGTGACCATCCAGGGGCCGGTGGGGCCGAAGGTGTCGCAGCCCTTGCCCTTGCTCCACTGCGCCGCGCTCTTCTTGAGCTGGAAGTCGCGCTCCGAGACGTCGTTGATCACGCAGTAGCCGGCGACGTACTTCAGGGCGTCCTTCTTGTCGACGTAGCTCGCCTTGCGGCCGATCACGATGCCGAGCTCCACTTCCCAGTCGAGCTGGGTGGAGTTCTTGGGCACCATCACGTTGTCGTTCGGCCCCACCATCGAGCCTGGGGACTTGAAGAACACGACCGGATGGTCGGGAATGGGCGCCCCCGACTCCTTGGCATGGTCCACGAAGTTGAGGCCGATCGCCACGAACTGCGAGGGCTTGGCCACGCACGAGCCCAGGCGCTGCTTGCCCTTCACGAGCGGCAGCTTCTTGGTGTCGAGCTTGGCGAGCATCGCGAGCACGCCGGGGGCGAGCGCCTCGCCGTCGATGTCCTTGACCTTCTTCGACAGGTCGCGCAGCTTGCCGTCGGCGTCGATGAGGCCGGGCTTTTCCTTGCCGGCGGGTCCGTAGCGTACGAGTTTCATGCAGTCTCCGAATTGATGGTGTGTGCGAGCGAACGCGGCCAGTCGATCGGCGCCACGCAATCCCTCGCAGGACGCTCGTTGTTGCCTTGCCTCTTCCAGCTGACGGCGCCGGGCCGCCCCAAGCCGTCAGCCTGACTTTAGATCGATGCAAATGGCGCAACGCAGGCGAGACGCATCAGCAAGACGTCTCGACCGCCATTTGCATCGAACGAACTAGATCATCATCCCCCCATCGACCACGAACACCTGCCCCGTGGCGAAAGCGGATTCGTCGGACGCGAGGTAGGTCACGATCGGCGCGATCTCCTCGGCCTTGGCGAGACGGCCCATGGGCTGGCGCGCGATGAACATCTTGCGCGCCTCCGCCGGATCGGCGAATGCATTGATCCGGTCGCCCAGCGACGGCGTGTCCACGGTGCCCGGGGCGATGGCATTGCAGCGCACGCCCTTCTGCACGTAGTCGGCCGCCACCGATTTGGTGAGTCCGATCACGGCGGCCTTGGTCGTGCCGTAGATGAAGCGGTTGACGATGCCCTTTACCGACCCCGACACCGATGCCATGTTGATGATCGATGCCCAGGTGCCGTGCTTCAGGTGCTTGTCGAGCATCTTGGGCAGCGCCGCCTGGATGGCGATGTACATCGAGCGCACGTTGAGGTTGAAGCTGAAATCCCAGTCCTTGGGCGTGCACTCGAGGATGGAGCCGTGGTGCACATAGCCCGCGCAGTTGAAGAGGACGTCCAGGGCCGGAAGCTCGTCGAAGATCTGGCGCACCGCCACGTCGTCGAGCACGTCGAGCTTGCGGGTGATGATGTTGGGCACGCCGTTGAAGGCCTCGAGCAGCTCGGGCTTGACGTCGGTGGCGTACACCGTGGCGCCTTCGGCGGCCATCTGCAAGGCGCACGCGTGGCCCATGCCCTGGCCGGCGGCCGTGACCAGCGCCGTCTTGCCGGCAAGTCTTCCTGCCATGTCTTTCCTCCGGGAATGCTGCAGTGCGGGTCACCGGGTGTGGCGACCCTCTTCTTTTCTATCTTAGCAAAGGCCGCAAGGAAACGCCGGGGTCGGCCCAGCGGTCGTTGGGAATGAGCGGGTACCAGCCCGGGCGGCCGGGGTCGCGATCGTAGGGGTAGCCACCCAGCTCGCGGAAGAGCTCGTGATAGCGAGCGAGCTTGGCGCGGTCGAGCGTCACGCCGAGTCCGGGAGCGTCCGGCACGCGGATCGCGCCGCGCTCGTAGCGCAGCGGGCCGCCCACGATCACGTCGTCGACCAAATGATGGTAGTGCGCATCCGCGGCGTAGCCCAGATTGGGCACCACCGATCCCATGTGCAGCATCGTGGCGAGCTGGATGCCGAGCTCGCCCGAGCTGTGCACGGCCACGCCCAGGCCCATCGTCTCGCACACGCCGGCCGCCTTGATGCACGGGCGGATGCCGCCCCAGAAAGTGGTATCCAGCAGGATCACGTCCACCGCTCCGTTGCGCACGTTCTCGGCGAGCTGCTCGAAGTTCACCACGACGCTGTTGGTGGCAAGCGGCAGCGGCACGAACTCCTTCAGCCGCTTCATCTGTGGCATGCCCCATACGGGGTCCTCGAAGTAATCGTTGCGGATGTCGAGGATGCCTCTGCCGAAGGCGATGGCGTCGGCCAGGGAGAGGGCGGAATTGGGGTCGTAGCGAAAGCGCTCGCCGGGCAGCGACGCTGCGAGCGCCTGGTAGCAGGCGAGCTCGTGCATGGGCGGGTACACGCCGCCCTTGAGTTTGTGCGAGGTGAAGCCGTGCTTCGCCTTGAGCTCGGCGGCGTTGGCCACGAGCTGCGCGGCCGTGCGCACCTCGCCTTCGCCGGTGTCGGGATTGGCGTAGCGGAAAAAGAGGTAGCTCGCGAACTCCACGGCGTCGCGCACCTTGCCGCCGAGGAGCGCGTGCACGGGCACGCCGAGCTTCTGCCCGATGATGTCGAGGCAGGCGAACTCGAGCGCGGCGTGGAGCTGCGTGCGGTTGTTGTACAGACTCGCCGTGGGATTGCAGATGGCGAAGCGCATCTTCTCCAGCGCGAAGACATCGTGCCCCTGGAGGTATCGCTCGAGCCCGGCGAACGCGCGCGTGGCATCCTCGCCGCCGCCGCCCATCTCGCCCAGGCCCACGAAGCCGTCGCTCGTCTCGACCTCCACCACGGTGCGCACGAAACGGCCCCAGTGCGCGCCGTTGCTGTGCAGGAGGGGCGCCTCGAGCGGGACCGTGACGGGCGTGGCCCGGATGGCGGCGATGGTGGTGGGCATGGCGCGGGCGATCGCCCTTTCAGGGCATGAGGAGGTTGGGTAGAAACATCACGATCTGCGGGAAGAAAGCCATGGCGAAGATGAGGACGACGACCGCGAGGATGAGCGGCAACGCCTCGCGCGTGTACTCGTCCAGTGGCGTCTTCAGGAGCCCGCACACCGTGAACATGGCCACGCCCACGGGGGGCGTCATGCTGCCGAGCGTGGTGGCGGACATCATCACGAGACCGAAATGTACCGGATCGATGCCCGCCTTGACCACGATAGGCACCAGGATGGGCGTGAGCAGCAAGGTGATGACGGTGCTCTCCAGGAACATCCCGAGGATCAGGATGAACACCACGAGCATCGACATGAGCACGTAGCGGTTCTGCGTAACGCTGGTGATCCAGGTCGCGGCGTTGGCGGGCACCTGCTCCAGCGAGATCACGTAGCCGATCATGGCCGACAGCATGATGATCAGCATGATCATGCCGATGTCGTGCACGCTGTGGCGAAGCGCATCGGCGAGCTTGGCCCAGTCGAGCTCGCGGTATGCGAAGAGCCCCACCGCCAAGGCGTACGCAACGGCGAAGGCCCCGACCTCCGATGGCGTGAAGATGCCGAAGCGGATGCCGATCACGAGGAACAGGGGGAACAGGAGCGCCCATTTGCTGTAGTTGACCTCGCGCAGGACCTCGCGAAAGCCCGGGAACTTGCCGTCGGGCTTGTACCCCCGCTTACGGGCGATGAGGAACGTGGTGCCCATGAGCACGATCGTCATCAGGATGCCCGGCACCACGCCGCCGATGAAGAGCTTGCCGATCGAGACGTTGCCGAGGAAGCCGTAGAGGATGAGGCCGATCGACGGCGGAATCGTGGCGGTGATGAGCGAGCCTACCGCGATGACCGCGCAGGCGAAGCCGCGCGAGAATTTCTGCTGGAGCATCGCCGGGCCGAGGATGCGCGCCTCCATTGCCGCGTCGGCCACGGCCGAGCCCGACACGCCGCCCATGAGCGCCGACACCACGATCGCCACCTGGGCCAGCCCGCCGGTGATCCAGCCGGTGAGCACCTTGGCCAGCGAGATGATGCGATCGGTGATGCCCGAGCCGTTCATGAGGTTACCGGCCAGCACGAAGAGCGGCACCGCCAGCAGCGGAAACGATTGCGTGGCCGATGCGATGCGCTGCACGCCGATCTGGGCCGGAATCGTGTCGGAGGCAAGGAAGAACACGAGGCTCGCCACGCCGACGGCGAAGGCGACCGGCATGCCGAGGAACATGAGGACGAGGAACAGTCCGGACAAGGCGAGGGTCACAGCACGCTCTCCCCTTCGCCGAACGCGAGCGCTGGATCGCGCCAGAACTCCACGAGCTGCCGCATGGCGGTCAGCGCCATCAGGAAAGAGCCCGCTGGAACGGCGGCCGTCACGTAGGCGTAGGAGATCTCCGTGTCGCCCATCGGGCGCTGCACGTTCAGCATCGTGAGCTCCGCCCCCAGCACCACCAGGGTGAGGAGGAAGACGATCATCACTGTCCAGTGCGTAATGAGGAGCGCGCGCTGCACCTTCTGCGGGAACAGGCGCACCACGATGTCGATGATGATGTGCTGCTTCTTGCGCAGGGCAGCGTCGGCGCCGAAGAACGAGCACCAGATGAACAGCAGCATCGCCACGTCGATCGCCCACAGCACCGGGGCGCCGAAGGCGCGGCTGACCGCGGCCACGAATACGAGCGCCGCGCAGCTGGCGAGGAAGGCGCGGGCGAGGAGGTCCTCGCCGCGCGCGATGACATCGAGCACGTTGGCCATGGGGCGCTTCCGTTGCGAGGGAGGCATCCCCGGCCGCCGTCCGGCCGGCCGGGGCGGGGGACCTTACTTGCCGAGCGCCTTATTCACTTCGGTGCGCAGGTCGGTGTAGCCCAGCGTGGCGTATACCCCGGCGGTGGCCTGCTTGAAGGGCGTCTTGTCGATCTCGACGACTATCATGCCCTTCTCCTTCATCTTCTTCTCGTAGTCGGCGAGCGACTCGATCGTCTTCTCCGAGGCCCACTTGCCCGCGGCAAACGACTCCTCGGTGAGGATCTGTTGCTGGTCGGCCGGCAGCTTGTCGAACCACGTGCGCGAGGTGACGATGCCGGTCAGCAGGTAGATGTGCTCCGTCTTGGTGACGTACTTGACCACTTCGTAGAGGCGCGCGCCGTAGACGGCCGGGTGCTGCGCCTCGGCGCCGTCGATCACCTTGGTCTGCAGCGCGGAGTACACCTCCGACCACGGCATGCCGGTGGGCGTGGCGCCCATCGCGCGCACCGTCTCGAGCCACACGGGCGCGCCGGGCGTGCGCATGCGCACGCCCTTCAGATCGGCGGGGACCTTCACCGGCGTGTTGGTGAGCACGTGGCGGTGGCCCTGGAACCAGTCGAACGACAGCACCTGCAGGTTCGCCGCATTGCGCAGCTTGTCCACCCAGCCCTTGTACAGGGGGGAGGAGGTGAGGCGCAGCACCTGATCGAAATTGTCGACCAGATAGGGGGCGCCGAGGATGCCGAAGTCCTTCACGAACGGCGCCAGGCGGCCGCCGTCGACCAGCACCGCCACGTTGGCACCGGCGCGCGCCTGCTCCAGGACGTCCTCGTCCTTGCCGAGTTGCGAGCCGGGATAGATGCGGATGGTGAGCTTGCCCGCGCTGCGCTTCTCCACGTTGGCCTTCATGCGCTCCAGGCCGGCGTACATCGGGTCGTCGGTGGTGAGCGCGGTGTTGACGTTGAGCACGGTCTGCGCGAGCGCGGGGGCGAGCGCCGCGAGGCTTATCGCCGCCGCCACGGCGATCTTCACGAACGGTTTCATGACACTCCTCCTTGAGCCGGGCCGGGTTCGCTCGCGCGCAAACGATCGGCCGGCGTGACCGCTGCGCTGTTGAAGTATTCGGGGCTGGTGCGGGCGATCGTGGCGATCGAGGCGAAGACGGCGCGCAGGTGGTCGGCCATCGCTGCGGCGGCGCCCGGGGCATTGCCCGCGAGCACGTGCTCCACGATGGCCTCGTGCTGGCGATGGATGGCGGCGAGCCACGCGGGATCTTCCAACGAGAGGAAGCGCACGCGGTCGAGCTGCGACTTCGCGTCCTCCACCGCGCGCCACACGCGCGGCCGCCCGGCCATCGCCACCAGCGTGGCGTGCATGCGATCGTCGAGCGGGACGAAGGCCGCGTGGTCGCCGCGCGCTGCGATGCGCGCCTGTTCCTTCAATTGCCGCCGCAGCTCGCGGGCGTGGGCGGGGGTCACGCGCTCCGCGGCCAGCGCCACGGTTCGGCACTCCACCGCCTCGCGCAGGAACTGCACGTCCGCCACGTTCTCCACGTCGATCGGGGCCACCGTGGTCCCCACCTGAGGGCGCACGGAGAGCAGGCCTTCGTTCTCGAGGCGGATGATCGCCTCCCGCACCGGTGTGCGGCTCACCCCGAGTCGCTGCGCGATCTCGTTCTCCGACAGCACCTGGCCCGGACGCAGGTGGCCCGTGAGGATCGCCTCCCGCAGCCAGGCGAAAGCGGTGCCCGACGCCCCGCGGGAACGAGGCGCAGGCGGGGTCGGCAAGGGAATCGAGTCCGGCATCTTGCATGCTAGTATACAAGCATGGAAGTGTGGGTCAAGGCGGCCCGGGCGCGGCGTTGCGTGGCGGAGGCGGGTGGCCAGCCTGCGAAATTGGTCATACCACTTGACCAGTGCGTCATCGCGCCGGTAGCCTTCGCGATCACGAAATGCAGCACGGCGCGGGCACGAAAGGACCGCGGCCCGCCCGACATGCCGTTCCAGAGCATCGAGCCCCGCCGGCTCTATCGACAGATCGCCGACCAGATTCGCGCGCTCATCGACAGCGGCGAATTCAAGGCGGGGGCGCGGCTGCCTCCTGAGCGCGATCTTGCCAAGCAGCTCGGCGTGTCGCGCCCGTCGGTGCGGGAGGCGTTGATCGCGCTGGAGGTGGAGGGGCTTGTCGAGGTACGGATCGGCTCGGGCATCTACGTACAGCCGGCCCATGCCGCGGTGAGCGGGGCAGCGGAGGCGCAGGCGGGTCCTTTCGAGCTGCTGCGCGCGCGCTACGTGATCGAAGCGGAGTGCGCGGCGCTCGCGGCCAAGTCGGCCAAGGATTCGCAGGTGGCGGCCATTGCCGCCGCACTGGAGGAGATGCAGCAGGAGTTCGAGGCGGGCGAGCACCATCCGCTCGGGGGGGACAGGCTGTTCCACATGCGCATTGCCGAGGCGACCAACAACGGGGCGCTGGTCGCGGTGATCAAGCTCTTGTGGGAAGAGCGCACCGGTCCCCTCTACAAGCAGCTCGAACAACATTACGATTCGCCGGCGTTGTGGAATGCGGCGCTCGGGGAGCACCGGGCGGTGCTGGCCGCGATCGGTGCGCACGATGCACGTGCGGCGAGGTCCGCGATGCAGCGTCATCTCAACCAGGCGTACAAGCGCTTCACCACCGGATGGGGCAGCGTGTCCGCCGGCAAGTGACAGGACCAGCGGGCCACGGCCACGCTTCGGCGCGAGGCGAGACGCGAGACGTTGAACGAGGGGCGGCGAGGGCCGGCAACGCCGGGACCGTAGCGCTCCATGGATACGAAGGATCGAGGAGAAGACATCATGCTGGCCTGTCGCATTCATGCCAAGGAAGACCTGCGCATCGAGCCCGTGCCCGTACCCGAAGCCGGGCCCGGTGAAGTGCTGCTGCGCCTCGGCGCCGCGGGAATCTGCGGATCCGACCTGCACTACTACTTCGAGGGGCGCAACGGCAACTTCATCGTGCGCGAGCCGCTCATTCCCGGCCACGAGGCGTCGGCGGTGGTGGCGGGCGTGGGCGAGGGCGTCACCCGGGTGAAGGTGGGGGACAAGGTTGCGGTATCGCCGTCGCATGCGTGCGGCCGCTGCGACTATTGCCGGGAAGGCCGCGAGCACCTGTGCTCGCAGATGCGCTTCCTCGGCAGCGCGTCGCGCTTTCCGCACGTGCAAGGCATGTTCCAGGAATACTTCGTGATGGGCGAGCGCCAGTGCTATCCCGTCCACGGCGACATCTCGCTCGGCGAGCTCGCTTTCGCGGAGCCGCTGGCCGTGGGCCTGCACGGCGTCAATCGCGGCGGCGACCTGCTCGGCAAGTCGGTGCTGATCACCGGCGCGGGCACGATCGGCTGCGTCACGGTGCTGGCCGCGCGGCTGGCCGGTGCACGCAAGATCACGGTGACCGACGTGCTCGACCGCCCGCTGTCGCAGGCCAAGGTCGTGGGCGCCGACGCCACGCTGCGCGCCGATCGCGACGCCGATGCGCTCAAGGATCCGCAGTTCGACGTGAGCTACGAGGTCTCCGGCAACTTCAACGCACTCAAGACCTGCGTGGCCGCGACCAAGCGCGGTGGCGTGATCGTGCAGGTGGGCACGCTCCCCCACGAGCCGTTGCCGTTCGTGGTGAACGAACTCATGGCCAAGGAGCTCGACCTGCGCGGCGCGTTTCGCTGGGGCATCGAATTCGACTGGGCGGTCGACTACCTGGCCTCGCGCCGGGTGGACGTGCGGCCGCTCCTGTCCGGCCAGTATCCGTTGCAGGATGCGGTGGCGGCCTTCGCGGCCGCCGCCGACAAGAACAAGAGCACGAAGGTGCAGGTGGTGGCGGCCGCGGACGGCGGCACGCGCCACTAGGCTCCGTACGTTTTCATAAGCATCGAACGCGCGCCCACCGGAGGCGCGCTCAACCAGGAGGCAACATCATGCAGTCCATGCGTAAGCTGGCCCTTGCGGCCGTGGCGTTGGCGATGCTCGGCGCAGGTCCGGCGCTCGCCCAGCAGAAATTGAAATGGGCGCACGTGTACGAGACGAGCGAGCCGTATCACACCGAGTCGGTGTGGGCGGCGCAGGAGATCAAGAAGCGCACCAACGGCAAGTTCGACATCGAAGTATTCCCGGCGTCCACGCTCGGCAAGGAGACGGACATCAACCAGGGCCTCACCCTCGGCACGGTCGACATGATCATCAGCGGCCCGTCGTTCGCGGCCCGGACCTACCCCCGCCTGGGCATCGCCTACTACCCGTTCATCTTCCGCGACGGCGACCACCTCATCGCGTACTCGAAGAGCCCGGTGTTCGCCGAGATGACCGAGGAGTTCCGCAAGAAGACCGGCATCCAGATCACGGCGTACACGTACTACGGCGCGCGGCACACGACGGCGCAGAAGCCGTTCACCGACTGCGCGGGCATGAAGGGTCTCAAGATTCGCGTGCCGGACGTCCCGGCCTACCTCGCCACGCCTAAGTCTTGCGGCGCCAATCCCACGCCGATCGCCTTTGCCGAGGTGTACCTCGCGCTGCAGAACGGCACGGTCGACGCGCAGGAGAATCCGCTCACGACGATCGAGGCCAAGAAGTTCTACGAGGTGCAGAAGGCGATCATGCTCACGGGCCACATCGTCGACGGCCTCACCACGCAGGTTGCCCCGCACGTGTGGAACAAGTTGACGCCGGAGGAGAAGAAGATCTTCACCGACGTCACGCGCGAGGCCGCGGCACGGGCCACCGACAAGATCAAGAAGCGCGAGGCCGAGCTCACCGACGAGTTCAAGAAGAAGGGCCTGCAGGTGGTCACGGTGGACAAGAAGAGTTTCTCCGACGCTGTGCTCAAGAACGCTCCGCTCGAGTCGATGGGCTTCACCCGCTCGGACTACGACAAGATCCAGGCGCTGAAGTAGGCATCGGCGCGCAGCATCCGTGAGGCCGCCGCGCGGCCGGCTTGCCGGCCCGCGCGGCGTGCACGATCGCCGCGGCAGCGCGGCGGCCGTGCCCTGATTCCCTTCATGACCCTGGACCCCTGACCGCCATGCAGATCCTCGATGGCCAGAACGAAGTTGCGCCGGCATCCGGCGCGGTGCTCGACGACGACGGGCATTTTCACGCCACCGACGCGCCGATCGATCTTTCCGAGTACCTGTTCGAGGACTGGATCTCGCTCGCCTTCTTCTGGCTGCTGGGTGCCTGCGTGTTCTATCAGTTCTTCACCCGCTACGCCTTGAACGACTCGGCGGCGTGGACGGAGGAAATCGCGCGCTATCTCCTCATCTCCACGGTCTTCGTCGCGATCGCCGCCACGGTCCGGCGCACCCGGCACATCCACGTCGACTTCCTCTACCGTCTCGTGCCCCCGAGAGTCGGCCGTGTCATGTCCACGCTCGTGGATCTGGTTCGCATCGGATTCTTCGGCACGACGGTGGTGCTGACCGTGCAGATGATGCAAAGGATGGGCAGTCTGCAGATGACGATCGTCGACCTGCCGATGAACATCATCTACGCCATCTGCGCCTTCGGCTTCCTCTGCGCGACGGTGCGCTCGGTGCAGGTGGCCATCGAGAACTGGAAGCGCGGCTTCTCGGTCCTCGAGCGACCCGAGCATGCGATCGAGGAGACCATCGCATGACCGGCGCGCTGCTCGCGTCCTTCCTCGCCCTCATGGTCACCGGGATCCCGGTGGCCATCGCCATGGCGGGCTCGGCGCTCATCTATATCTGGCTCACGGGCAATACGCCCGGACTCGTGGTGGTGCATCGGATGATCAGTGGCGTCGACAGCTTTCCGCTGCTCGCGGTGCCGTTCTTCATCCTTGCCGGCAACCTCATGAACAATGCCGGCATCACCAACCGCATCTACAACTTCGCGCTGGGCCTCGTGGGCTGGATGAAGGGCGGCCTTGGCCACGTCAACATCGTGGGCTCGGTGATCTTCGCGGGCATGTCGGGCACGGCCATCGCCGATGCCGCCGGCTTGGGGACCATCGAGATCAAGGCCATGCGCGATCATGGCTACAGCAAGGAGTTCGCGGTTGGCGTGACCGCCGCGTCGGCCACGCTCGGTCCGATCATTCCGCCGTCGCTGCCCTTCGTGATCTACGGGATGGTGGCCAACGTGTCGATCGGCCAGCTCTTCCTGGCCGGGATCCTCCCGGGCATCGTCCTCACGATCCTCATGATGCTCACGGTGGCGTACTTTGCGCACAAGAACGGCTGGGGCGCGGACATCAAGTTCGAATGGGTGCGGGTCTCCAAGGCGATGGTGGAGCTCCTGCTCGTGGTGAGCTTTCCACTCGTGATCTGGGCGGGCATCCGCGCCGGCGGCGAGCCGCTGTGGGTGGTCGTGGCGGCGCTCGTGGCGCTGTTCCTCGCCGACTGGAGATGGAAATTCGAGGCGGTGCTGCCGATCATGACGCCGGTACTGCTCATCGGCGGGATGACCTCCGGCGTATTCACCCCCACCGAAGGCGCCGTGGCGGCCTCGATCTGGGCGCTCTTCCTCGGTCTCGTGTGGTATCGCACGCTGTCCTGGCGGATGCTCGTCAAGGTCTCGATGGAGACCATCGAGACCACCGCCACCGTGCTGTTCATCGTGGCTGCCGCGTCGATCTTCGGCTGGCTCCTCACCGCCACGCGCGTGACCGACATGGTGACGGCGTGGGTGCTCGGCTTCACGAGCACGCCGTGGGTGTTCCTGCTGCTCGTGAACCTCCTGCTCCTGTTCGTGGGCTGCTTTCTCGAGCCGACTGCGGCCATCCTGATCGCGATACCGGTGCTCATGCCCGCGGTGGTGCAACTCGGCATCGATCCCGTGCACTTCGGGCTCATCGTGGTGCTGAACCTCATGATCGGACTCCTGCATCCGCCCATGGGGATGGTGCTCTTCGTGCTGGCGCGAGTGGCCCGAATGTCCCTGGAGCGCACGACCATCGCGATCCTCCCGTGGCTCGTACCGCTCCTGGGGAGTCTCATCCTCATCACCTATGTGCCGCAGATCTCGCTATGGCTGCCGCGCCTCTTCTACCAATGAGCCGTGGATGCCCCGGACAACGGCGGCCCGGGCCCTAGAACCATGTCCCGCATCGAGCGCATCGAGCTCCTGCAGGTGGACCTGCCGCCCAGGGTGGCGCGCAGCGACGCCATCCAGTCGTTCGTCAAGCAGGAGACGCCTATCGTGCGCATCGCCTGCGCCGACGGCGCGGTGGGCACCGGATACTCGTACACGATCGGCACCGGCGGGTCCTCGGTGCTCGCGCTCCTGCGCGATCACCTGGCGCCCCGCCTCATCGGGCGCGACAGCAACGAGATCGAGGCGATCTGGAAGGACCTCTTCTTCGCCACTCATGCCACGGCGGTCGGCGCGATCACGAGCATCGCGCTCGCGGCGATCGACACGGCACTGTGGGACCTGCGCTGCCTGCGCGCCGGACAGCCGTTGTGGAAGATGGCGGGCGGAGCGCAGCGCCGGGTGCCCGTGTACACCACCGAGGGCGGCTGGTTGCATCACCCCATCGAGCAGATCGTCGACGAGTCGCTGGCGGCGCGGGCCGCGGGCTTTCGCGGTGCCAAGGTCAAGGTGGGCAAGCCGTCGATCGCCGAGGACGTGCAGCGCCTTTCCGCTGTACGCGCGGCGGTTGGCGACGACTTCGCGCTCATGGTCGATGCGAACCAGGCCTTCACCGTCGCCGAGGCCTGCCGCCGCGCCTATGCGTACCGCGCCCTCGACCTCGGGTGGCTCGAGGAGCCCCTGCCGGCCGAGGACCTTGGCGGCCATGTGGAGCTCGCCGCCAAGGCCACGATGCCCATCGCGGTGGGCGAGTCGCTCTACCATCCGTCGCACTTCCGGGAGTATCTCGAGCGCCGCGCGTGCTCGATCGTGCAGGTGGACGTGGGCCGGATCGGCGGTATCACCCCGTGGCTCAAGGTGGCGCACCTGGCGGAGGCTTTCAATGCGCCGATATGCCCCCATTTCCTGATGGAGATCCACGTGTCCCTGGCCGCCGCGGTGCCCAATGGCGCGTGGGTGGAGTACATTCCCCAGCTGGACGACGTGACCACGTCGCGCATGGCCATCGAGGGTGGTCACGCGGTGCCTCCGGCCGCGGCCGGGTTAGGCATCGCCTGGGATTTCGGCGCGCTCTCGCGCTACACGGTCGCCCGCGACACCGTAACCTGAATCACCGCAAGAGGACCTCATGCTCACCCGTAGCTCGCTCGTCATCCGCCTCCATCCCGCCGACGATGTCGTGATCGCTCGCGCGCAACTCGTGGGCGGTACCCGGATCCTCGACGAGAGCATCACCGTATCCGGCCTCGTGCCGCCGGGCCACAAGGTGGCCGCCCGCGCGATCAAGTCCGGCCAGCCCGTGCGTCGCTACAACCAGATCATCGGCTTCGCGAGCCGTGACATCGCACCCGGCGAGCACGTGCACCTCAACAACCTCGCGATGGGCGACTTCGAGCGCGACTACGCCTTCGGCGCCGACGCCCGGCCCACGCAGTACATCACGCCGGCCGCCACGTTCCAGGGCATCGTCCGCCAGGACGGTCCCAACCGCGGCCGGGTGGCCACGCGCAACTACATCGGCATCCTGTCCACGGTGAACTGCTCGGCCACGGTCGCCCGCGGCGTGGCCGATCACTTCACGCGCGAGCGCCTCGCCGCGTATCCCAACGTCGACGGTGTGGTCGCCCTCACACACGGCTCGGGCTGCGGCATGGATACGCACGGGGAGGGCATGCAAGTGCTGCGACGTACCCTCGCCGGTTACGCCCGCCATGCCAACTTTGCCGGCGTGCTCATGATCGGGCTGGGCTGCGAGTCCAACCAGATCAGCTCGCTGCTGGGCGCCGAGCAGCTGCAGGAGGGGCCGCTGCTGCAGACGTTCAGCATCCAGGACACCGGCGGCACGGCCAAGACCATCGCCCACGGCATCAAGCTCATCGAGGCGATGCTGCCGCACGCCAACGACGTAAAGCGCGAGCCGGTGAGCGCCTCCAACCTCATCGTGGGCCTCCAGTGCGGCGGCTCCGACGGCTATTCCGGCATCACCGCCAATCCGGCGCTCGGCGTCGCCGTCGATCTGTTGGTGCGCCATGGCGGCACCGCCATCCTCTCGGAGACCCCCGAGATCTACGGCGCCGAGCACCTGCTCACGCGTCGCTCGGTGTCCCGCGCCGTGGGCGACAAGCTCATCGACCGCATCAGGTGGTGGGAGAGCTATACCGAGCGCGAGAAGGGCGAGATGAACAACAATCCTTCGCCGGGCAACAAGGCGGGCGGCCTCACGACCATCCTCGAAAAATCGCTGGGCGCGGTGGCCAAGGGCGGCACCACCAGCCTCGTCGACGTGTACGAGTACGCCGCCCCCGTCACGGCGAAGGGCTTCGTGTACATGGATACGCCGGGCTACGACCCGGTATCCGCCACCGGGCAGGTGGCCGGCGGCGCCAAGATGATCGTCTTCACCACCGGCCGCGGCTCGGCCTACGGCTGTGCGCCGGCACCGTCGCTCAAGCTGAGCACCAACACCGCGCTGTGGCTGAAGCAGGAAGACGACATCGACATCAACTGCGGCGAGGTCGTCGACGGCACGGCGAGCATAGACGAGCTCGGCGAACGCATCTTCAGGCTCATGCTCGAGACGGCTTCGGGCCGCGCGACGAAGAGCGAGCAGCATGGCTATGGCCAGAGCGAATTCGTGCCCTGGCAGCTCGGGGCCGTGATGTAGAAGCGAAGGGCGCATGACCCATGCGCGGTCGCATTGACAGCGCTGACAGGCGCCCGTAGGCTGCAACTCGCCCATCCACGAGAAGACGGCCTGCAAGGCCGCGGCGTGCGGGCACTTTCCCAACGGAGGAGTCGCATGAAGTTGTTCGCCAAGGTTGCCGCCGCGCTCGTTGCCGCCGGCGTGCTCACTGCCGCCATGCCCGTGGCCGCGCAGGAGAAGCTCACCGTCTGGTGGGTCAAGGGGTTCTACAAGTCGGAAGACGACGCGCTGTTCGAGGCCATCAAGAAATACGAGGCCAAGACCGGCGTGAAGGTCGAGCTGTCGCAGTACCCGGTGCAGGACATGATCCCGAAGACGGTGGCGGCGCTCGATGCCGGCAATCCGCCGGATGTCGCCTACGCCGACGTCTACGACTTCCAGGTCACCGGCAAATGGGCCTACGACGGCAAGCTCGAGGACATCTCCGACATCATCGTGCCGATGAAGGACAAGTTCCTCAAGAACACCATCGAGACCACGTACCTTTTCAACGACAAGACCAAGAAGAAGGCCTACTACGCCTTCCCGCTCAAGCAGCAAACCATGCATATCCAGTACTGGAAGGACATGCTGGCCGAGGCGGGCTACAAGGAATCGGACGTCCCGACCACCTGGAAGGCCTACTGGGACTTCTGGTGCGACAAGGTGCAGCCTGCTCATCGCTCGAAGACCGGCAAGCGCACCTACGCCGTCGGGCAGCCGATGGGCGTGGATGCCTCCGACTCGTTCTACTCGTTCCTGACCTTCATGGACGCGTACAACGTGAAGCTGGTCGACGACAACGGCAAGCTGCTCGTCGACGATCCCAAGGTCAAGGCCGGCCTCACCAACGCCGTGCGCGACTACACGAGCATCCGCACCCGCGGCTGCACGCCGCCGTCGTCCACGAGCTGGAAGGACCCGGACAACAACGTGGCCTTCCACAACAAGACGATCCTGCTCACCCACAACGCCACGATCTCGATCGCGGCCAAGTGGCTCGACGACGCGAACAATGCGGCGCTGACCGCTGAGCAGCGCGCGCAGGCCAGGAAGAACTACGACCAGCTCATCGCCACCGCCGGCTTCCCCAACAAGCCCGACGGCAGCAAATTCGTCTATCGCGCCGCCGTGAAGACCGGCGTGATCTTCGAAGGCGCCAAGAACAAGAAGCGCGCGAAGGAGTTTGTGCAGTTCATCATGCAGGACGAGAACCTTCAGCCCTACGTCGAAGGCTCGCTTGGCCGCTGGTATCCGGTGACCACGTCCGGCACCAAGAGCGCGTTCTGGCAGGCCGACCCGGCTCGCAAGGCCGTATACAACCAGTTCACCGCCGGCACCGTTCCCTTCGAATTCGTGAAGAACTACAAGTTCACGATCCTCAACAACGAGAACGTCTGGGCCAAGGCGATGAGCCGCGTGGTCAACGACGGCTGGACGCCCGAGAAGGCCACTGATGAGATGATCGCCCGCATCAAGCAGGTGGCGGGCTAGGCCCGTCGCGGCGGCCCGCGCCTCGCCCCGTCCGGGCGCGGGGCGCGGCGCCGGTCACCATCCGTTCCGCAGGTCCGTTCCCATGGCCTCGATCGCACTGCCCGAAGCGAAGCCCTTGCCCTCCGGTCCTGCCGCCAAGCGGTCGTGGTCGCCGTGGCAGAAATGGGGTCTGATCCTCCTCGCGCCGTACATCGTCGTGTTCATCGTGCTCGCGGTCTATCCCGTGGGCTACGGGCTCTGGCTCGCGCGGCATCCGGCGAGCTACAGCAAGCTCTTCGAAGACCCGATCTTCGCGCGCTCGCTCTTCAATACGCTCGCGTTCCTGCTCATTGCCATCAACGTCAAGATGCTGCTGGCGCTGATGCTGTCCGGCTTCTTCATCCAGGCGCGCACGTGGATCAAATGGCTGTCGTTGCTGTTCATCCTGCCGTGGGCCGTGCCCTCGATTCCCACGATCCTGTCCTTCCGGTTCATGCTCAATCCGGAGTGGGGCATCATCAATTCGCTCATCTTCAAGTACACCGGCGCCGACGGTCCCAATTGGCTCAACCATCCCACGCTGGCGCTGGGCATCGCAATGCTCGTGCACATCTGGAAGTCATTGCCGTTCTGGACGCTCATCCTCATCGCCGGACGCCTCGCGATCCCGCAGGAGCACTACGAAGCGGCTTCGGTGGACGGCGCCACGCGCTGGCAGCGCTTCCGCTACATCACGTGGCCGTCGATGCGCACGCTCTATCTCACGTGCACGATCCTGTCGATGATCTGGACGCTGGGCGACTTCAACAGCGTGTACCTGCTTACGGGCGGCGGGCCGGGCGACCTCACGCACGTGCTCGCGACGCTCGGCATCCGCTACCTTCGCCTAGATCAGGTGGACCTGTCGATGGCGGCCATCGTGGTCGCGCTGCCGGCCATCCTCCCGCTCATCTACTTCATGATGAGGCGGTTGTCGAAGTGAGCCCCCACGCTCGCGGAACTGCACCGCTCGCTGCCCCCCGAGGGGGAGAGCCCGCTTTCTCGGAGCGGTCCGTCGAAAGCGGGATGAGCCCCCACGCTCGCGGAACTGCACCGCTCGCTGCCCCCCGAGGGGGAGAGCCCGCTTTCTCGGAGCGGTCCGTCGAAAGCGGGATGAGCCCGCATGCGCGGAGGCCCGTATGAGCAAGGGAATCACGTGGCGCAAGGTGTCCACCGAGGCGAAGCTCCTCCTCATCGGCATCCCGGTGGCGATCTGGACGCTCTTGCCCATCTACCACCTCGCGCTCTTCGCGATCTCGCCCAAGGATTCGGCGATGGGCGGGCACCTGTGGCCGGACAACCCCACGCTGCAGAACTTCCGCATCGTGTTCAACCAGCAGCATCACTACCTCGAGCACTTCTGGCTGCAGATGTGGAACTCGCTGTTCATCGCGGTGGCCGTGGGCGTGCTCACCCTCGTGGTGGCCACCGGCGCGGCCTTCGCCATCAGCCGGCTGCGTGTGCGCGGCGGGCGGATGGTGATGAACCTCGCGCTCCTCACCTATTTCATCCCCGCCGCGTTCCTCGCTGTGCCGATGTACAAGACCATGGGCGTGTACGGCTTGCTGAACACCCAATGGGCGCTCATCCTCGCGATGATGGCCATTGCCACACCCTACGCGATCTGGGTGCTGAAGCAGGCGTCCGACAAGCTGCCCTACGAGCTCGACGAGGCCGCGCGCATCGACGGTGCGTCCCCCATGCAGCTCTTCCGCCTCGTCTATCTCCCGCTGATGGTGCCTTCTCTCGTCGCAGTGGGCACATATGCGCTCCTGCTCGCGTGGAACGAGTACCTGTACGCCTTCCTGCTCCTGTCCAATGACAAGGAGATCACGCTGGGCGTGGCGCTCGGCAACTTCCTCGCGGCCGACGACTCGCCGTGGGAGCTCCTCATGACCACCGGCTTGATCTACGCCCTTCCGCCCGCCGCGATCTATTACACGTTCAAGCGGTACATGGTGGGGGGACTCACGGCCGGGGCGGTGAAGTCCTAGCCGCGCCGTCCGCCTCCCTCATCCCCCCATTGACCTTCGCGTCACGGAGTAGTGCATGGCCACCGTATCCTTCAATGCCATCGAGAAGTCTTTCGGCGCCACCAAGGTGCTCCACGGCATCAGCTTCGACATCGAGGACGGCGAGTTCGTGGTGCTTGTGGGTCCCTCCGGCTGCGGCAAGTCCACGCTGCTGCGCATGCTGGCCGGGCTCGAGGACATCACCGGAGGTACCGTCGCGATCGACGGCAAGATCGTGAACGACGTGGAGTCGAAGGATCGCGACATCGCAATGGTGTTTCAAAGCTATGCCCTGTATCCGCACATGACCGTCGCGGAGAACATGGCCTTCAGCCTCAAGCTGCGCAAGGCCGACGCCAGGGTGATGCAGGAGCGCGTGGCGCACGCCTCGAAGATCCTGAACCTCGACCCTTACCTCAAGCGCTACCCGCGCGAGCTCTCGGGCGGACAGCGCCAGCGGGTGGCGATGGGTCGGGCGATCGTGCGCGATCCTAAGGTGTTCCTCTTCGACGAGCCGTTGTCGAATCTCGATGCGAAGCTGCGCGTGGCGATGCGCGCCGAGATCAAGGCGCTGCACCAGCGCCTGAAGACCACCACCGTGTACGTCACCCACGACCAGGTCGAGGCCATGACCATGGCCGATCGCATCGTGGTGATGCACGACGGCCGCATCGAGCAGATGGGCCGTCCGCTTGAGCTCTATGACCATCCCGCCAACCTGTTCGTTGCGCAGTTCATCGGCTCGCCCGCCATGAACGTCGTCAACGGCATGGTGAGGCGCGGCGGGGCCGGCGCGATCGTCGACATGGGTGACGGCCTGCAGTGGCCGCTGCACGAGGCGCCGGGCACCGAAGGCCAGAGCGTGGCCTACGGCGTGCGCCCCGGCGACCTGTCGCTCACCAGCGCCAGCGCGCCCGGCGCCGTGCCGGGCGAGATCGTGGTGGTGGAGCCCACCGGCGCGGAGACCGAGCTCCTCATCCAGGCTGGCAAGGCGCAGCTCACGCTCGTCACGCACGGACGCCCGAACGTGCGTCCCGGAGATCAGGTGGGCCTGGCCGTCACCCCGGGCAAGGTGCACGTCTTCGACCAGCAAAGCGGCAACCGGCTCGCCGCCTGATGCTTCGCGCGGTGCGATGTGCGGCGATCGCCGTCGCGACCTTCGCGTTCGCGCCCGGCTCGCCGGCGGCGACGTCCGCCGAGATCGTGGCCGACGTGTGCCCGGGGGCGTGCTCGGGCGTGAACCCGGAAGATTGGCGGCGCTTCGCGGCCGGGACGACCAAGTTCTATTTCGTCGGGTACGACGAGGCGGGACCGCAGCCCTGGGTGGCGGATCGAACAGGCGCGCGGCGCCTCGCGAGCATCCGGCCGGTCGGCGCGCCCGACGTGAACCATTTGATGACCGTGGGCGACACCCTATTCTTCGTTGCACGGACACCAGCGTCGAGCACGACCGAGGAGGGCTATCGTTTGTGGCGGAGCGACGGTACGGCGGCAGGGACCGCAGCCGTGGAGATGCCCGGAAGACCGTCGAGCGTTTTCCCGGATTGGGGCGTCACCGTTGCGGGTCGCAGCATCGTCCTTGCCGGCCAGGGCGGCGTGTGGTGGGTGCCCGCGCAGGGCGGCACCCCGCTCATCGTCGCAACCGACTTCCTGATAGGAGCCACGGGTATCGCGGGGGGCTACTCGTATATCGCCACCGCATCCTGCCTCGCGTACTGCGGCGCGGGCGGCGTGGCCACACTGCACCGTCTCGACGAGTCCGGGCGCGCCGAGGTGGTGACGACCTATCCCGTGGACTACCTTTACGAGGAAGGCTTCCAGCCGTGGACCGCGCTGAGCGTGATTCCTAGCGGCGTCTTCGTGCAGGCGCGCAACACTTTCTGGTTCAGCAATGGTCGTGACGCGCTCGGTCTCGTCCGAACGCTCCCCGCCAATCGATCGGTGTTCCAGTACGGCTTCGCGACGACGGGGCGCGACGTCATGATGTTCGGCATACGGGACGGAGCCCGCTACGACGTTTGGGGAAGCGACGGAAGCGCTACGGGTACGCTGACCCTCGCCTCTTTCGAGTTTCAGCAGGGGGGTATGGGTTTCTACGGCCATGTCGGCGACAACGTTCTCGTCAGGGCACCGCAGGTGCGGCCCTATCCGTCTCCCTTTCCGGACGCGCCGCGATATCAAAAGGACCCCGACCTGTGGGTGCTCGACCCGAGTACGGCGCGCGGGGCGCGGCCCATTCGTTCGATGGGGTCGACCGAAGACTGGACGAGCGGGTGCCGAGGCCAGAAGCTACCGCGCGGCATCATGTTCTGCGGGACCTACCCGGGCGCCCCGGAAAGCACCGTGTGGTTCACGGATGGCACGACGGGAGGTACCGTTCCGCTCGACGTGGCGCGAATCGGTGACTTCATCGATTTCTACGGCTACGCGGATGACGCGCTTTACTTCAGCCGCTACGGCGGCGCCGCGGTGGGCTATGAATTGTTCCGCCTTCAGCTGGCTCCGAACGATCCTCCCGCGCGTCCTACGGTGGACGTGACCGAGTACCGGCACGCGGGCCTCGATCACTATTTCCTGACGGCCGATGATCGCGAGAAGGCGAGGCTCGACGCCGGCGAGACCGCGGGTTGGGTCAGGACCGGCCACTCATTCGTCGCCTACGCCGCGGGCACCGGCGCGCCCAACACGACTCCGGTGTGCCGCTTCTACGGTCGGCCCGAAGCAGGACTAGACTCGCACTTCTACTCGGCCGTGCCCGCGGAGTGCGCCGCCGTCGAGGCGAGGTTCGCGGCAGCTTGGATCAAGGAGTCCGCCAACGTGTTTGAAGTCATTGCCATCGATCCCGCGACGGGCCGTTGCCGCGAACCCGGCGCGTTGGTCTACCGAGCGTTCAACCAGCGCGCCGATGCAAATCATCGCTACTCGATGAGCGTTGCCGAACAGGCGGCCATGCGCGACCAAGGCTGGATCGCCGAAGGCGCCACGAGCGCCGGCATCGTGATGTGCGTTCCTCTCGCCCTGCAACCCCCCACGACATCCAAGTACAACTGACCCCATGAGCAAGAAACCCTCCAAGAAGAAGCCCGCGCTGCGTTCCCGCCAATGGTTCGGCTTAGGCGATCGCGATGCCATCGTCCACCGCTCCTGGATGAAGAACCAGGGCATCCCGCACGACCAGTTCGACGGCCGTCCCGTGATCGGCATCTGCAACACGTGGTCGCAGGTCACGCCCTGCAACGCGCATTTCCGCGAGCTCGCGCAGCACGTGCGCGACGGGATCCTCGATGCCGGGGGCTTCCCGCTCGAGTTTCCGGTCATGAGCCTCGGCGAAACGCTGATGCGCCCCACCACCATGCTCTTCCGCAATCAGGCGGCGATGGACGTGGAAGAGTCGATCCGCGCCAATCCGTTCGACGGCGTGGTGCTGTTGATGGGCTGCGACAAGACCACGCCGGCGCTGCTGATGGGCGCGGCATCATGCGACCTGCCCACCATCGGCGTGTCGGGCGGGCCGATGCTCAACGGCAAGTTCCGCGGCACCGACATCGGCTCGGGCACGCACGTGTGGAAGTTCACGGAGATGCTCAAGACGGGCGAGATGAAGCCCGCCGACATGGTCGAGGTCGAGGCGTGCATGTCGCGCTCGGCCGGCCACTGCATGACCATGGGCACGGCCTCCACGATGGCCTCGATGGTCGAGGCGCTCGGGATGGGCCTGCCCACCAACGCCGCGATCCCGGCGGTGGACTCGCGCCGCCGCGTGCTCGCGCGCATGGCCGGGCGACGGATCGTGGAGATGGTGCACGAGGATCTGCGGATGTCGAAGATCCTCACCAAGAAGGCCTTCGAGAACGCGATCATGGTCAACGGTGCCATCGGCGGCTCGACCAATGCCGTGGTGCACCTGCTGGCCATCGCGGGGCGCATGGGGGTGAACCTCACGCTCGACGACTGGGATCGCCTCGGCCGTGACATGCCGTGCCTCTTGAACCTGATGCCGTCGGGCAAGTACCTGATGGAGGACTTCTACTACGCAGGCGGCCTGCCGGTGGTGATGAAGGAGATCGGCAAGTACCTCCACAAGAAGGCGCTCACGGTCAACGGCCAGACGCTTTGGGACAACGTCAAGGATGCCGTCAACTACCAGGAAGACGTCATCACGCCGCTCGCCAAGCCGTTCAAGCCCTCGGGCGGCATCGCGGTGCTGCGCGGCAATCTCGCGCCGTCGGGTTGCGTGATCAAGCCGTCGGCGGCAACGCCGGAGCTCATGCAGCACAAGGGCCGGGCGGTGGTGTTCGAGGACATCGACGACCTGCACGCGCGCATCGACGATCCCGCCCTCGAGGTCGATCCCACGAGCGTGCTGGTGCTCAAGAACTGCGGGCCGAAGGGCTACCCCGGCTTTCCGGAAGTGGGCAACTTCGCGCTGCCCACCAAAATCCTCAAGGCGGGCGTCACCGACATGGTGCGCATCTCGGATGCGCGCATGTCCGGCACCGCCTACGGTACCGTGATCCTGCACACCGCGCCGGAAGCCGCAGCGGGCGGACCCCTCGCCCTGGTGCGCAACGGCGACACCATCGAGGTCGACGTGGCCAATCGGCGCATCCACCTGCACGTGACGGACGCCGAGCTCGCGCGCCGGCGCAAGACGTGGAAGGCGCTCCCGCCACACGCCGACCGCGGCTGGGTCAAGCTGTACTGCGATACCGTGCTGCAGGCCGATCGCGGCGTGGATCTCGACTTCCTCGTGGGCAAGTCCGGCGCCAAGGTGGGCCGCGAGAGCCACTGACGGTCTGGCGCGAGCCGGCTAAACTAGGGGGGCATCATGCCCGCCCCCGACTATCTCGACCCGAAGGTCCCCGACGGGCTGCGCCGCGTGCGCATGCCTGTCGTGGACGCCACCGATGCCAACCTCGAAGGCTACGGCCGGCTCGTCGGCGATCCCGAGGACGTGCGGCTGGAGATCGTGCGCTGGCCCGCGCAAGGCTGGCGTCCCGTGGACGAGGACTCCGGCGACGAAGGCGGAACCACGCAGGGCGTGTTCGTGAGCGAGTGGCAAGGCGACATCCTCTACGGCCGCAACGAAGCCGTGGGCGGCCACTACGTGCTCGCTTATCACGGTGAGCCCTCGCGGGCGGAGACCGGCCATCGTCGGGATCCCTCGCACATGGCGCTGTGGCACTGCAACTATCACCCCGACGGCGGCCAGCTCTTCTTTCCGCTGGACCCGGCGCCGTTCTACGTGCCGCTCGCGCTCCCCGGCGACGACATCGCCCCGGAGGCGTTCGTGTGCTTCCGCTTCGATGGCCGCCGCGGCTTGTACATTCATCCCAACGTGTGGCACGAGGGTGTGTTCGCCCGCCGCGGCACGCAGCGTTTCTTCGACCGGCAGGGCGCCGTCCACGCGCGCGTGTCGGTGGACTTTCCGCGCGAGTTCGGGTGCCTCCTCGAGGCGGATTTCGACGAGCCTGCGCAGGCGGGCTGACCGCACGTCGTCGCCGCGTCTTCCTGGCGGGCGGGGCCGGCCGTCACAAGGGGAATAATCCGCTTCTGCGAGCCGCAGGACACCGTCTCCCGCCGCGCCGCGCGCGCGCATCATTTCGGCTGGGCGACGGCACTGCGTTGGTGCCCGTCGACATGGAGACAACCAATGCGGTGGCTGCGAGTGCTGATCGGCGCCATGACGGCCCTGTTCCTCGGCCATGCGGTGGCAGCGCCGTGGCCCCGGGCGCGTGCCGTTGCCGGCCCTCCACGGACCGCTGTCCGGGTCTCCCTCGCCCCCGCCCCTCCTGAACCTCACAAGGAAACACCATGCAGCAGGATGCACGCGGCGTGGCGCATAGCGGCGCCAGCGCCTTTGCCCGCGACCAGTACGACGTCGCGGCCAAGCAGTTCCAGACCTACGTAGGCGATCCGGTGGCCACGCTCGACGCGGCCCTCGCCGACTCGCCGCGCTTTGCCTCGGCACACCTCTTCAAGGCCCTGGCATTGATCACGGCCGCCGAGAAGTCGTTGCTGCCGGCCGTGCGCGCCGCGCTGCGCGCGGCCGGCGAATGTGCGGGCAGCGCTACGGCGCGCGAGCGCATGCTCCTCGCCGCCGCCGAGCGTCTCGCCGCGGGCGACTGGCATGCCGGGTCCTTGCAGCTCGATCACGTGCTCGCGGAGTACCCGCGCGATATCGTGGCATTGCAGACGGGCCACCTCATGGATTTCTGCCGCGGGGACGCCGCCACCCTGCGCAATCGCGTGTCGCGCGTGCTTCCTCAATGGGACGCCGCCACGCCGGGCTACTCCCACGTCCTCGGCATGCATGCCTTCGGCCTCGAGGAGATGAACCAGTACGCCGCGGCGGAGGCCACGGGGCGGCATGCCCTCGAGCTCGAGCCGCGCGACGGCTGGGCGGTGCACGCGGTGGCGCACGTGATGGAGATGCAGGGCCGCATCGACGAAGGCGCAGCGTGGCTCACGGGTCGCGAGTCCGACTGGGCCCCCGACAACGCCTTCGCCTTCCACAACTGGTGGCACCTCGCGCTCTTCCATATGGACGCCGCGCGCTACGGCGAGGTGCTGGCGCTCTACGACCGGCACGTGCATCCGGCGCCGGCGCAGCTCGCGCTCACGCTGGTGGACGCCACGGCGCTGCTGTGGCGGCTGCACCTGGAGCGCGTCGACGTGGGCACTCGCTTCGTGCAGCTCGCCGAGGAATGGGAGGCACGCCTCGAATCCGATCGCGGGTTCTACGCTTTCAACGACGTGCACGCCATGCTGGCCTTCGCGGCGACGGGACGTACCGCCGCGATCGAGCGACAGCACGCCAACCTGGCGGTGGCGGCGGCCGGTACGGATGCCAACGCGGCGATGAGCTACGAGGTGGGCATGCCGCTCGCGCAGGGAATCGAGGCGTTCGGTCGCGGGCACTACGCCGCGGCCGTCGACTTTATCGAGCCCGTGCGGCCCATCGCGCATCGCTTCGGCGGCAGCCATGCCCAGCGCGACCTCATCACGCTCACGCTGATCGAGGCTGCGTTGCGCGGCGGCATGCAGAAGCGGGCGGAGCACTACATCGCCGAGCGTCTCGTGCACAAGCCGCACAATCGGTGGGGACTGCGGCTCGCCCGTCGCGCCGCCTCGCTGTCGCTGCACTAGGGCCGGAGCACGCCGTCCGGCGCGCGGCCGGCGGCGCCCCTATCCTGGCTGGATCGCGCCGCGCAGCGTGGCCGCCGAGAATCCAGGGGGCGCTTCGCCGGTGCGTGCGAAGAGGTAGAGTACGGCGCCGAAGATCGAGCGCAACGTGGTCATCACGATGCCGAGCGCAATGATGTACACGACCGCGGTCACGGCGAGGAGCGCCCATGCGCCCCAGTAATGGCCCTGCATCGCGCCGGCGCCCACGAGCGTCGCGATCAGGAGTGCCACGCCCGGCAGCGTGAGCAGGAAGCCGATGAGGCCGTAGCCCAGGCCGCTCACGATCTGCTGGCCCCAGGTCTTGGCCAGCAGGTCCTTCGACGCCCCCACGGCTTCCCAGGCGCCCCTGCGCTCCACCACGATGATGGGCACCACGAAGTAGGTGAGGAGCGCCCACGCCACCCCCACGATCGAGATCACGATCTTGGCGAGGAAGCCCGCGCGCGACGAGAGCGCCTGCAGGATCACGCCCACTGTGGCCGACAGCACTGCCCAGGCCGCGATCTGCGGCAGTCGCGAAGAGGCGGCGCGCAGGCTGGCACCCACCGAGGGCTCCCCGCCGCGCATGCGCGTGACCACGAAGTCCACGAGCGCCGCATTGAAATAGATCACCACGAAAAAATTGCACAGGTAGTAGCAGAACCCCACCACGTAGTAGAGGCCTTCGCTGCCGCTGCCCGTGCCGCGAGTCACCCCCATCACGTTGACCCCGATGAACGGCCCCACGAAGGCGAGGAACACGAGGAAGCACGCGAGGCCGGACACGAGGGGAAACACCAGAAGCGCCTTGTCGCGCATCAGCACGTGCCACGAGTCCTTCATGAGCTGCCAGGTCGTTGCGATCTTGCCCACGTTCGTCGTGCTCCCGGGATGGCCGAAGTCTCGCGACACTAGCGGGTCACGCGTGCGCTGGCAACCGTGGCGGCCGCGAGTCCCGCAGGCGCGCGAGCCCTGCGGCAACGCGGCCATGGCAAGGCGCGGCCTCACATCGGCAGGCAGGCGGGCCCCAGCGCCTCGAAGCGCTTGTACGTGAGGATGAACTCGCGGTGCCGCAGCGCCTCCGATCGCGTGGCCGCGCCGTTGGCCACGGCGAGCGTGAGCGCGAACACCTCGCGCCCCACCTCCGGCAGCGTCGCGCGGCCCTCGAGGATGCTACCCGCATCGACGTCCATGTCGTCGGCCATGCGCCGGTACGTGTCGGGATTGGCACACACCTTGATCACCGGGGAGATCGCCGATCCCACCACCGACCCACGGCCGGTGGAGAAGAGGATCACGTGCGCGCCGCAGGCGATGAGCTCGGCAATCTCCGCATTGTCGTTGATGTTGGGAAAGCCGAAGCGCACTTCGCCGTCGGGAACGACGTCGAGGAGGTAGAGCCCCCCGCGCGGCGGGGCGATGCCCGGCTTCACGATCCCCGCGATGCGCGACTGGCCCGACTTGGCATACGCCCCGAGCGACTTCTCCTCGATGGTGGTGAGCCCGCCCTCGGCGTTGCCGGGGGCGAAGCTCGCGTAACCCAGCGTGGCGTAATACGCCGCGGCCTTGGCCACGCATTGCTTCAACGCGGTGCCGAGCTCGGGGGTGGCGGCGCGTTCCGCCATGAGGTGCTCCATGCCGATGAGCTCGCCCGTCTCCTCGAAGATTGCCGTGCCGCCGGCCTTCACGAGGAGGTCGAATGCCACGCCCATGGCCGGGTTGGCGGTAAGGCCGGACGTGGCGTCGGAGCCGCCGCAGATCGTGCCCACCACGAGCTCGGACAGGGCCATGGGCTCCCGCGCTTGCGTGGCGATCTCCGCCAGCATCGCCTCCACCCAATCGCGGCCCGCCTCGATCGTCTTGCGGGTGCCGCCCGTGTCCTGGATGCCGAGCGCCTGCACGGGACGCCCGCTCGCCGCCACGGCGCTGCGCAGCCCGTGCCGGTCGAAGCCCTCGCAGCCCAGGGACACGAGCAGCGCAGCCCCCACGTTGGGATGCGTGCACAGGCGCTCGAGCATCTCGCGTGCGTACGCATTGGGATAGCACCCCGGGAAGCCCACGAGGTGCACGTCGCTGTCGCGGAACGATTCGGCGATCTCCCGCGCAACGTGATGCGCGCACTCCACGAGGTAGACCACCACCACCACGTTGCGGATCCCCTTGCGGCCGTCCGCGCGCGCATAGCCCGAAAGCGATGGCAGCGTCATGGCGTGGGCAGGACGTAGGTGGGCAGGTAACCGCTCTTCACGTTGTGGACGTGCACGTAGTGACCGGGCGCGATCGCGGCCGTGGCGAGGCCGATGGGGCAGTTGTACTTGACGATGGTCGCACCCGGGGGGATCGCCTGCGCGGCCACCTTGTGACCGATGGCCACCGCGCGGTCGACGACGAGGGCGACACCGTCGAGGTCCAGGCGCTCCCCCGCGTGCAGAGGACGCAGCGCAATGGCCACGTTGTCCTGCGGGGCGAGCTTCAGCAGCGCGCGGGAGGGCGCGAGGTCAGAATTTCCCATACTTGTGGTACGCCGCGACGGGGTCCATGCCGCCCACCAGCGCGCGGCGCATGTCGCTCTCGGTGGCCACGACCTCCTCGGTCTTCGCAATGACCTCCGCGGCGAGCGCCCGCGGGATGATCACCACACCGTCGCGGTCACCCAGGAGGTAGTCGCCCGTGGCGATGGTCACCGTGCCGATGGTCACCGGCTCGGCGTAGCGGTCCGGGATCCAGCGCTGCACGATGTCCGACGGCGTGAGGAACGAGCAGAACACGGCAAAGCCCTGCGCCAGCACCAGATCGGTGTCGCGCGAGCCGCCGTCGACGACGTAGCCCAGGACACCGCGGGCCTGCAACGTCTGCGCCGAGAGCTCGCCCATGAGCGCGACTTCATGGTTGTGCGGCTGGCACACGATCACGTGGCCCGCGGGCGCCTTCGCGAGCAGGGTGCACCATCCGAGGAGCGTCTCGTCACGCGTCTTGGTACGGTCGATGTGACCGGATACCGTCCACACGGGACCGGCCAGCCGGGTGCCCGGCGCGATGGCCTTGATGGCGGGGGGCAGCACGATGTTCTCGTGACCCATCATGCGCAGCACGTCGTGGACCGCGCCGGTGTAGCACGCGGCGAGCCGCTGCGTGAGATCGTCCATGGGCTTACTCCCTCGCCTGCTTGCGCCAGGCGCCGATGATGGCGCCCGAGATCACGAGCCCAACCACGACGTAGCCCGCGTTGATGAGCCACAGCGTGAGGCCGCGCGACTCGAAGCCGTAGTTCAGCGCGAGGGCCGCCCCCACGATGCCGAAGGCGATCACCGCGCCGGTGAGGGCGCCGTTGCCTGCCGACGGCGTCATGCCTTTGTGCACGATCCACGCCAGCGTGTAGCACATGACGAGCACCGCGATGAAGCCGATGACGAAGGGCAGCGGCGAGCCGCCCTGCTCGCGCGAGAGCTGCTCGAACGTCTTGCCGATCCCGGCGAGCCAGGGCACCTGCAGGGCCGTGTACCACAAGGCGCCGAGCGCGAAGAACACCAGCGCAGCCACGATCACGGCGAGGTGATTGATGCGGTACATCGATTCCTCCGGAGGTGGTGGACCCGCGGGCCCTAGAAGAGCTCCCCTTGGGCCTCGTTGGCGCGCGGGGGGCGGAAGCGCGACGTGTCGAGCGTGGTGCCGCTGAGGTCGGGCGTGGTGGCGCGGCGGTCGCGATTGATTCCCAGGCGCTTGCAGGCGAGCTCGAAGCGGCGATCCACGAGATCGGCGTACGCACCGGTGCCGCGCATGCGCGTGCCGAAGCTCGCGTCGTAGTCGCGTCCGCCGCGCAGTTGCTGCACGAGGCTCATCACGTGCTCCGCCCGCAGCGGGACGTGCTCGTCGAGCCAGGCGCGGAAGAGCGGCGCCACTTCCAGCGGCAAGCGCACCATGATCCATCCCGCGCTGCAGGCGCCGTGCGCCGCCGCGGCTTCGAGAATGCCTTCGAGGTCCTTGTCGTTGAGCTGCGGGATCACCGGCGCGACCATCACGCCCACGGGGATGCCGGCATCGCTCAAGGCGCGCAGCGCCTGCAGGCGCCGCTCGGGCGCACTTGCGCGTGGCTCGAGGGTGCGCGCGATCTGCCGGTCGAGCGTGGTGATGGACAGGTAGACGCGCGCCATGTTCTTCGCCGCCATGGGCGCGATGATGTCGATATCGCGTTCGACCAGCGCCGACTTGGTGACGATGGTGAACGGATGCTCGTGCGCGGCCAGCACTTCCAGGATCGAGCGCGTGAGCTTCCACTCGCGCTCGATCGGCTGGTACGGGTCGGTATTGGTGCCGAGCGCGATGGGGTCGCACACGTACCCTGGCTTGGCAAGCTCGGCGCGCAGGAGACGTGCGGCCTCTGGCTTGGCGAAGAGCTTCGTCTCGAAGTCGAGGCCCGGCGAGAGGTCGAGAAAAGCATGCGTGGGCCGGGCGTAGCAGTAGGTGCATCCGTGCTCGCAGCCCTGATAGGGATTGATCGACTGCGTGAACGGGATGTCGGGTGAGTCGTTGCGCGAGATGATGGTGCGCGCGTGCTGGATTGCGACTGTCGTGCGGACCTGTCGTGGCGGCGGCTCCGCCTGCGCCGCGTCGGCTTCGGGGGCTTCGAGCTCCGGGAGCGGTGGCGTGTCCCAGCCGTCGTCGTAGGCCTCGCGGGTATCGCGGCGAAAGCGATTGCCGGGATTGAACGTCGCCCCGCGCCCGCGCACGGCGTCCCCTGGCGCGTGGCGCAGCGGGTCGCGCGGCACGGCCAGTGGTACGCCGTGGTCGGGAGGAGGGCGGGGAGGCACCGGAAGATTCTACGCCGCACTTCCCGGCCGGCGGCCGTCCTTTGTGCCGACCCACGAATGCGCCTAGAATCCCAGCGGCGACGATCCCATGACCCAACCGAAGACGCACCGCTTCGACACGCTCTCGCTGCATGCGGGCGCCGTGCCCGACCCCACGACCGGGGCACGGGCCACGCCGATCTACCAGAGCGCATCGTTCGTCTTCCCCGACAGCGACCACGCGGCGGCGCTCTTCAACATGGAGCGCGCGGGACACGTCTACTCGCGTATCTCCAATCCCACGGTCGCGGTCTTCGAGGAGCGCATCGCTGCGCTGGAGGGCGGCGTGGGCGCGATCGCCACCGCGAGCGGTCAGGCCGCGCTCCATCTCGCGATCGTCACGCTCCTGGGCACGGGGCAGCACATCGTGGCGTCCCGCTCGCTGTACGGCGGATCGCACAATCTCCTCGACTACACGCTCCCGCGCTTCGGCATCGAGACTACCTTCGTGGACGCGCGCGACCTCGATGCCTGGCGCGCGGCGATTCGTCCGAACACGCGGCTCCTCTTCGGCGAGACGCTCGGCAACCCCGGCCTCGAAGTGCTCGACATCCCGCGGGTGGCCGCGCTCGCGCACGAGCACGGGCTGCCGCTGCTCGTGGATTCCACGTTCACCACGCCTTACCTCGTGCAGCCCTTCGCCCACGGGGCCGACCTCGTCTTCCATTCCGCTACCAAGTTCCTCTCCGGACATGGCGTGGTCATCGGCGGCGTGGTGGTGGACAGTGGGCGCTTCGACTGGGACGCCGGCCCGGCCCGCGGCAAGTTCCCCACGCTGAGCGAGCCCTACCGTGGCTTCCACGACATGGTGTTCACGGAAGAGTCCACCACGGGCGCGTTCCTACTGCGCGCGCGGCGCGAGGGCATCCGCGATTTCGGTGCCTGCATGGCGCCCTTCACCGCCTTCCAGATCCTGCAGGGGATGGAGACGCTGCCCCTGCGCATGGCCAAGCACGTGGCCAATGCGCAACGAGTGGCGAGTTTTCTCGCGGCACACCCCTTCGTGGAGTCGGTGGGCTATCCCGACCTGCCTTCGCATCCCGATCACGCGCTCGCGGCGCGTCTCCTCCCGCGGGGCAGCGGCGCGGTGTTCAGCTTCTCGATCAAGGGCACGCGCGCGCAAGGGCGCAAGCTCATCGAGTCGCTCACGCTCTTCTCCCATCTTGCCAACGTGGGCGATGCGAAGTCCCTCGTGATCCACCCGGCCTCCACCACCCATTTCCGGATGTCCGCCGAGGACCTGCGCCGGGCGGGCATCGGCGAAGGAACGATCCGCCTGTCCGTGGGACTCGAGGATCCCGACGACCTCATCGAGGACCTGTCGCGTGCGCTGCACGCCGCGGGCAAGACGAAGCCGTAGCGCGGGAGCATTCGCGGCATGCACCTGACCGTTGCCGGCCACGATACGTACGTCTACACGGGCGGGCGCGCACTCGTCCCCGGGCAGCCATCGATCCTGTTCGTCCATGGCGCCGCGCACGACCACAGCGTATGGGCGCTGCAGTCGCGCTACTTCGCCTATCACGGCAGCAATGTTCTTGCCGTGGATCTGCCTGGACACGGCCGCTCGGCGGGCGCGCCGCTTCCGAGCGTGGAGGCGATCGCCGACTGGCTCGTCGCGCTCCTCGACGCCGCCGAGGTGCCCGCTGCGGCCGTGGTGGGTCATTCCATGGGCTCGTTGGCAAGCCTCGAGTTCGCGGCGCGCGCGGCGGGGCGCGTGCGCAAGGTCGCCTTGCTCGGACCGAGCGTGCCCATGCCGGTGAGCGAGGCGCTCCTCGATGCCGCGCGCCGCGACGACCACGTGGCCTTCGAGCTCATCAACGGCTGGTCGCACAGCACGCCCCGGCAGTTGGGTGGCAACCAGGTCCCGGGCATGTGGATGACGGGTGCGGCGATGCGCCTCCTGGAGCGCTCGCCTCCCGGGGTACTGTTTGCCGACCTCGCCGCGTGCCACGCCTACGCTGCCGGCCTCGACGCCGCGGCCAAGGTGGCCTGTCCGGCGCTCCTGGTGCTGGGCGAGCGCGACCTCATGGCGCCCGCGCGCAATGCGCAGGCACTGGTCACCGCGCTGCGCGACGTGCGCGTGGTCACGCTGCGCGGAGCGGGGCATGCGCTGATGGCCGAGCAGCCGGATGCGGTGCTGGATGCGCTGCGCACCTTCGTGCAGCAATGAAGGACCGTTCACAGGTCCGATAGGGGGAGTGATGACCGAGACCGAAGTCGAGCGCGCCGCCTTGCCGACGGTACGCGAAGTGCCCGCGCTCGCGCCGCTCGCATGGATCGCGGCCGGATGGCGCGACTTTGCCGCGCATCCCGCGTCGAGCCTCTTCTACGGCGCGTGCTTCACGCTGATGGCCGTGCTCGTGTACGTGGTGTTCCGCCACGCGTATCCGTATGTATCGGCGCTCGTCACCGGGTTCTTCCTCGTGGGGCCGTTCCTGGCCATGGGGTTGTACGACCTGTCGCGCCGGCGCGAGCGCGGCGAGGCCACGACGGTGGCCCATACCTTTGCCGCGTGGGCGCCCGACAAGGCGGCAATCGGCATGTTCGCGCTCGTCCTTGCC
>CALFEY010000270.1 GCA_937958295.1 uncultured Pseudomonadota bacterium
TTTACGGCGGTGCACTCACCGGCGAGGTCCTCGACACCACGACCTATGCGGGCATCATCGACTACGAGCCCACCGAACTCGTGCTGACCGCGCGCGCCGGTACATCGCTCGCGGCCATCGAGAGCGCGATGCGCGCGCGCGGGCAGATGCTCGCCTTCGAGCCGCCGCACTTCGGTGTGGGCGCCACGCTGGGCGGTGCCGTGGCGGCGGGGCTCGCCGGGCCGCGCCGTCCCTATGCGGGCAGCGTGCGCGACCTCTTGCTCGGCGTGAAGATCGTCGACGGCACCGGCGAGGTGCTGTCGTTTGGCGGGAAGGTGATGAAGAACGTCGCCGGCTTTGACGTGTCGCGGCTCATGGCCGGCGCGCTCGGCACGCTCGGTGTGATCATCGAGGTCTCGCTCAAGTGCTTGCCGATGGCGCGCACGGAGGCCACCGTCGCGTTCGCGACCTCCGCCGACGACGCGATCCGGCGCGTGAACGAGTGGGGCGGCCAGCCGCTGCCCCTGTCCGCCACCTCGTATCACGACGGCCAGTTGCGCGTGCGACTGTCCGGGGCGCAACCCGCCGTGCATGCCGCCATGCGCAAGCTCGGCGGCGAGCTTGCTCCCGACGCCGACACGTTCTGGAGCTCCGTGCGCGAGCACACCCATCCGTTCTTCGCCGCCGCGATGGCGGGCGATCAGCCTCTCTGGCGGCTGTCCGTGCGCACCACCGCGCCCTATACCGACCTCGGCGGCGAGCAGTTCATCGAGTGGGGCGGCGGGCTGCGGTGGATCGTGGGGGGCGCACGCGTGGACGTCGCCAAGCTGCGGGCGTGGGCGGTGACGCAGGGCGGGCATGCCACGCTCTTCCGCGGGGGCGATCGCACCGGCGACGTCTTCCAGCCGCTCTCCACGCCGTTGGCGAGCCTCCACGCCAAGCTCAAGGCCGCGTTCGATCCGCGCGCGATCCTCAATCGCGGCCGCCTGCTGCCGTCGTTCTGATGAAGACCGAACTCGCCCCCGAGTTTCGCGACACGCCCGAAGGGCAGGAGGCCGACGCTATCCTGCGCTCGTGCGTGCATTGCGGTTTCTGCACGGCCACGTGCCCCACGTACCAGCTCCTGGGCGACGAGCTCGACGGTCCACGCGGCCGCATCTACCTCATCAAGGAAGTGCTCGAAGGCGCACCGGTCACGCAGAAGACGCAGCTCCACCTCGATCGTTGCCTCACCTGCCGCAGTTGTGAAACGACCTGTCCTTCCGGCGTTCGCTATGGGCAGCTCCTCGACATCGGCCGCAACATCGTCGAGGCCAAGGTGGGTCGCACGGGCGTGGAGCGGATGGAGCGGGTGGGGCTGCGCAAGGCCCTGCTGTCGCGACCGCTCTTCGGCGCGGCCCTCGCCATGGGACGCGTGGCCCGGCACTTCCTGCCGCGCGAGCTCGCGGAGCGCATTCCTGCCGGCGCGCCCGCCGGCCCGTGGCCCGCACCGCGCCACCCGCGCAAGATGATCGTGATGGAGGGTTGCGTCCAGCCTTCCCTGAAGCCGGGCATCGACGCCGCGATGGCGCGCGTGCTCGATCGCCTCGGCATCTCCCCGCTGCGGGTGGCGGGTGGCGGGTGCTGCGGGGCGTTGTCGCATCATCTGTCCGCCGAAGACGAGGCCCGCGCCATCGTCCGCCGCAACATCGATGCCTGGTGGCCGCATGCGCAGCGCGGCCTCGAGGCCATCGTCGTCACCGCGAGCGGTTGCGGCGTGATGGTCAAGGACTACGGCCACTTCCTCGCCCGCGACCCGGCATATGCGGCCAAGGCTACGAAGATCGCCGAGCTCGCGCGCGATCCGATCGAGATCGTGGCCGAGGAGTGGAAGGCGATCGCGCCGATGATCGCGATGGACCAGGGACCGCGGCGCATCGCGTTTCATCCCCCGTGTACCCTGCAGCACGGCCAGCGCATCCGCGGCCAGGTCGAGGAGATCCTGCTCGCCATCGGCCATTCGCTCATGCCCGTGGCCGACACGCACCTGTGCTGCGGCTCGGCGGGGACCTACTCCGTGCTGCAGCCGCAGATCGCCGGGCAACTCAAGGCCAACAAGCTGCGTGCGCTCGAGGCCTCGCGCCCCGACGTGATCGCCACCGCGAACATCGGCTGCATGACGCACCTCGAGTCCGGCACCAAGACCCCCGTGCGGCATTGGGTTGAGCTCCTCGACGAGCGCATGTTCGGCTCGGGGCCTTCGCGTCCATGACCCGGCCCACCGCGGACAATCCCCTGGCGGAGGTCCGCGCGGACTATCCGCACCGGCTCGCCATCCCCACGCGCTGGATGGACAACGACATGTACGGCCACGTCAACAACGTGACCTACTACTCGTACTTCGACACCGTGGTCAACGAGCATCTCATCCGCGTTGGCGGACTCGACATCCGCACGGCTGCGCACGGGGCGTTCGTGGTGGAGACGTCCTGCCGCTTCCATCGCTCGATGTCGTTTCCCGAGACGATCGAGGCGGGCATTCGCGTGCGCAAGCTGGGCCGCAGTTCCGTCACCTACGAGATCGCGCTCTTCACCGAGGAGGTCGCGGCGCCCGCTGCCACCGGCCGCTTCGTCCACGTGTGGGTGGAGCGCGCCACGAGCACGCCTGTGGACATTCCCGCCCCGATCCGCGCCGCGCTCGTGCCCCTCCTCGTGGCGGAGGCCGCGTGAGCACGGCGTGCCCACCGGGGCAGCGCGCGCGATGACGCGTCTCGCGGTCGTGGTTCCGGCGGCCGGCGGGGGCTCGCGCTTCGGCGGCCGCACCCTCAAGCAATACGCCCCGCTCGACGGGCGTCCCGTGCTGGCGCGCACGCTCGAGCGCCTCCGTGACGGGCTGGCGCCAAGCGCCATGTACGTGGCGTTGTCCCCCGACGACCTCGAGTTCGAACGCCTCGCGCGCGTAGTGGCAGCGACCCCGCTGCGCTGCGGCGGCGCGACTCGCGCACGGACCGTGGCCAATGCCGTCGCCCACCTCGCGGACCTCGCCGACGACGACTGGATTGCCGTGCACGATGCCGCCCGCCCCTGCGTGCCGCTCGATGCGCTCGCCCGGTTGCGCGCGCACCTGCACGACGACCCGGTGGGCGGGTTGCTCGCCATTCCCGTGGCCGACACGATGAAGCGCGGCGATGGCGACATCGACCAGCCGCGCGTCACCGCCACGCTGGCGCGCAGCGGCCTGTGGCAGGCGCAAACGCCGCAAATGTTCCGTGCCGGCGTGCTGCGTCGCGCGTTGGCACTCCCGGCGGCCGCCGATGCGACCGACGAGGCACAGGCCGTGGAGGCGTTGGGGCTCGCGCCGCGGCTCGTGCGCGGCAGCCCCGCCAACCTCAAGATCACCTACGCCGAGGACCTCGCGCTTGCCGCGGCCATCCTCGCCGCCCAGGCGGCAGAATGGACGACCGCATGATCCCGCGCATCGGCACCGGCTTCGATGTCCACGCGCTCGTGGACGGCCGCGCGCTCGTGCTCGGCGGCGTGACCATTCCGCACGCGCGGGGCCTTGCCGGCCATTCCGACGCCGACGTCCTGCTGCACGCGATCGCCGACGCGCTGCTGGGCGCGCTCGCCATGGGCGACATCGGCAAGCATTTTCCCGATACCGATGCCGCCTACGCGGGCGCCGATAGTCGTGTGCTCCTGCGCCGCGTGATGGACCTCGTCGCCTCGCGCGGCTACGCCATCGGTAACGTGGATGCGACGATCATCGCGCAGGCGCCCAAGGTCGCGCCTTTCGTGGATGCGATGCGCGCGAACATCGCCGCTGACCTGCGCTGCGAGGTGCTCTGCGTGTCGGTGAAGGCCACGACCACCGAGCGGCTCGGCTTCACCGGGCGCGAAGAAGGGATCGCGGCACAGGCGGTGGTGCTGGTGACGCCGACGGTGGGCGCGCCCCCGCAGTAGGCGTAGCGCATCCGCGAAGTCATCCGCGAGCGCCGCCGCGTGGGCGCGGCAGGCGCAGCGCGGCTGGTCGACGTTAGCGTCCCGCCAACGGCAGGCGCACCCGCGCGATCGTGCCGCCTCCGGGGCGTGGAAGCAGATCGAAGGCGCCGGCGTGCATCCGCGCGATGCGCTCCACGATCGCAAGCCCCAGGCCGGCCCCCGCGGCGCCGTCGGCGCGGGAGCGAGCCTCGGTGGCGCGCGTGAAGGGGCGCTTCAGGCGCTCCACGTCGTCGGCGGGGATGCCCGGGCCGCGATCGACCACGTCGATCCACGCCGCGCCGTCGCGCACGGCGGTCTCGATCTGCACCGGCGGGGCGCCGTAGGCGAGCGCGTTGTCGACGAGGTTGGCCACGAGTCGCGACACCGCGGTTGCCTTGAGCGGCATGGCCGGTACGCCGCCGACCACGAAGGTTACGTCCTTGCCGCCCGCGGCGTAGCGCTCGGCGACGCCGCGCACGATCTCGTCGAGGCTCGCCTCCACGAGTGGCGCGCTCTCCTCGCCACGCGCGAAGTCGAGGAACTGCCCGATGATGCGGTCCATTTCGTCGATGTCGGCCACCATGCCGCTGCGTAGCGCGTCGTCGGGCGTGCTCATCTCCACGCCGAGGCGCAGACGTGCCAACGGCGTGCGCAGGTCGTGCGACACTCCGGCCAGGAGCAGTGCGCGGTCCTGCTCCATCCGGTGGAGGTTGGCAGTCATCGTGTTGAAGCCGCGGTTCACCGCGGCGATCTCGGTAGGCCCGGACTCGGGCAGTGGCGCGGGCAGCTCGCCGCGCCCCACGCGCGCGACGGCACCCGAGAGCTCGCGCAACGGACGCGCGAGGTAGCGCGCGAACAGGAAAGCCGCGACGAGGAGGAGCGCGAGCACCACGAGCGTCCACACCAGCGCGCGGGTGGGGCCATCGTCGCCCGGCGCGCGTGGCTGCGCGGGAACGCCCAGCCAGTAGGAAGTGCCCGCCGCCTCCACCCGCACGAGCAGCATGCCGAGGCGCGGGGCGAAGCGCACCTCCGTGTCAGGCCCCAGGCGATCGCGGAGGCGCTGCGCGAGATCCTGCATCAGCGGGCCCGCGGGCGGCGCGTCGCGCGGCGGCGGGGCGGAGCCGGGGTAGATCTCCACGCCGTACTCGGTGGAGAGCTCCGCGACGGCATCGCTGCGCTCAGGGTCGTCGGTGCCGGCAAGCGCGGCGCGGATGGCCTGCAGTTGCACGAGGCGCGTCTCGGAGAGCTGCCGGTTGAGCAGCGCCGCCCGCTCGCCGCGGAAGAGCAGGATGCTTGCCAGCACCGCCAGTGCCACGGCGGCGACGAGCAACAGCACCAGGCGGCCGAACAGCGACCGCGGCAGCAGCCTCACGCGGGATCGCCGGAGGGCGCGGGCTCGGCCGTGGCCGCAGCCTCGCCGCCATCGCCGGTCTCGGGCACGTACACGTAGCCGAAGCCCCACACGGTCTGGATGTAACGCGGGTTGGCCGGATCGGGCTCCACCAGCTTGCGCAACCGCGACACTTGCACGTCGATCGCGCGGTCGAAGACCTCGTGGTCGCGGCCGCGGGCGAGCATCATGAGCTTCTCGCGGGCAAGCGGCTGGCGGGGATGCTGCGCGAACACCCGCAGGAGCGAGAACTCGCCGGTGGTGAGCGTGGTGCTCTTGCCATCGAGCGCCAGCGTGCGCGCTGCGAGGTCGAGCGTGTGCCGGCCGAAGGCGATCTCGCCTACTTCCGCCGGCGCCCCGGGCACGGCGCGGTCCCCGTGCCGGCGCAGCACGGCATGGATGCGCGCCACGAGCTCGCGTGGATTGAACGGCTTGGGCAGGTAGTCGTCGGCGCCCATCTCGAGGCCCACGATGCGATCGACGTCCTCGCCCTTGGCGGTGAGCATGATGATCGGCACGTCGTCGCTCGCGCCGCGCAACCGGCGGCACACGGACAGACCGTCTTCACCGGGCAGCATGAGGTCGAGCACCACGAGATGCGGCGGGTCGCGCTGCAGCTTGCGGTCGAGGTCGCGGGCGTCGGCGAGGGCGGACACCTGGAATCCCTGTTCCCCGAGGTAGCGGGTAAGGAGGTCGCGCAATCGCACGTCATCATCGATGACGAGTATCTTGGTGGGACCGGGCTTGGTGGACATGGAGCCATTAAATGCCAGGGGCGACCCCAGCCGGAATCGCCGGATGTAAGGGATTGTAACGAGACGCGGCCCGGGCAACGTCCCGTTGCAATCGAGGCGGCCCGC
>CALFEY010000271.1 GCA_937958295.1 uncultured Pseudomonadota bacterium
CGCCTGGTTCGGCATCATCGCGCTCGTGTCGTCGCTCATTCCGGTGGTGGCGATTTCGCCGATCCTGCTCTACATCGGGATGCTGATCGGCGCGCAGGCGTTCCAGGAGTCGCCCAAGGCGCACGCGCCGGCCGTGGTGCTGGCCCTCACGCCGCACCTCGCGGCGTGGGGCAAGCTCATGATCGACAACGCGCTGGGCGCCGCCGGAACCACCGCCGCCGCCGTGGGGCTCGACAAGCTCGCCCAGGTGGGCGTGCTCTATCACGGCCTCGCGGTCATGGGCGGGGGCGCGATCCTGGGCGGGCTCGTGCTCGGCGCCATCGGCGCGTTCATCATCGACGGGGCAATGCGCAAGGCCGCGGCGTTTGCGTTGGCGGGCGCGGTGCTCACGTTCTTTGGCTTCATGCACGGGGAAGCGATCGGCTTCGCCCAAACTCCGCTCGTGGCCTTGAGCTACCTCGTGGTCGCAGGCGTGCTTCTCGCCAGTGCCAGGTCGGCGGTGGCCAAGCCGGCCCCGATGCCCGACCACACGGCGCACGCGCACGGCGCCGCCGACTAGCGGCAAGGCGCGCGGCAGCGTTGCCACGATGCAGGTCCGGGCGCCCGCGGTGCGTACCCGTGGGCGCGCACCGAAGGCGTGTCCCCTTAACGCGGCAGCTTCGCGACGTCTTCCCAGCGCCCGTTGGCTTGCGAGCGCAGGCATGCCTCGATGAAGGCCATCGTGTGCGCGCCGTCCTCGATGCGCGGGTACGGGGCGGCGGGTACGGTCTCGCCGAGCTCGCGGGCCATGCGCTCCTGCGCGGCTTCGGCGTAGATGTTGGCGAACGCCTCGCGCAGGCCCTCGGGATGCCCGCGCGGCGTGCGGCCCAGTGCCACGATATGCGCCGGCAGGAAGGGGTCGCCGCGCGTGATCACCTTGACGGCCTCTCCCTGCAGCGCGAGGCGCAGGTACGACGGCTCGCGGTGCCACCACTCGAGCATGCCCTTGTCGCCATACACCCGCAGGCGGATGTCGTTCTCGCCGCCGGCCGCCGCTTGCGTGACCGTGAACGTGCCACGCGTGCCGTCGTCGAGCGCAATGAGGGCGGATACGTAGTCCACGACTTCGCGCCCGGGCACAAGCGCGCCCACGTCGGCGGACACCCGCGCGATCTCCTGGCCCGTCACGAACGACGCTAGCTGCTGCGCGTGGCAGCCGATGGCACTCATCACGAGGGCCTGGCCGCTTCGGCGCGTGTCCAGGATCCAGCGAAAGCGGTTGTTCTGGGGACCGTCCTCCACCTTCACGGCCATCCCGCTCTGGATGTACTCCACCTGCGCGAGGCGCAGCCGGCCGATCGCGCCGTCGCGTACGAGCTCGCGTGCATAGCGGGTCATCGGATACGCGGCATAGCCGTGGGCGATCGCGAACACCCGCTTGTGCTCGCGCACGCGCTGCACGAGGTCGA
This sequence comes from uncultured Pseudomonadota bacterium, assembly GCA_937958295.1. GTDB lineage: Bacteria > Pseudomonadota > Gammaproteobacteria > Burkholderiales > Casimicrobiaceae > VBCG01. Next base: position 1,449 of record CALFEY010000271.1, read on the forward strand.
TCGCTTCGGCGAAATCGTGGGTGACGGGCTTGTCGCATACGACGTCGAGTCCGGCATCGATGGCGGCGCGAGCGTAGGCGTAGTGCGTATCGTTGGGCGTCATGATCGCGATCGCATCGATCGGGTCGTCGCGCTTTCGCTCTTGCGCGATCATCTGCTCGATGGTGCCGTAGCTGCGGTCGGCGTCGAAGCCGAGCGTCACGCCGGCGGTGCGCGAACGCGCCGCGTCGCTCGAGAACACGCCAGCCTTGCATTGCCACCAGCCGTCGAATTCGGCGGCACCGCGGTGCATGCGCCCGATCCACGAATCGGGCCCGCCGCCCACGATGCCTAAGCGCAGGGGTCGGCCAAAACGCTCCTTGATGCTTGTCATGATCCTCCCTCCATCAATGTCGTACCGTGCGTTCTAGAGCGCACGGGCAGCCGGCGATCCTAGCATGTGCCCGCGCCGCCGTTCGCGCTGCGGAGCTCGCTTGACCGTGCCTGGGAATGGGAGTCTCATCTACGAGGCACCGCCCTGTTCCATCCCTTTCGCAAAGGAGCCTCACATGGCCACCAAAGCACCCGCTGCGAAGAAGTCCGCGAAGAAGACTGCGCGCAAGACGACCCGTCGGGCCGCGCCGGCCGCGGAGATGCCCTCGTTCCCGGGCTTCGACCCCAAGTCGATCCCGGGCCTCGACATGGCCAAGATGAATGTCGTGACGCCCGAACAGGCGATCGAGCTCTACAAGACGAATGCGCGCATCGCCCTCGACATCATCAACGCGGCCATCGAGAACACGGCCAAGGTGCGGCGCCTGCAATTCGATACGGAGGAGGAGACCCGCGCTCGGAGCCGCAAGGCGGCCAAGGCAGCGGCCGACGCCAAGAGCCCGACGGAGATGATGGCGGCGGGACAGACCGCTTCTCAGGAAGCGCTCGAGCACGCGATGCGCTACTGGGGGCAGATGTTCGAGCTCATCGCCGAGATGCAGAAGCGCCTCTGGGTAATGATGGAGGGCCAGATGCAGGTCATGCCGGGCATCAAGGAAACGCGCGCCGCAATGTCGATGATGCCGGACCTCACGCAGGCGCAGAACGTCATCAAGGCCATGCAGGGTGTGGTGGGCGCGGGCGGCAACGCCTTCGAGTCGATGCAGAAGGTGATGGGCGATCTTTCCCGCTTCATGCCCGGCATGCGGCGCTGATCCCAGCGCGGGGTCGGCCGCCCGGCGGCCTTCCCTCGGGTGCCCCCGCGGTGCTGCGCGGCTCGGGCGGCGCCGGCCATGGCCGCCTTGCGTGGTGCTGCGCGACAATAGCGCCATGAAGATGTCCCGCCGCACGTGGCTCCTCTGGTTCCTCGCGTTGGCGCTCGTGCTCTTCGTGGCCGTGGAGCACTACACGGGTTACGAGGTGATCGGCGCCGCGATGCGCTTCGTGTGGAACGGCATCGCCTTCGTCTTCAACGGCATCTGGCGAGCGGGCAGCGGATTTGTGTCGGCTGCGGCGCGCGCCGTGGGCATGCGCCGCGTGGCGCGAGTGGCCGCCGGCCTCGCCGGCGTGGGCCTGGGCTACGCTGGCAGCGTGATCCTGAGCGATGCCAAGCTGCACCGCGCGCATACCTGGCGCGACAAGCTGCGCGCCGTCATCACGATCGCGCGCAACAAGTGGGTGGGGCTGCACCTCGTGTGGAAGCTCCTCATCGTCGCGGCGCTCATTGCGAGCCAGGTCTACCTGCACTTCCTGCTGATCCTCTTTCCGATCGCTTTCCTCGTGCCCGTGGTGCGGCGCGTGTGGATCGTGCTGGGCGACTCGCTCTTCGGCACGCTCTACAAGAAGAAGATGGCCGGCGTGCATCGCGGCTTGCGCAAGCTCCTGTGGCACACGCCAGGCTATCCCCAGACCGTGGCGGTCATGCGACTTGCGCGGATGCGCTACCTTTGCGCCTGGCGCCGGTGGCGCTACGACGCGCGCTATCGAAACGAGGCCACGGGCGAGCGGCGCGTGAGCTTCGTCGAGCCGGTGCGCCTGTGGTGGCGCGGCGAGCTCGATCGCTACGTGGACAAGCCCCTGATGGCCGGGGCGGTGGTGCCGCCCAAGGCCCATCGGCCACGGCGACCGCCCGCCAAGGCGCGTGACGTGGCGCCCCACCCGCAACCGCCGCATGCGCCATCAGGCGACGCGCCTCCCTCGGAAGGTTGAGCGTGTGCCAGGCGCCCTCGGCGCCGTCACATCTTTCTTGCGAGCACCGCGGCGTCGGCGAGGCGGTAGGCCTCCTCGGCGATCGCCCGCACCGCGTCCGGACCCGTCGCGCGTCCTGCGCTCGTGCACAGCGCCGCGAGCGCATGCGCCGCGAAGTAGTCCCTGATCGTGAGGCCCTGCTTGTTCCCGCCGCCTGGCGGCGGAAAGGCCGGATCCACACCGGGGTTGGAAATGAAAGCCATCGCGCACTCCGTTCACATCCCTGAGGCGGTCAGGCGGCCGTAGCGCGGAGTCCGCCGCGCGCGGTCGTGAAGGAGCTCGTTGCGGATATGCACGTGGCCGATGCCTGGTGCCCGGGACGGGACTCGAACCCGTATGACCTTGCGATCGAGGGATTTTAAGTCCCTTGTGTCTACCAGTTTCACCACCCGGGCGCGAGCGCCGATGTTACGCGAAGCCCGCCACGCCCGTCCCATGCGGTCTCACATCGAGGGGTAAAGCGTCCTACCGCATGTTGCGATATGCGCCGATGCGCCGGTCAAACGTTGGGGCGGATAGTCGGGCCGTAGATTGGCTCATCAACGCAACGGAGGCAGCATGAAAAAGGCACTGGCAGTCGTCGTCATTGCAACGAGTCTTGCTGCGTGCGGCAGCATGTCCACGCGCGATCGCAACACCGTGATCGGCGGCGGCTTGGGTGCTGCGGCGGGCGCGGCCATCAGCGACGGTAGCGTGGGAGGCACGGTCGGCGGCGCGGTCGTCGGCGGCGTGGTCGGCAACCAGATCAATCGATAGCAGCTCACAGCCCGTACACGCTCACCCCGTGCGCCACGTGCCCACGGTGTGGACCCGGTCCTCTGCTGGCAGGAACTCCGGCGCGTCCGGTCTTCGGGTGCAGCTGTCGATACCGGGCTGCACGGCCATGAGGGTGGATCGCAGCGCGGGCGAGAGCAACTCCAGGGCGATCGGATCGACCCACGCCGCTTTCCCCGCGTGCATGCACGCCTGGACACGGCCGGTGGCCTGGTCTGCAAAATGGACGCGTGGAAACTCGGCCAAGCAGCGGCGTACGAACGCGGCATTTGCGTCCGCACAGAGGTTTTCTCCAGTGCGATACAAGCGCGACGGCGCGAGGGCATCGATGTCGACCTTGCGATAACGTTCGATCGACACGAGGCAGGCGACGTCGAGGACGTTCAGCACATCGTTCCATCCGTAAGCCGCAGTGCGGGGCGGCTCGCCCCGTGGCACGCTGTTGTCCAGGAATTCGACGTGCACGCGTTTGTCGCGACGACGAATCCACGTGAAGAACAGGGCCGGCATGCCGGCGTAGGCTTCAACCGCATGCGCGAGAGTGTCGTCGACGGCCTTGTAGCGGCCCACGTCGAGCCCGCGATTCCACGCCCGCTCGACGAGCGCTTCGGGTGGCGTGACGAGGAAGAAGAGATAGACATACTGCCCGAAGCGCGTGAGCAGATTGCTCCCCGCTTCTTCGGAATCGGGAGCGAAGCTGTCGAACCGGAAGCGATCGATGAGCAGGTGCGACACGTCGCCGCGGCTCGCCTTGCCCGCCATGTAACGGTCGAGCTTCTGGTCGATGATGGCGAGCTCGTCGCCGGTGAAGGCGCCGGCGTACTTGTAATCGGCGCCGAGGCTGCCGTAGTCGAGGAGCTGCTTGCGCCAGATGTCGGGGCTGATGAGCGCAAACTGCGACCAGTCGACGCCGATACGCTCCGCCAGCGCCTTCTGCAGGGGACGCATGGTGCTCTTGCCCGCGGCGGACGGACCCTTGGTGTTCATCACCACCGGCAGATCCTGCGCGGCGAGGAGCTGGTAGCCCTCGCGCGCGGCACCTGCGCGCACAAGCGGCTCCACGATCTCGCCGATCGCCGCGCTGCCGGCTTCGTTGGCGGCCAGGTCCACCGCGACGCGCGCGACGAGCGTGCGATCGCCCCACATGCGCTCGTGCTTGACGAGGAGGGCGCCCGCCACGCGCGCCAGCGCTCGCAACGCGCAGCGTTCGAGCCTGTCGCTCGCGCGGGCGCGTGCCTCCCAGTGGGCGATCACGGCCGAGGGCTCGGGCGCGGCCTCGGGCTCGCGAGCGGGAGATGCTCCGCGCAGGCGGTCCCACCAACCGGGTGACGGTGTCGCGGCGTGTGCGGATGCGTCGTCCCTATACAGGTGCCGCACCTCGCGCTCGACGATGGCCGCGATGCGCTCGCGTACTTGCGCGTAGGCCGCTTCGATCCGGGGCAGCGCCGGCGCGATGTCGCTCGCCAGCAGCGTGCTCGTGATGCGGCGAAAGTTGATCCCGAGGTCCTCGATGCGCGTGCCGTCCGGCACCGAGACGTTGGCCGTCACGCGCACGAGCAGTTCGTGCAGCGCGAGCCGCTCGGGGCGGAATGCGGCGATCTGGCGCAGGGGCAGGCCGGTCAGGTCGGCGACCTCGCGGATCTCGCCGAGCGCCACCCGGCCGTGCTCAGGCCGGTACAGCGTGGCGAGCCCCAGGAGCGACGACGGGATCTGCGACTGGATCCCCGGGTTCCAGGGGCCGTGGGAAGTGTCGGCGGCGAGGGGGGGCATGGTGGGGACGGGTCGCCCGACCACGTTACCGGGGACCGCGCGCCGGCGCAACGCCGCCGCTTCCACGCCGTTTCCGTGTCCGTCCGACGCGGCCATGCGGCGCTCGCCGGGTGCGCGCCTCGCCGGCGCCCACTACCGTGGCGTTTTGCCGAGGAGTCGCCCGTGAGCACCACCACCGTTGCCGACCTGCAGCCCAAGCCCCCGTTCCCCGTCCAGCACCAGGAGAAGCCGGGCCTCGAATCCGAGCTGGACCCCAAGCCGCGCTACGAAGCCGAGCGCTATCGTGCCGCGGGCAAGCTCCAGGGCAAGGCTGCATTGATCACCGGCGGCGACTCGGGCATCGGCCGCGCCGTGGCGTTGCTCTACGCCCGTGAGGGCGCCGACGTCGCAATCAGCTACTTGCCTGCCGAGGAGAGCGACGCCAAGGAAACGCAAGCCGCCGTCGAAGCCGAAGGACGGCAATGCTATCTGTTGCCCGGCGACCTTACCGCTGCCGACTTCTGCAACGGCCTGGTGGACACTGCCGTGGACAAGCTCGGCAAGCTCGACATCCTGGTGTCGAATGCCGCGCACCAGAATCGCAAGGACAGCCTGGCCGATCTCACCGACGAGGAGCTCGAGACGACATTTGCCACCAACGTGTATGCGTACATCCGTCTTGCCCGCGCGGCATTGCGGCACCTCAAGCGTGGTGGGGTGATCCTGGTGACGAGCTCGGAGACGGGCATTCTGGGCTCGGCGAAGCTGCCGGACTACTCGTCCACCAAGGGCGCGATCAATGCCTTCACCAAGTCGCTCGCGCAGGACGTGCTCAAGCAAGGCATCCGGGTCAATGCGATTGCGCCGGGCCCGGTGTGGACGCCGCTCAATCCGTCCGACGAAGGGCTCTCCCCGGAGAAGGTGGCGAAATTCGGGTCGAGCAATCCCATGCAACGCCCCGCGCAGCCGGAGGAGCTCGCGCCGGCGTTCGTGTTCCTTGCCTCCAACGCCGATTCTTCCTACATCACGGGGACCGTCCTGCAGGTGATGGGCGGCGAGCCCGCCGGGGCGTAAGCTCGCGATCCGATGAAGCTCTGCCCCGTCGACCTCGTGGCCTGCGACCGCCCCGCGTGCCGCAGCGGTCACTGTCAGCACGCCGGCTCCCGTCGCCTCATGGTGTGCTGGGAGTGCGGCGCGCCGGAGGAGCATGGCGTGGCGCACGGCGTGTGCATCGCGTGCGCGAGCGTGACCGTCGGTCCGTCCCAAGTCCCCGAGGAGTCCTAGGCCCATGGCGCGCGCACTGTGGAAAGGGGCCATCTCGTTCGGCCTCGTGAATATTCCGGTGGAGCTCTATCCCGCCGAGGACCGCAAGTCGTTCAAGTTCTCGATGCTCGACAAGCGCGATCTCTCCCCCGTCGGCTACAAGCGCTACAACAAGGCCTCCGGGAAGGAGGTGGCGTGGGAGAACATCGTCAAGGGCTACGAATACGAGAAGGACCAGTACGTCGTGCTCTCCGACGAGGACTTCCGCCAGGCCAACGTCAAGGCTACGCAGACGATCGACATCCGCGCCTTCGTGGCGGCGGAGGAGGTTCCGCCAGAGCTCTACGAATCGCCCTATTACTTGGCGCCGGGTCCCCGCGGCGAGAAGGTGTATGCGCTGCTGCGCGAGACACTCAAGGCCACCGGTCGCGTGGCGGTCGCGGAGGTGGTGATTCGCACGACGCCGCACCTCGCGGTGGTAGCGCCCAACGGCAAGGCGCTGATGCTCGACACGCTGCGCTTCGAGGATGAGCTGCGCGATCCCAAAGGCCTCGATCTGCCCGCCGAGGGATTGAAGGGCGCGGGCGTCACGGCCAAGGAAGTCGAGCTCGCGAAGCGACTGGTCGACGACATGACCGAGTCCTTCGACGCCTCGCGCTATCACAACACGTATCACGACGACCTCATGGCGCGCATCGAGGAGAAGATCAAGGCGGGGCAGACGAAGGAGATCACCGCGGCCGGCACGCAGACGGCGCCGCGGCGCAGCGCGCAGATCATCGATCTCGCCGACCTGCTGAAGCAGAGCCTCGCCAACGGCGGCGGCAATGTGCGCAAGGGGACGAGCGCGGATCCCAGAACCTCCGCCACGAAAGCGTCGGCCAAGGCTGCGGCGGCGAAGCCGGCGGCCAAGCGCGCGCGGGCAACCAAGCGGGCGCGCGCCGCCAAGCCGGCCCCCGCCACAGTGCAGCGCAAGCGCGCCTGATCCGTCCTTGGCGCTCGAGACCTACCGCCAGAAGCGCGACTTCCGTCGCACACGCGAGCCCAAGGGCGCACCGCGCGCGCGGAAGGGGCATTCGTTCGTGGTGCAAAAGCATGCCGCGAGCCACCTGCACTACGACTTCCGCCTCGAACTCGATGGCGTACTAGTGAGCTGGGCCGTGCCCAAGGGCCCGAGCCTCGATCCCGCCGACAAGCGCCTTGCCATGCAGGTCGAGGACCATCCCGTCGAGTACGGCGGCTTCGAAGGCACGATCCCCAAGGGCGAGTACGGCGGCGGTACCGTGATGGTCTGGGACCGCGGCATCTGGACCCCCGACGGGGACCCTCGCGCCGGCCTCGCCAAGGGGCACCTCAAGTTCACGCTGCAAGGGGAGAAGCTCGCGGGCGCGTGGGATCTCATTCGCACCCGCGGCAGTCGCTACGGCGGCAAGGCCGGCGACCGCGCCTGGCTGCTCATCAAGGAGAACGACGCTTACGCACGTGTGGGTGGCCCGGCGGTGGTGGAAACGGCGCCCGACAGCGTCGCATCGGGGCGCGACATGGACGCCATCGCGGAAGCCGCGGACAGCGTGTGGCACTCGGACCGCACCGATGCCGTCGGGGCCACGAGCCCTGCGTCGCGCGCCCGCGAACCCGTGCCGCCCGCGACCAGGCGCAAGTCTGCGTCCCGCGCCGCGGCGAAGGTCGAGGTGAAAGCCGCCGCGAGGATCGACGCGAAGATCGACGCGGCCAAGGCCCCGATGCCGGCCTACGTCGCGCCTATGCTCGCCACCCTCGTGCCCGCCGCGCCAGGCGGCGACGACTGGATCCACGAGATCAAGTACGACGGCTACCGCATGGTGGTCAGCGTCCAGCGCCGCAAGGCGCGCCTGTACTCGCGCAACGGCAAGGAATGGACGCATGTCTTCCCTGCCGTGGCAGCGGATCTTGCCGCGCTGCCGGTGTCCACGGCCTGGCTCGACGGCGAGGTGGTGGTCCTGGACGACGCCGGCCGCCCAAGCTTCCAGGCCCTGCAGAACGCACTGGCCGGCGGACCGGCGACGGGCCTCGCATTCTTCGTCTTCGACGTCATGTACCTCGATGGGCGCGACCTGCGCGCGCTGCCGCTCACGCAGCGCAAGGCCGTGCTGCGCAAGCTGGTCGGAAAGGGACGGGCAGCGGTCCGCATGGGCCCGGAGATCGCGGGTCGCGGGGACGCGTTCTTTCATCAGGCCTGCAAGCTCGGCCTCGAGGGCACGCTCGCCAAGCGCGCAGACTCTCCCTATTCAAGCGGCGCCCGCAACGGCGACTGGCGCAAGGTGAAGTGCGTCCAGCGGCAAGAGATGGTCATCGGCGGGTACACCGAGCCTTCGAGGGCTCGCACCGGCTTTGGCGCACTGCTGCTCGGACACTACGCCGGCGATGAGCTGCGCTATGCGGGGAAGGTTGGCACCGGCTTCGATGAGCGCACGCTGCAGACGCTCCATCGCGAGCTCGTCAAGCGCGAGCGTCCCGCGGCCCCCTTCGCCAATCCGCCACGGGGCTACGAGGCGAAGGGCGTGCATTGGCTCAAGCCCGATCTCGTGGCCGAGATTGCGTTCACGGAGTGGAGCAGGGAGGGCGCGCTACGCCATCCGTCCTTCCAAGGATTGCGCACCGACAAGGCCGCGCGCGAGGTCGTGCGCGAAGCGCCGGCGCCGGGCGATGCGTCGGCACCAGCTCCGTCCGGCAGGCGCAATGCAACTCCTGCATCCAGCGCCAAGCCGGTGCGGGACGCCTCGCCGGCCCGCAAGGCGCGGCAACCTGCCAAGGCTGCCGCGCCGTCGCGTGCCCGCGCGACCCCCGCCGGTCCCCTCGAAGGCATCACGCTGTCCAATCCGGACAAGCCCTATTTCCCCGA
>CALFEY010000272.1 GCA_937958295.1 uncultured Pseudomonadota bacterium
TCGCGCGGACGTCTCGAGGCGACGGTGGGGATGCACGCAGCCAGCACCGCTCTCGCTGTGAACGTCCCCACCGGCGCTGCCCCCGGCGATGCCCGATGAGGACATCGCCGAGACTTGGGGGGCCCGCCGTGAGATCTACGCCACCGCCGACTGCGCGGCCTGCACCTCGAGCATGCCGCCGCGCACGCCGCGATTGATGGCGCTCGTGAGCGCCCGCAGCGTGGCCGTGACGATGTTGGCGTCGCGTCCCACGCCGTAGACCGTGCGGTCGGGGCCGGCGCGCAGCTGCACGTAGGCCACGGCCGTGGCGTCCTCGCCCGCGCCAATCGCGTGCTCGTGATAGTTGATCACGTGGATCGGCAGGCCCATGCCCGTGCGGATCGCGGCCACAAAGGCGTCCACCGGCCCGTTACCGGCCCCGTGCAGGACCGTTTCCACGCCGTCCACGCGCAGGTGCGCCGCCAGGTGCTCCACCGTGCCGTCGGCGCCGTTGTGCTGGGCGCGATGCCCCGCATAGGAGATCGGGTCGGTGGCGCCGAGATACTCGCGCTCGAAGGCCGCGTAGATCTCGCCGGCGGAAAGCTCCTTGCCCGTGGCGTCGGTGATCTCCTGGATCACTTTGGAGAACTCGATCTGCAACAGGCGCGGCAACGCCAGGCCGTAGTCGCGCTCGAGCAGGTAGGCGATGCCGCCCTTGCCCGACTGGCTATTCACGCGGATCACGGCCTCGTAAGTGCGGCCGAGGTCCGCCGGGTCGATAGGAAGGTACGGCACATCCCACACTTCGTTGCCGCGCGCCACGTCCGTCGCCCGCGCCGCCAGACCCTTCTTGATCGCGTCCTGGTGCGAGCCCGAGAAGGCCGTGAACACGAGCTCGCCACCATACGGATGGCGCGGATGCACGGGAAGCTGGTTGCAGTGCTCCGTGGTGCGGATGATCTCGCCGATGTCGGAGAAATCGATGCCCGGATCGATGCCCTGCGTGAAAAGGTTGAGGCCGAGCGTGACGAGGCATACGTTGCCGGTGCGCTCGCCATTGCCGAAGAGGCAGCCTTCCACGCGGTCGGCCCCCGCCATGACGCCCAACTCCGCCGCCGCGACTCCGCAGCCGCGGTCGTTGTGCGGGTGAAGCGAGAGCACGATGCTGTCGCGCTGCGCGAGGTTGCGATGCATCCACTCGATCTGGTCGGCGTACACGTTGGGCGTGGCCATCTCCACGGTGGCGGGGAGATTGATGATCGCCTTGCGTTGTGGCGTGGGCTGCCACACGTCGAGCACGGCGTCGCAGATGTCCTTGGCGAAGTCGAGCTCGGTGCCGGTAAAGCTCTCAGGCGAATACTGGAACGTCCACTGCGTGTCCGTTTGCTTCGCCGCGCAGTCGCGCACGATCTTCGCGGCATCCACCGCGATGGCCTTGATGCCTTCGCGATCGAGGTTGAACACCACCCGCCGCTGCGTGGTCGACGTGGAGTTGTACAAGTGCATGATCGCGCGCTTGGCGCCCTTCAGCGCCTCGAACGAGCGCTCGATGAGCGGGGCCCGCGCCTGGGTGAGCACCTGCACGTTGACGTCGTCCGGGATCATGTCCTGCTCGATGAGCATGCGCACGAAGTCGAAGTCCGTCTGCGAGGCGGCGGGAAAGCCGATCTCGATCTCCTTGTAGCCCATCTTCACGAGCAGGCGGAACATGCGCAGCTTGCGCTCGGCGTCCATGGGCTCGATCAGCGCCTGGTTGCCGTCGCGCAGGTCCACGCTGCACCATACGGGCGCCTTGGTGATCACCTGCGAGGGCCAGGTGCGGTCGGCCAACGCGATGGGGGCAAAGGGGCGGTACTTCACGGACGGATCGATCTGCATGGTCGTTCCCTGGAGATGGTCGCGCGCAAGAGCGAAGGGTGATGCGCCGCGACCCATGGGGCTTCGCCATCCGGTCCTGCTGGATGGCACGGGTGCTACTCGAATTGGGGGGGGTGGTTTTTATGTGCGCGCGGGGCGCAGCAGCAGGCCGCGCGGGATCAGCACGAGCGTGGACAGCGACGGCGTCCGGAGGCTCGTTTGGGTGCTGACGGCGGCAGTGCGGGTACGGCTCATCCGTAAAACACTAACGCATTCGCGCGCGGAGCGCAAGAAGCGCGTACGGTGCCATACTCGCCGCCTTCGCGGACGAGCGCACCCCACTCGCTGCTGGCGGGAGCCCCGAACGAATCATGTCCACGCTGGCCGCGCCGGATCGAGGGGGCCACCCAGGCCCCGCCAGCGCCGCCGCGTGCTTCGCCATCGCATGTCTCGTCACGGCCGGCGCCGCGCTCGCTCTCGGCCAGGACGCGAACTGGGACCTCCAGAACTACCACTACTACACGGCGTGGGCCTGGTGGCACGGTCGCACCTTCGGGCCGGACCTCGGCGCAGCGCAGGTGCAGACGTACCACAACCCGCTGCTCCACCTTCCGTTCTTCGCGATGGTCAGCGCCCAGTGGCCGCCGCGCCTCATCGCGATCGTCCTCACGTTGCCGGCGGCATGGTCGGCGTTCGTCGTCGCAATGCTCGCTCGGGCCCTTTTCGCGAATGCCGCGACGCCCGAGCGCTGGACGTTTGTGACGGCGGCCGTGGTCATCGGCATGACCTCGGCGATGGGCGTGGGCGCGCTCGGCAACACGATGGGCGAGTGGGTGCTGGCCGCGTGCGTGCTGACCGCGTTGTGGTGCTGTGTGGGGGGCATCGAGAGCACGCGGTCCCGGCGCGCGACCGTGGCCATGATCGTGGTCGCCGGCATCGTCGCGGGACTGGCCACGGGGCTGAAGCTCACGGCCGGAACGCCGACGCTCGCCTTGTGCCTCGCGCTCGCCTTCCGCGGTCCATGGAGCCGCTCCGGACTGCGCACCGGTGTAGTCCAGTCGTTCTGGTTTGCCACGGGCGTGGTGGCCGGCGCGGCCGCCTCGTATGGCGGGTGGGGACTCGAGCTCTGGCGGCACTTCGGCAACCCGGTGTTTCCCTACTTCAACCATGTCTTCGCCTCCCCGTGGTGGGAGTCCACCCAGGTGCCGCAGCCGCATGCCTACGGCCCGGGCGGGCTCCTGGGCTGGCTCGCCTTTCCCTTCATCCTGGCCGCACCGCCTCTGTTCATGGTGGCGGAGGTGCCGTTTCGCGATCCGCGTCTCGCGGCGGTGACCACGTTGGCGATCCTCGCCGCGGTCGTGCACGCGCGACGCCGACCGGCACCGGCCGGCGCCATGGCAGCACAGACACCGCGCGAGGGTGTGCCCGCGCAGGCGTGGCGGCTGCTGGCGCTCTTCGCGGCGATGGCGTTCGTCCTCTGGGCGTACCAGCACGCGATCTACCGCTACCTCCTGGTGGTGGATGCGCTATCCGGACTGCTCGCCGTCGGGCTCGTGCGGCGAGCATTCCCGGGGCGCCTCGCGGCGGCGGCCGCCGTGGTGCTCACCCTGATGCTCGTGGCGGCGACACGCCCCGCCGACTGGGGCCGCGTGCCGTTCGGCGAGCGCTGGTTCGAGCCGAAGGTGCGCCTGCCGCAGCTCGCCCCGGATG
>CALFEY010000273.1 GCA_937958295.1 uncultured Pseudomonadota bacterium
CGGCACGGCTGCGTAGGGGTGCCAGGTCACGGCGCGGCCGTCGCGCCGCGCCGTGAAGTCGAAGGCTGGGTTCTCGCGCATCAGCGCGTGGTGGTCGCGCCCGGACAGCAGCGGCCGCACGTGCAGGTGGGCGGCGCCGGTACCCGCCGTGCGCCGCCACGTGAGGACGGTGCCACCGCCGTTCGCGGCGACCACGATCTCGTGCACGATCGTCGTGCCGTCGGGCAGGCGGAAGGTCCAGCGCGGCCACGGGTCGTAGGCGAAGAGCACGAGATGGTCGAGGCCGCGCGGGTAGAGCACGTCCGGGGCATAGTGCTGCGTGGACAGCCATGCCGTGCCGCCGGGCAGGTCGACCCACGCTTCCACGCCGTTGACGAGCGCCATGCGCCCCGTGGGGGGGGTGGCGGCCACGAGCAGCAGCGCGTGGTAGCGCCGCGTGCGGTAGCCCGCGACCGTGCCCGAGGCGTAGCCGCCGAGGCCGTCGGCTTCGAGCCACTCCGCCCCGGGTGGCGGCAATCCGGGACCGGCGGTGGCCATCGCCGTTGCCCTACGGCTTGTCGCGCGGGATCGGGACGCGGTCGGCGAGGCCGAACCCGAGCTCGGGCGACAGCATGGGAGTGGGATCGAGCGTGTACTCGGCGTACTGCTGGATGAGCTTGGCCACGACGCCGGTCCAGCCCGTCTGGTGGCTGGCGCCCAGGCCTTCGCCGCTGTCGCCGTGGAAGTACTCGTGGAAGCAGATGAGGTCGCGCCAGTGCGGGTCGCTCTGGAACTTCTCGCGGTCCCCATTCACCGGACGGCGGCCGTTCTCATCGCGCTCGAAGATCGAGATGAGACGTCGCGTGAGCTCGGTGGTGACGGTCCACAGCGTCACCTCCTTGCCGGAGCCGGTGGGGCACTCGACGGTGAAGCTCTCGCCCAGCACGGCATCGTGCTTCTGCAACGCCTCGATGAGCAGGTAGTTGAGCGGAAACCACACCGGCCCGCGCCAATTGCTGTTCCCGCCGAAGAGCGGGTTGGTCGACTCGCCTGGAGCGTAGTCGAGGCCGAACGTCTCCGTGCCGATCGTGATGGAGTAGGGACGGTCGTGGTGAACCTTCGATACGGAGCGCACGCCGTGGGGGCTTAGCATGGCCGCGGGATCGAGCACCGGGCGCAGCATGCGCGAGAGCTTCTCCTTGTCCACGAGGGAGACGCGCACACGACCTTCCACGCCGCGCTCGGCGACCTCGCCTAAGCCGTGAAGCAGCTCCGGCCGATAGCGGGCGAACCAGCGCAGGCGCTTGCTGAAATCCGGGAAGCTCGCCACGGCGTCGCGATCGGCTACCGCCACGGCGAAAATCGGAATGAGCCCGGAGATCGTCTGCGCGCGGATGGGATAGCAGCGGCCGTCGGGCAGCTTCAGCACGTCGTAGTAGTAGCCGTCCTCGTCGCTCCACAGGCCACCGGTGCGCTCGCCCAGCTTGTTGATCGCGGCGCCGATATATACGAAGTGCTGGAAGAACTTGGTGGCAAGGTCCTCGTACACGTGATCGGTCTTGGCGAGCTCGAGGGCGATGCCGAGGAGGTTGAGGCAGTACATCGCCATCCAGCTCGTGCCGTCGGCCTGCTCGAGCGTGCCGCCGGTGGGCAGGCCGGCCGTGCGGTCGAACACGCTCACGTTGTCGAGGCCCAGGAAGCCGCCTTCGAAGATGTTGCTGCCGGAGGCGTCCTTGCGGTTGACCCACCAGGTGAAGTTGATGAGAAGCTTCTGGAACACGCGCTCGAGGAACTCGCGATCGGTGCGGCCGTACATCCGCGACTCGATCTGGTACACGCGCATCGCCGCCCAGGCATGCACGGGCGGGTTCACGTCGGAGAAGGCCCATTCGTAGGCCGGGATCTGGCCGTTGGGATGCATGTACCACTCGCGCGTGAGCAGGATGAGCTGCTCCTTCGCGTAATCGGGATCGATCATCGCGAGCGGGATCGTGTGGAAGGCCATGTCCCACGCCGCGAACCACGGGTATTCCCACTTGTCGGGCATCGACAGTATGTCGGCGGCCGACATGTGGGCCCATGCATGGTTGCGCCCGGACAGGCGCGCCTCCGGTGGCGGCGGCTCGGCCGTATCGCCCGCCAGCCAGCGCTGGACCATGTAGCGGTAGTACTGCTTGTTCCACAGCATGCCGGCGAAGGCCTGGCGCTGGATGTTGCGCAGGTCCTCGGGCATGTCGAAGGGCGTAACCCGCCGATAGAAGGTGTCCGCTTCCGCCTTGCGCTGCGCGAAGGTCGCGTCGAACGCCGCGTCGAACGGCTCCGCGAGCGCGACGCCCGCGCGCAGGCGCAGGCGTACCACCACCGTTTCTCCCGGACCCACGTCGAAGATGTGATGCGAGGCCGCCTTGGAGCCGATGCGCGCGGGATTCACGGCATCGGCACGGGCGTTCACCACGTGCTCATGGAACGCGTCCTTGACATAGGGCGACGGGTTGGGTGTGTTGAACAGGCGGGCGAGGTTGGTCTCGTTTTCGGTGAAAAGGAGCTCCTGCGGCGACTCGCAGTGAAAGCTGTACGCGGGCAGCGAGCGGTGCGCGGTGGCGAGCACCCCCAGGCGCGAGGACTCGTTCGCCACGGTGATGCGGGGCTTGGCGGCGTCCCCGCTCCAAGTCCAGTCGTTCTTGAACCACAGGGTGGGCAGGAGGTGGAGCGGTGCGGCGTACTCCGCCCGGTTGGTGGCGCTGATCCGCACGAGGATATCGGTGGCTTCGGCCTTGGCGTACTCGATCGTCACGTCGAAGTAGCGATCGTCCTCGAAGATGCCGGTGTCCAAGAGCTCGTACTCGGGATCCTGGCGCGTGCGCCGGCCGTTCTCGGCCACGAGATCCGCATACGGGAATGCCCGTTGCGGATACTTGTACAGGTACTTCATGTACGCGTGGCTCGGCACGTTGTCGAGATAGAAGTAATACTCCTTCACGTCCTCGCCGTGGTTGCCTTCGCGGTTGGTGAGGCCGAACAGGCGCTCCTTGAGAATGGGATCGTGGCCGTTCCATAGCGCGAGCGCGAAGCAAAGCTGTTGCGCGTCGTCGCTGATGCCGGCGATGCCGTCCTCACCCCACCGGTAGGCGCGCGAGCGCGCGTGATCGTGCGGCAAGTAGTCCCATGCCGTGCCGTCGGCGCTGTAATCCTCGCGCACCGTGCCCCACTGCCGCTCGGCGAGATAGGGGCCCCACAGGCGCCACGGCGCCTTGCCCGCGCGCGCCTGCGCCAGGCGCGCTTCTTCCGCGGTGAGCGGGGGAGGCGTGCTCGCGGCGCTCATGGCCGGGCCGTCAGCGTTTGCACGAGCCGGTGGGTAACGCCGGGTGCCAGCGTGAGCGGCGCGCGGGCGATGGCCGCCTCCACGCAGAGCATGTACAGGTAGCCGTCGTCGGGCATGTCGTGCGGCCCGGGGCCGCCGGGTGGTCCGGGATTCCACACCACGGTATCGGTGCTGCCGGCGGCCGCGATGGCCAGCGCGCGTTGCGGCTCCTGCACGCGCAACTCCGCCGGCACGACGTAGTACACGCGATCGAGTGGATCGTGCAGCGTGAGCGCCGGCGCTGCTTCGAGCAGATCGTCCTTGCGCAACCGCTTGTCGCGATAGCGCGCCCCCGAAAGGCCCTCGATCCACGTGGCGCGCACGTCGTGCACCCGCAGGTAGCTGTGCAGCGCGGCCGTCACGGCAAAGGGCGCGTGACCGGTGTTGGTGAACGCAAAGGCCACCTCGAGCTGCGGCCCTTGCGCCGTGGCCACGAGCTCGCAGGCGAAGGCGTGCGGCCACAGCGAGCGCGTGGCGGCGCTGTCGCGCAGCTCCATGCGCACCTGCGCCGCCCCGGTGGCGGTGCGCCCCGCGAAGGTGGGCGTCCAGGCGCGGTCACGGGCAAAGCCGTGCGCCGGCAAGGGACCCTGGTCCGCGAACTGCGGAAAGCACACCGGGATGCCGCCGCGGATCGGAAGGCCGTCGGCGAAGGGGGACTTGGGGCTCTGGTAGAGGCGGTCCTCCGCGCTGCCGGACGGATGCCAGGACGTGACGTGCGCGCCATGCACGTAAACCTCGACGCGGGCGCCGTCGTGCGCGACGGCCACGGCCTTGGGCAGGCCACCTTCGCCTGGGACGGTGGAAACGGGAGCGGGAGCGGATGGGGTCATCTTCTTCTCGTGCCGTGCGCTACGGCTATCGGGTCGCGGTGGCGTCACGGCGCCGGGGCATTCTACTATTCGCCGACCGTCTTCTTCGAAGGATCTGCCGGCCATGAGTGCCGTATTGCCTGTGGTGTACCTCGCCCGCCATGGCGAGACCGCGTGGAGCCTCACCGGCCAGCACACGGGCCTGACCGACCTGCCGCTCACCGCGAAAGGCGAGGCGGCCGCGCGCGCGCTCGGGGCTCGCCTCGCGGACGTGCGCCCCGGCCTCGTGCTCATGAGCCCGCTCGCCCGCGCACGGCGTACCTGCGAGCTTGCGGGCTTTGGCGCGGTGGCCGAGGTGGATGCCGATCTCGTCGAGTGGGACTATGGCGCTTACGAAGGCAAGCGCACGGTCGAGATCCTGCAGGCGCGGCCCGGGTGGAAGCTCTTCCGCGATGGCTGTCCACACGGCGAGATGCCACCCGACGTCGGCGCGCGCGCCGATCGCGTCATCGCGCGCGCTCGGGACAACGGCGGGACCGTGCTTCTCTTCTCGAGCGGACACATCCTGCGCATGGTGGCCGCGCGCTGGCTCGGCCTGCCGCCGCAGGGGGGCGCCGACTTCCTCCTGGGCACGGCCAGCCTGAGCGCGTTAGGCTACGAGCATGATCTCGGGGAACCCGTGATTCGCGCGTGGAACGACATGCGCCACCTCGAAACCCTTGCCAAGGCTGCCGGAAACACGTGAAATAGAAGGTCCTGCAGTCATGTCTTCCGCCACGCTCCACGAGGGGCTGCTTTTGCACGCTCCACTGCGGGCGGCCCGCCGGCGGCAGCGCCATGCCCCACCATTTTCGAAAGACCTCGAGGTGAATCGATGAAGGCCACCGCCAAGCTCCACGACCTGGGGCAGAGCCTCTGGCTCGACAACATCACGCGCGACCTGCTCGAAAGCGGCACGCTCGCGCGTTACATCGCGGAGCTCTCCGTCACCGGGCTCACGTCCAATCCCACGATCTTCGATCATGCGATCAAGGGCAGCGACGGATACGATGCCGCGATCCGCAGCAAGCTCAAGGCCGGCAAATCGGGCGAGGCGCTCTTTTTCGAGCTCGCGCTCGAGGACATCACGCGCGCGGCCGACCTCTTCCGTCCGGTGTATGACCGCACCGACGGCGTGGACGGCTTCGTGTCGCTGGAGGTGTCGCCGCTGCTCGCGCGCGATACCAAGACCACGCTGGCCGTGGCCAAGGAATTGCACGCCCGCGCCGGCCGGCCCAATCTGTTCATCAAGATTCCGGGCACCCCGGAAGGCCTCCCCGCCATCGAGGAGGCCATCTTCGCGGGCGTGCCGGTGAACGTCACGCTCCTCTTCTCGCGCGAGCACTATGTCGCGGCGGCCGAAGCGTACCTGCGCGGCATCGAGCGGCGCATCGCCGCCGGTCTCTCGCCCGACGTCGCCTCGGTGGCGTCGCTGTTCATCAGTCGCTGGGATGTCGCGGTGGCGTCGAAGGTGCCCCCCGATCTCGTCAACAAGCTAGGCATCGCCGTCGGCCAGCGCTCGTACAAGGCGTACTGCGACCTGCTGGCTTCGGCGCGGTCGCTGCGCGTCATGAACGAAGGCGGACGGCCGCAGCGGCTGCTGTTCGCGAGCACCGGCACCAAGGATCCCAAGGCGCCCGACACGCTGTACATCGGCGCGCTCGCGGCCCCGTGCACGGTCAACACGATGCCCGAGAACACGCTGCTCGCGCTGGCCGACCATGGTCAGGTCGACGCGCCCATCGCGGCCGACGGCGGCGACTGCGAGACGGTCGTCGCGCAGGTGCGCAAGGCGGGTGTCGACGTCGACGCGCTGGCCAAGCAGTTGCAGGACGAAGGTGCCGACTCGTTCGTGAAGTCCTGGAACGAGCTTCTGTCCGTGATCGCCGGCAAGAGCGCCGCGCTGCAGGCGCGATGAAGATCCTCGTCATCGATGTGGGCGGCAGCCACGTCAAGATCATGGTGACGGGCAGCCAGGAGGAGCGGCGGATGGATTCCGGTCCCACGCTCACCGGCGCCCAGATGATCCGCGGCGTAAAGGCGCTCGCCAAGGGCTGGACCTACGATCACGTCGCGATCGGCTACCCCGGGGTGGTCGAGCGCGACAAGCCGGTGACCGAGCCCCACAACCTCGCGGCGGGCTGGGTGGGCGTGGACTACGAAGCCGGCTTGGGCTGCCCCGTGCGCATCATCAACGATGCCGCCATGCAGGCGCTGGGTGGCTACCAGGGAGGCAAGATGCTCTTCCTGGGCTTCGGCACGGGCCTCGGCACGGCGATGATCGCCGACGGCGTGGTCGTCCCGATGGAGGTTGCCCATCTGCCATACCGCAAGAAGACCTTCGAGGACTACGTCGGCGAGCAGGCGCTGCAGCGCGATGGCGTCGACAAATGGCGCCGACGGGTGGACGACGTGGTGCGCCGCCTCGTCGCCGCGCTGCAGCCCGAGGACGTCGTGCTCGGTGGTGGCAATTCGCGCGAGATCATCGAATTGCCGCCGCGGTGTCGCGTCGGCGCCAACAGCAATGCATTTCCCGGTGGCTT
>CALFEY010000274.1 GCA_937958295.1 uncultured Pseudomonadota bacterium
GGCGATCACCACGCCTATGACGAGCGCGAGCACTGCGAGCAGGGTGAGGCCGTTCATGGGGGACGTGGGAGGCGGGCGCGGGCGGGCGTGGGCGGCACCGCACCGCCCGCCCGGCATTGTAAGCGAGTGCAGGAGGACCGGCGCGAGCCGGCGCGGAATGCGGGACGCGCGCAACAGCCGCGGCGCCGGCGCAGCTTCGGTGCGAAGTCGCGGAGGCACGCGAACCGGACTGCTAGAATCCACACGTTCCCACTTGCGCTTTCCGCACATTCTCTCGCCATGGACGATCCCGCGATCGCCGGCGGCCCTCCCCCTCCTGCGACTGCCCCGGCCCGTCCCGGGGCGGCCATTGGCGTGCCCGTGCCCGAAGGACCGTTCTCCCGTCCCGTGAGCCGCGGCTTCTTCGCCGTCCTCGCGATCGTCCTCGTGGCGGGGCTGTTGGCGTCCTGGATCGCCCTGCGCAACGCGCAGCGGGACATGAGCGTGGAAGTGGGCAAGCGCCTGGCCGATGCCGAGGCGGCCGCCGCCCAGGCCCGCGCGCAGGACTCGGAGATCCGCAACGACCTGCGCGAGACGCGCGCGAAGGTGGCCCTTCTCGAGGCGCGGTTGGAGGAATCGCAAACGCAGCAGGCGTCGCTGGAGGCACTGTATCGCGAGCTCGCGCCCTCGCGCGACGAGGTCGCGCTGAACGAGGTCGAGCAGGTGCTGTTGCTGGCGAGTCAGCAACTGTCCATCGCCAACAATGTGCAGGCCGCGCTGGCCGCGCTGCAGCTTGCCGATGCCAAGCTCTCGCGCGTGGATCGTCCGCAGCTCGTGCCGCTGCGCCGCTCGCTGGCGCGCGACATCGATCGCCTGAAGGCCGTCCCTTACGTGGACGTGGCGGGGATGTCGCTCAAGCTCGATCAGGCGCTTGCGGCTGTCGATACCCTGCCGCTTGCCCGCGACGAGCGCCTGCCGCCGGAAGCGCCGCCCACGCCGCCGGCCAACGAGCCCGGATGGCAGCGCTTCCTGCGCGAGGCATGGGCCGAGATCCGCTCGCTGGTGCGCATCGAGGTGGCCGACCGCGCCGCCGCGCCGCTCGTGCCGCCGCCGCAGCAGTACTTCCTGCGCGAGAACCTGCGCCTGCGCCTGCTCGCCGCACGCGTCGCGCTGCTCTCGCACGACGACCAGGGGTTCAAGACGGACGTGACTGCGGCCAACGCCTGGGTGAAGAAATACTTCGACACGCGTGCCAAGCCCGTGCAGGCGGTGTCGTCCACCCTTACCCAACTCGCGGCCACGCCGCTGCCCACCGACGTGCCGGACATTGCCGCCACCCTGACTGCCCTGCGCACCGTCAAGGCCGCGCGCGAGCGCGCGCCGGCCACCGCAGGCCCCGCCCGCTAGGGGCGCGCGTCAGACCGTGCGTCTGCTCTTCGCCTTCCTGCTGCTGGCGGCGCTCGCCGTCCTCGCCGCCCTGCTGTTTCGCGTGAACACGGGTTACGCGCTTTTCGTCGCGCCGCCGTACCGCGTGGAGTTCTCGCTCAACGCGTTCATCGTGCTGGTGGTCCTTGCCTTCATCGCCTTCCACCTGGTGTTGCGCGTGGGCGCGCGGATCGCCCGCATGCCGGAGGAGGTCCGGGCGAGCCGCCGCCGGCGCAACGTGGATCGCGCACGCAATCGGCAGGACGCCTCCGTGGTGGCGCTGCTGGAAGGCCGCTACGGCAAGGCACGCCAGTACGCCGACGAGGCGCTGGCCATTCCCCACTCGGGCGGGCTGTCGGCGCTCGTGGGCGCGCGGGCGGCCATCGACATGCGCGAGTTCGCGGAAGCGGAGCGCCTGCTCGCGCGTCCCGATGCCGGCGTGGCGAGCCTCGCGGTGCCTCGCCTCATGCTCGAGGCGGACATGGCGCTTGCGCAGGACCAGCCGGGTGTGGCGCTCGACAAGCTCGCGCAGTTGAAGCGCGAGGCGGGTCTGCACACTGCCGCGCTGCGCCTGGAAGTGCGCGCGCTGACGGCCGCGCGGCGCTTCTCCGAGATCCCGCCCATCGTCGACCAGCTCGTCAAGCGCAAGGTGTACGACCCCGATCAGGGGGATCTCGTGCGGGCGAGCGCGCATGCGGAGGCGCTCGCGTCGTTTCGCCACGATGCCGCCGGCCTGCGCGCCTACTGGAACCGCCTGGGCGATACGGACCGCACCAATCCCAAGGTCGCCATGGCCGGCGCCACCGCGTTCCTCGCGCTGGGCGGCGATCGCGAGGCGGGAGACATCATCGTGCGCAGTCTCGACCGCCATTGGGACGGCGAGCTCGCGGTGTTGTACTCGCGCTGCAAGACGGCCGATGCCACGCGGCAGCTCGACACCGCCGAGCGCTGGCTGAAGGCGCACGACCAGGATGCGACGCTCCTCTACGCGCTCGGCCGCCTGTGCGAGCGCGAATCGCTATGGGGCAAGGCGCAGACCTACCTCGAGGCGAGCCTCGCGCTCGACGACACGTGGCGCACGCGCGTCGCGCTGGGCGAGCTGCACGCGCGGCTCGGCCACACCGAGCTCGCCAACGCGCACCTTGCCGCGGCACTCGAGCGCTCGCTTGCGGCGCTGGACCGCACGCGGGTCAGGGCCGCATAGCGCGACCCGTCGGAGTCAGGCGTGACCGGCCGCCGCGTGCGGGCGTAGCTTCCACTGCTCGGCACGGTCGAAGATGCGCGGCGCGGCGAGCCCCCAGCGCCAGGCGCGATACGCGACGCTCGTGCGCAACACGCCCAGGCCGTAGGTCACCGAGCGGCGCAGGCTGATCTGGCTCGCTTCCTCGAAGTAGCGCGTGGGGCAGGAGATCTCGCCGATGCGCATGTCGAAGGCCAGCGCCTGCGCGATCATCTGGTTGTCGAAGAGGAAGTCCTGCGAGTTGGCGGCGAGCGGGAGCGTCTCGAGCACCCGCCGCGAGAACGCGCGAAAGCCCGTGTGGTATTCCGACAGGCGCGTGCCCGTGAGCACGTTCTGAAAGCCTGTGAGGAAGCGGTTCGCGTAATACTTGTAGCGGGGCATGCCGCCCGCCAGGGCCGTCTTGCCGAGCATGCGCGAGCCGAGGGCGACGTCGTACACCCCGGAGGCTACGAGCGAGGCCAGCGCCGTGATGAGGCGCGGCTCGTACTGGTAATCGGGATGGAGCATCACCACGATGTCCGCCTCCGCGGCGAGCGCGGCGGCGTAGCAGGTCTTCTGGTTGGCGCCGTAGCCCGCGTTGCTCGCGTGGCGGATCGTGGCGATGCCGAGCCGCCGCGCCACGTCGAGCGTGCGGTCGTCGCTGGCGTCGTCGACGAGCAGCACGGCGTCCACCACGTCGTGCGGGATCGCGCGATAGCAGGCCTCGAGCGTTTTCTCCGCCCGGTATGCGGGCATCACGACGACGAGGCGTTGGCCGTGGATCATGCGGCAGCGGGTGTCCGGCTCGTGCCGATCATACCGCGGAGGATGTCAGGGACGCGCTTCCGTCTCTGCGGCGTAGGTGAAGCTGTCGGCGTAGAACTCCTCCGGCGGCAGCCCGCAGCGCTGCATGAACTCCCGCTTGGCGGCTTCGATCATGGCGGGCGCCCCGCACGCGTAGACCTGGTAGCCGGACAGGTCCGAAAAATCCTGCATCACCGCCTGGTGCACGAAGCCCGTGCGACCCGGCCAGTTGTCCTCCGGCTTGGGCTCGGAGAGCACGGGGATGAAGGTGAAATTCGCATGTGCCGTCTGCCATTGTCCTGCCAGCTCGGGCAGGTACAGGTCGGCCAGCGAGCGCACCCCCCAGTAGAGGACCATCTGGCGGTCGATCTTCGAGTACAGCGCATGCTCGATGATGGCCTTGATGGGCGCGAAGCCGGTGCCGCCCGCCACGAAGATGATCGGCTTGTCGGAGTCCTCGCGCAGGTAGAACGTGCCGAGCGGCCCCTCGAAGCGCAGGATCTCGCGGCCCTTGTACTGCGTGAACAGGGCATCGGTGAAGAAGCCGCCGGGGACGTGGCGGATGTGCAGCTCGAGGAGCTTGTCGTCGTGGGGGGCGGTGGCGAGGGAGAAGCTGCGCCGCTTGCCGTCCTTCAGCAGGAAGTCGATGTATTGCCCCGCCAGGAACTGCAGCCGTTCGTTGGCCGGCAGCTTGAAGCGCACGATGGCGACGTCGGGCGCGGCCTTGTCGATCGACTCGATGCGGCACGGCAGCCGCTTGATCACGACGTCGCCGGCGCGGCGCACCTCGCGCACCTCGATCGTCACGTCGGTGAGCGGCTTCGCGCAGCAGAAGAGCGCGAGACCCGTGCGCTTCTCCTCGTCGGTGAGCGTGGCCGCCTGGTGCGGGCCGTAGTCGACGTCGCCTGCCAGGATGCGGCCTTTGCAGGACCCGCAGGCACCATTGCGGCAGCCGTACGGGAGCATGAGATCGGCGCGCATCGCGGCCGCCAGGACCGTCTCGTCGGCCTCGCAAGGGAACCGGTGGTCGCTGGGCTTTATGGTAATCTCGAAAGTCATCAGGAAAGCTTCGTTCGTTGCGCGCGCCGCGCGTGCCGTGCCCGGGTGGGGAGCGTGATCAGAGTCCTGTTGATCGGATGCGGTGATGTGGCGTTGAGGGCCGCGTCGATGTTGCGTGGCCGCGCGCGCCTGTACGGTCTCGTGCGCCGCTCGGAGGAGATTGCCAAGCTTCGCGCCCGCGGCATCCATCCCATCGTAGCCGACCTCGACGAGTTCACCACCTTGCGCCGGCTCTCGCTCGCGCCCTTCGCCGTGCTGCACGCCGCGCCGCCGCCGTCCGAAGGCCGCGACGACCCTCGCACGCAAAGGCTCCTGGCCGCGTTGTCGCGAGCGCGGATTGTACCGCAGCGGTTCGTGTATATCTCCACG
>CALFEY010000275.1 GCA_937958295.1 uncultured Pseudomonadota bacterium
GGGGGTGGGGGGAGGGGGTGATAGGGGTATTTGGGGGTGGGGGGGGGGGTGGTGGTGAGCGGGGAGGGGCTGCAGGCGTATTGCCGGGAGCACATTGCGGGATACAAGGTGCCGCGGTACGTGGAGTTCGTGAGCGAGTGGCCGCTGACGGGCAGCCAGAAGATCCGCAAGCTCGAGCTCAAGGATCGCGCCGCCAGGCGCGTCGATTCGGCAACACCGCTCACCCGTGCCTGAAGCCGCCGTCGTCAGGACGATCGATGCGCAAGCGCTCGCTGCTCGCTTCGTCACGCGCGATCGATGGGCGCTCGTCGATGTGCGCGAACCCGTCGCCTACGAACGCCGGCACATCTTCGGCGCCACCTCGGTCCCGCGGCAGCGTCTGGAGCTGCGCATCGGCGCGCTCGTGCGCGATGCCGCCACGCCGATCGTCCTCTACGACGAGGGCAATGGACGCGCAGAGCGTGCCGCGGCGACGCTCGTCCGTCATGGCTACCGCGACGTCGCAGTTCTGGGCGGCGGCATCGACGCGATCGCCGGCAACACCCCGCTGCGCGTGGTCAGCGGCACCAACGTTCCGAGCAAGCTCTTCGGCGAAGAAGTCCTGCACGGCCATGACGTGCCTTACGTCACGGCCGAGACCTTCGCCTCATGGCAGGCATCCGGCCGCGACGTCGTGCTGTGCG
The DNA here is from genome assembly GCA_937958295.1 of uncultured Pseudomonadota bacterium. Taxonomy (GTDB): domain Bacteria; phylum Pseudomonadota; class Gammaproteobacteria; order Burkholderiales; family Casimicrobiaceae; genus VBCG01. The sequence continues at coordinate 684 of CALFEY010000275.1, forward strand.
ATGTGCGTACCCCGGAAGAGCATGGCGCGTCGTGCGTGCCTGGCGCCCTGGGGGCGCCGAGCTTCGCCATCGCGCTGGCGGCGGCCGATCTCGCGGCGGCCCACGAGACCGTGGTGGTGACCTGCGCGGGTCGTACCCGCAGCATCATCGCCGCGCTGACCTTGCGCGAGCTGGGTCACGCGAACGTGGTCGCCCTGGAGAACGGGCTCATGGGCTGGCGGCTCGCCGGCCGCGAGGTCGAAGCCGGCGCGCGCCGTGCCGTGCCGTCGCCGACCGAGGCGAGCGTCGCCGCAGCGCTGCGCGCGAGCCGGCGCCTGGCGGACGCTGCTGGTGTGACACGCGTCAACGTGCCGGCCCTTCGCCTCCTGCTCGACGATCCCGTGCGTAACGCCTATGCCTTCGATGTGCGGCCGGTGCGTGCGTACGCCGCGGGTCACATCCCGGGCACCACGGCGCTGCCGGGTGGACAAGCCATCCAGCGTACCGACGATTTCGTGGCGATCCGCAGCGCGCCCGTCGTGCTGGTGGACACCCATGGCGTCGAAGCGAATCTCACGGCGACCTGGTTGCGGCGCATGGGCCTGCCGAGCGTGTCGGTGCTCGACGGCGGCATCGATGCATGGCGGGCCGCAGGAGAGCCCATCGCGCCGGGGCGTGGGCGCGACTCGCCCCTCGGATGGACCGCGACGCTCGGCTCGGTGCGCCTCGAGTCGCCGTCCGTCTGCGAGCGCATGCGCGCCGAGGGCGCTCTGGTGCTCGACGTCGATGCGAGCCGACACTTCCGCGCAGGACACGTACCCGGAGCCGTGTGGGCCCCGCGGGGCGACCTCGAAGACACCATCGGTCGTCTCGCCCCTTCGCTCGCGACGCCCCTGATCGTGACGTGCGGCACGGGGACACAGTCGGTGTACGCGGCTGCGGCCCTGCAGGCGGAAGGCTATCGCGACGTGGCCGTCCTTCGCGGCGGAACGCGCGCGTGGCAGGAATCGGGACGGCCGCTCGATCCGGTCGCGCTGCCTCCCCAGGACGACGAGCTCTTGCCGCCCTACCAGCGGGGGTTGGACGCCATGCGGGATTACATCGACTGGGAAAAGCTTCTCGTGGCGGCCGGCGGTGACGCCGATCTGCACGGGAAAACGATGAAGGAGCGGCAATCGTGAACTTCAGCTTCAGCAAGGCTCAGCAGGACATGTACGAGCTCGTGGGCTATCTCGCGCGGGAGCGCTTCGCGATGAGGGCCGCTGCCCACGATCGCGATGGAACGCTGCCGCTCGACAACCTGGCGGATCTGCACGAGAACGGGCTGCTCGGCCTCACCATCGCCCGTGACCATGGTGGCCTCGGCAGCGGCGTCATGGGGGAGGACCCTGCACTCTACCTCCTGGCCATCGAGCAGGTGGCGCGGGTGGACCTGTCGACGGCGCATTGCTTGCACATTCACCTCCACGCCACGCACCTCATCGATCAGGTCGGTACCGCCGCGCAGCGCGACGCGCTTCTCTCGCCGGTGCTGAAGGAGGGAGCGCTGATCGCCGCCGTCGGCAGCGAGCCGGGACGTACCGCACGCGGCATCTACGCCTTCAACACCGGAGCCCGGCCCCTGCGGGACGGCATGGTCGTGAGCGGTCGCAAGAACTATGCGACGCTGGCCGACGCCGCCCGCACGATCCTCGTCTTCGCCACGATCAAGGACCAGCCCGCCGTGGCCGGTCATATCGGCGTGGCGATTCCCCGTGACGCGCAAGGCCTCACCGTCGTCCCCGGCACCTGGAATCCGATCGGCATGCGCTCGGCGGTCAGCCCCGACCTGATTCTGGACGACTGCTTCGTTCCGGGCACGCACGTCCTCGGCAGTCCCGGCGTGTATCCCCGCGACCGCTGGCAGGCGCGGCACTACCTGTCCCTGGCGGCGCAGTATCTCGGCGCCTGCGAGGGCATCTTCGATCGTCTGACGGCGTACCTGCCGAGCCGGGGCACGGCCGGCGAGCACTACACACAGCTGCGGCTCGGTGAAGCACGCGTGCAGATCGACTCCGTGCGCTGGCTCATCTACCGTGCGGCGTGGCTGTGGACGCAGGGAGACCTGCAACGCGCCGAGCTCTTCTCGCTGGTTGCCAAGCATCACGCGACCGAGAGCGCGGTGGACGTGATGGACCGCGCCGCCCAGATCGCCGGATCGAGCGCGCAGATGGACGAGGAGCCGATGTCGCGAATGCTGCGCGACCTGCGCATCCACACGCTCCATTCGAACGTCGACAAGACGGCCGCCACGATCGGCAAGTTCCATCTCGGCCAGAGCTTCGACACCACGGACCGGCTCTGAAGAGACAGATGCGACCGATTCTGCCGGGAAGGACACCACTTTGAGTGCCGAACTCGATTCCCGCCGCTTTCGCGATGCGCTGGGACGCTTCGCCACCGGCGTGACCATCATCACCACCAACGCGCCCGACGGCACGCCGCTCGGGCTCACCGCGAACTCGTTCAATTCCGTCTCGCTCACGCCACCGCTCGTGCTCTGGAGCCTCAACCGGCGCTCGCGCAGCCTCGGTGCGTTCGAGTCGGCAACGCACTACGCGATCAACGTGCTGTGCATGGACCAGGTGGCCCTCGCGGGCCGGTTCGCATCGCCGATCGAGAACCGCTTCGAGGGCGTCGAGTGGCGCCGCGGCAAAGCCGGAATGCCGCTCTTCGACGGCTGCGTGGCGTGGTTCGAGTGCACGAGCGTGCACCGCTACGAGGGCGGCGATCACGTCATCTTCGTGGGCGAGGTCCAGGACTTCGGGCACGGCGATCATGTGCCGCTGCTGTATGCGGGCGGCAACTATCACGTTCCCGCGCCGCATCCGCATCACAAGCGGTAGCGGCGGCCCGCGACGTCAGTCCGTCGCCTCGGCGCGGTCGCTCGCGTCGATCCGCTTCTCGAGCGCGCGCACTTCCTTCACGAGAAGCTGCGCGACCTCTTCCCGCCGCGGGCCGGTGAAGCGGCTCGCGATGCCGGCGATGCTGATCGCGATGTAGGCCGACCCGCGGCGCGGGCGCAATGCCACGCCGATCGCCCCCACGTTGTCGAGGACGTCCTGATTGTTCACGGCGTAGCCCGAGGAACGGGAAAGGCGGATCGCATTGCGCAGCCGCTGCGGCGTCAGGTTGCCGAAAGCGGGAAAGCGCGCGGAGTTCACCTCGATCACGCGCTCGATCTCGTCCTCGGGGAGGGCGATGAGGATGGCGAGGCTGCCGGCCCCCACCCCCAGGGGACGCCGGCTGCCGATGTCGAGCGTGCGCGTGGTGATGGGATAGCTGCCTTCGATGCGATCGAGGCACACGGTATCGAAGCCGCTGCGCACCACGAGAAACACGGAATCGCCGGTCTTCTCGGCAAGCCGCTTCAGTGTGGGTTGGCACGTCTCGCGCAGCGTGAAGTGCGGGGAGGCCGCGAGCCCGAGCTCGTACACCAGCGGACCCAGCTTGTAGGCCTTGGTGTCAGGGTCCTGCGTGAGCATGCCCTGGGCCAGCAGACCCTTCACGATCCGGTGAGCGGTGGGACGCTCGAGGCCCATCAGCGAAGCGATCTCGTAGACCCGCAGCCCCCGCATGTTGCGGGAGGCGATCTCCATGAGGATCGTGACCGCCCGGTGGACGCTTTGCGTGCCCCACAGGTGCGCCGTCGTCTTTGCGGCGCGAGGCGTGCTGGCGCGTGCGCCCCGGCGGGGCGTCTTGGTGCGGACCGGAGTCTTGGTCGAGGTGGAGGTCACGCGGAGCGGGAGACGGGGCAACGCAAAACATGATAAACGCTGTGGCCCCGCCGGGCGCGGATTGCGCGCGCTGCACGTGGGGCGGCGCCGGGCGGCGTGCGCGCAAAACAACAGGGCGGCGCCCGGTGCGCGCGCGGCCGCCACGCGAGGCAACCGCTTCAGGCATCCGTCCACGCGACGTCCAGCCCCAACGCCGCCAGGTTCTCGACGAAACGGGGATGCGCACGGCGGATGGGGTCCGCGTTGCAGATGGTCGACCGTCCCGGAATGCTGGCCGCCACCATCAGGAGTGCAATGGCCACCCGGATGATATAGGGGCTCTCCACGCGCGCGGGCACGAGGGGCTTGGCGCCGAAGGTCATGACCCGGTGCGGATCGCAGACGACCACGTGCGCGCCGAACTTGCCTAGCTCGGCG
>CALFEY010000276.1 GCA_937958295.1 uncultured Pseudomonadota bacterium
AGAATGCGGGACGTGCGGCCCGCCGTACGCGCCGCCTCAGGCGTCGGCGCCGCGATCGTCCTGGCCGGTCTCGCGTCCATCGCCCTGCGCCAGGACTCGAGCTGGGACCTGATGAATTACCACTACTACAACGCGTGGGCGTTCGTGCACGGGCGGCACGGCATCGACTTCGCGCCGGCGCAGTTGCAGTCCTTCTACAGCCCGTTCCTCGACCTGCCGTTCTACGCGATGGTGGCGGCCGACCTGCCGCCGCGCCTCATCGCTTTTCTCTTGGCGATCCCCACGGGCATCGCCTGGTATTGCTTCGCCCGCATCGCGATGGCGCTGTTCGAGCCGTTGCCCGCCTCCGTGCGCCGGCCGGCGGTCCTGGGCGCGCTGGCCCTCGGGATCACCGCGCCCATGGCCGTGAGCCTCATCGGCACCACGATGAACGACTGGTACGTCGCCGCCTTCGTGATGGTCGGGTTGTGGCTCGTGGTGCGGGTGCCCGCGCCTACGCCGCGTGCGCTGGCGGCCGCCGGTGTTCTCGTGGGGCTGGGGGCGGGGTTGAAACTCACCGGCAGCCTCTATGGCGTGGGGCTCGTTGCGGCGGTGCTGCTCGCGGGCGCGGTGCCCTGGCGCCAGCGCCTGCGGCACGCTGCGCTCACCGGCGCGTGCGTGGCCGCGGGCTTCATCCTGGCGGCGGGGCCGTGGATGGCGCTCATGTGGCTGCGCTACGGCAATCCGCTCTTTCCCTATTACAACGACGTCTTCCAGTCTCCCTGGGCCGATCCGGTCCCCTTCACGGCCACGCGCTTCGGCCCGCAGTCCCTGCCCGAGTGGCTGGCATTTCCGTTCATGCTGCTCATCAAGCTCGAGGGCTACGTGTCCGAGCCCGAGTTTCGCGACGCACGGCCCGCGTTGCTGTACGTGCTCGCGCTCGTGGCGCTCGTGTGGCGGCGTCCCACGGCGGTGCCGGCCGATGCGCGTTGGCGCTTCCTTGCCGTGTTCTTCGTGGCCTCACTCATGGCGTGGGCGGTGATGTACCGCATCTTCCGCTATCTCGTACCCCTCGAGCTCCTGGCCGGGGCGTTCACCGCGCATCTCGTGGTGCGGCTGGTGCCGTCGCGGCGCGCGGCGCTGGCCCTTGCCGGCGCCTTCGCGCTCGTGGTGCTGACGTCGAAGTACCCCACGTGGTGGCGGCAGAAATTCGAGGACCACTTCCTCACGGTGTCGTTGCCGCCCGTGGCCTCCGATGCGATGGTGCTGCTGGTGGCACCGGAGCCCATGTCCTACGTGCTGCCTGCATTTCCGCCGGATGCGCGTTTCGCGGGTCTCGTGAGCAACTTCAACGACCCCGCACGGCACAACCTGCTGCAGGCGTCCATTGCCGCGGCCATCCGCGACCATCGCGGCGCGCTGTATGCCCTGGCGTTGCCGCCGGGAAAGGGCGTGGGCGACGACGCGCTGGCCGCGATGGGCCTCGCTCGCGTCGAATGCGAGGAGGTGCGCACCAACCTGCGGGCCTCGCCGCTGGAGCTCTGCCGCCTTGCGCGGGCAGCGCCGGCCCCGGCGCGTTAGCGACCGCGGCGGCGCGGGCGACACGCCGCATAACGGTGAAGGTCGTAGCCGACCGGCTGGCGTGAAGGGCTACGCGGTGACCCTCGCGGCCAGCGGTGAGGAAGCACTCCCCCGCGTGGCCGCCGACCGGCCCGGCCCCGTGCTGCTTGATGCTCGGCATGGCGGGCTACGAGGTGCCGGCGCCTGCGTGCTGAGCCCGCGACCACGCCGCGGCCCATCGTGCTGTGCACGTTGCTCGATCCGCAGCAGGAGCGCGGGCATGGCATTGCCGCCGGCGCCGACTTCCTCGGCAAGGCGATCCACTCGCCCGAGCGCTGCGCGCGGGTGCAGTCGCATCGACGACACGCCCGTCCCGCACATCGACGCGCCGCACCGTCTCCTGTGCGGCCACGAACGACCCGGCCATGGCCGTGCCCGTGGTACGGCGCAACTACACGCGAGTGGTCACGGCGGTGCCGACGGAGTCGCCTGGGAAGTGCAGGACCGCCGCCGGCAGGACGTGGCCCACTTTGCAGCGCCCGGGCTCCTGTGCAACAATCAGTTCAACTTTATTGCATCCAAGGTGTAACGATGCTGGACCGTGACGGCTACCGCCCGAACGTCGCCATCGTCATCGTCAACGGCAGGAATCAGGTCTTTTGGGGAAAACGGATCCGGGAACACTCGTGGCAATTTCCGCAGGGCGGCATCAACTCCGGTGAGACGCCCGAGCAGGCGATGTATCGCGAGTTGCGCGAGGAAGTCGGTCTCGAACCCCAGCACGTCAAGATTCTCGGCCGTACGCGCGAATGGCTTCGCTACGACGTGCCGCAACACTGGATCAAGCGCGAATGGCGCGGCAGCTACCGCGGCCAGAAGCAGATCTGGTATCTCCTGCGGCTCGTGGGTCGCGACAACGACGTGAGCCTGCGGGCAAGCGAGCATCCTGAATTCGATGCCTGGCGCTGGCACGGCTACTGGATTCCGCTCGAAACCGTGATCGAGTTCAAGCGCGAGTCGTATCGGCGCGCGCTGCTCGAGCTCGAGCGGTTCCTGCACGCCAAGCCGCAAACGCGCCGGCAGCGGCTGTATGGCATTCCTCATCCGGAAATGCCCGACTCCTACGCCGAGCCCGTGCTGCCGATGGCGAAGTAGCCTCGCGCGCGACTACTTCGCGCAGTCGCCGGTGCGGCGCGCGGCAATCACCATCTTCATCTCGCGCACGGGCCCCCCGTGCTCGGAATAGCTCAGGTGTACGTCGCCGTCGTAGCGGTCGCCGCGATACACGATGAGCGCCTTGCCCTTCGACTGCAGCGAGCCATCGAGGCAGGCGAGCTCGTAGGTTGCCCGCTCCGGCGTGCGCTCGACGTTGCTCAGCACGCAGCGGCCGCCCGGGCGCGGCAGCGCCTTGGTCGGATCGTCGATGTCCTGCTGCGTGATGCAGGCGCTCACTGGCGCGGCATTCTCGCTGTGCGTGCCGAAGTCGAGGCGCATCGAGAGGGTCCATTGCCCGGGCTGCATCGACTGCGCTGCGGCGGTGACCGGTGGCAGCGCGAGCAGGAGCGCCGCGGCGAGTGCGGGGAGGAAGGCGAGTCGCGGTCTCATGGGGGGGCCGTAGGCAGCCACGTTGTTCGCGAGCTTGGCCTCGCGACCTAGCCGAGCAGCACCAGGTTGTCGCGGTGGATGAGCTCCGCCTCGTCGACATACCCCAGCGTGGCCTCGATCTCGGCGGACGGCTTGCGCACGATGCGCACCGCATCCTGCGCGCCGTAGTTCACGAGGCCACGGGCGATCTCGCGACCGTCGGGCGCATAGCAGCCCACGACCTCGCCGCGCTCGAAGGTGCCCTCCACGGCCACCACGCCGATCGGCAGCAGGCTCTTGCCTTCGGACGCGAGCGCGCGCACGGCGCCCGGATCGAGGATCAGCCGACCGGCAAGTTGCACGTGGTCGGCGAGCCACTGCTTGCGCGCGGCGAGCGAGGCGGTGGGCGCCACGAGATGGGTGCCGATCGCCTCGCCGCCCGCGAGCCGCGTGAGCACCTTGGGCTCGCGGCCGCTCGCGATCACGGTCGATGCCCCCGACCGCGCGGCGCGCTTGGCGGCGAGGATCTTGGTGAGCATGCCGCCCTTGCCGAGCGCGCTGCCCGCGCCGCCGGCCATCGCCTCGAGCGCGGGATCGCCGGCACGGGCCTCGTGCACGAACGTAGCCGCCGGATCCTTGCGCGGGTCCGCGGTGTACAGGCCCTGCTGGTCGGTCAGGAGCACGAGCACGTCGGCCTCGATGAGATTGGCCACCAGTGCGCCCAGGGTGTCGTTGTCGCCGACCTTGATCTCGTCGGTGGTGACGGTGTCGTTCTCGTTGATGATGGGGATCACGCCGAGCGCCAGCAGCGTGCGCAGCGTCGTGCGGGCATTGAGATAGCGCTTGCGGTCGGCGAGGTCGTCGTGGGTGAGCAGGATCTGCGCCGTGTGCAGCTCGAAGCGCGCGAACGCCGCCTCGTAGGCCTGGGCGAGGCCCATCTGGCCCACCGCGGCGGCGGCCTGCAGCTCGTGGATGGCGTGCGGTCGCGTCTTCCAGCCCAGTCGCTTCACACCCTCGGCGATCGCCCCCGAGGACACGAGCACCACGTCGCGTCCGCTGCGCTTGAGCGCGGCGATCTCCTCCGCCCAGTGCGCCACCGCGGCGTGATCGAGGCCGCGGCCGTCGTTGGTCACGAGCGACGAGCCGACCTTGACCACCAGCCGGGCGGCGTCGCGCACGACGCCCGCGCCGCTCACGACTCTGCCTCCGGGGGGCGCCGCCGGCGCCGCGGCGCCACCGGCGAGGGCGTGAGTACCACCGGTTCGGCGGCGGACGCGGGCGTGACCACCACCGGCGCGGGTGTCACCACGACGGGGGTGGTGTCGTCGTCGGGGGCTTCCTGCACGGTTGCGGCGGGATGCGCATCGAGCCACGCCTGCACGGCAAAGGTGAGTGCACGGCAGCCTTCGCCGTTGACGGCGGAGATCGCGAACACGGGACCCTTCCAGCGATAGGCCTTGACGAAGGCCTTCACCTTTGCCGCGCGCTCCTCCTCGGGAACGAGGTCGAGCTTGTTCAGCACGAGCCAGCGCGGCTTGGCGAACAGCGACTCGTCGTAGCGCTTCAGCTCCTTCACGATCGCACGCGCGTCGTGCACGGGATCGGCCTCGCCGTCGAGCGGGGCGATGTCCACGATGTGCAGCAAAAGACGCGTGCGCTGCAGGTGGCGCAGGAAGCGATGGCCGAGGCCCGCGCCGTCGGCCGCGCCTTCGATGAGGCCCGGGATGTCCGCCACCACGAAGCTCTTGGCTTCGCTGGTGCGCACCACGCCTAGGTTGGGCGCGAGGGTGGTGAACGGGTAGTCGGCGACCTTGGGCCGGGCGGCGGAGATGGCGCGGATGAACGTCGACTTGCCGGCGTTGGGCAGTCCCAGCAGGCCGACGTCGGCGAGCACCTTCAACTCGAGCGACAGGCGCCGGTGCTGGCCTTCCTCTCCGCGCGTGAACTGCCGCGGGGCGCGATTGGTGCTCGTCTTGAAGTGGAGGTTGCCCATGCCACCCTTGCCGCCGGCGGCAATGAGGGCGCGCGCGCCGTCCACGGCGAGATCGGCGATGCGCTCGCCCGTCTCGGCATCGGTGATGACCGTTCCCACCGGCATGCGCAGCACAATGTCCTCGGCACCGCGGCCGTACTGGTCCGCGCCGCGGCCGTTCTCGCCGCGCTTGGCGCGATGGATGCGCGCGTAGCGATAGTCGATGAGCGTGTTGATGTTGCGGTCGGCCACCGCGTAGATGCTGCCGCCGCGGCCGCCGTCGCCGCCGTCCGGACCGCCGCGCGGGATGTACTTCTCGCGCCGGAACGACGCGATGCCGTTGCCGCCGTCTCCGGCGATGACCTCGATGTTGGCTTCGTCGAAGAACTTCATGATGGATTGCGCAAGTAGAGCACGAAGCGCTCGGTGGCGTCGCCGCGGCGTGCGCCGCTCCAGGCAACGCTCCAGCCGGGCGGCGGCTCGGGTGAAGTGGCGGGACCCCCCAGTTGCACCAGGAGCGCGGGACAGTCATGCAACGGGTGGACCTCTTCGCGCACGGTCTGCATGCCTGCGAAGTAGTCGAAGAGCGCGCGCTGCGGCTCGCCCAGGTTGCGGCTCGCCACGCAGCCTTCGGCCGGGAGATGGCGCGCCGCGGCCTCCACCGTCCAGCGATAGCTGCGGCGCGAGTCGAGGTACGGCAGCCAGATCGTGGTCACGAGGCCCCAGATCAGCGTCACGCCCGCGGCCCAGTTGAGCAGCGCCCGCCGGTTCGATCTGCGCGCCGGGCGCACCAGCACGATCCACAGTGCGGTGAGGGCGAGGGCGGCGAGCATGCTGCCCAGGTGGAAGGACGGCCGATAGCCGGTCTCGGTATCGCGGAAGAGGCGCGCGACGTTCTGCGGCATGCCGTTCACGTAGGCGTCGATCCACAGCACCCACATGAGCAGGGCGAGGAGGCCGAAGGTGAGGATGCCGAACCAGTCGAGCGCGCCCGAGAAGCCCCGCCGCAGCGAGTCGACCTCGAGCGCGCCCAGCAGCGCGAGCGGAACGAGCAGCGGCAGCGCGGTCGCCAGCCGGGCGTCGGGCAGCACCAGGAGATTGCCCAGGATCACGAGCGACAGCACGCCGGGGATGACGACGCCGGGATCGCGCATCCCGCCGTTGAAGCCGCGGCCGCGCAGCCACAGGAGCCACAGCACCAGCGGGAGCGCGGGCCATGCGAACCACAGCAGATTGCGCAGGTAGTACAGCGGATCGGCCTGCGCGAAGCCATTGCCGAGGAACCAGAGGTAACTGCCGGGCGCTTCTTCGGCGAGCCACTCGGCATACAGCGCAGGGTCGCGCGCGTGGAGCGCGGCGATCCAGGGCAAGGACAGCGCGAGCCCCACCACGAGTGCCGTGGCGCACGTGGCGAGGTAGGCGCGGTTGCGCCACTCGGGGCCGCACAACGGCAGCAGCAGCGCGCACAGCGCGAGCCACAGCGGGCCCTGCAGCCCGTTGCCGAGGAAGGCCACGCCCAGGCCCGCGCCCAGCGCCACGCCGCCGGCGATGGGACGGCGCAGGGCGAGCGCGAAGCCCCACAGGCCGATGGCGAGCCCGAGCGTCATGAAGAGCTCCGGCGAGAGCACGTGCGCGCGATCCCAGAAGCCCACGCTGCCCACGAGCAGCAGCACGGGCAGCCAGCCGAAGGCGCGCCCGTTGAGCTCCCGACTCGCGCTGGCCGTGGCGAGCAGCGTGAGCGCGAGGGCGAGTCCCACCGCCATGCGGGCGGCGTTGTGCACCTGCAGGGGGGGCGAGAACGCCTCGATGGCGAGCGCGCCTCCGATGTAGGCCAGCGGAGGGCGCGGCACGTAGGGCTCGCCGGCGAGCGTGGGCACCACGAGGTCGCCGCTTTGCGCCATCGCCGCGGCCACGCCGATGGAGGTGGCATCCTCCGTCTTCCACGGATCGTGACCCGCGAGGCCCAGGGCCACCCAGGCAGCGCACAGCAGCACGAGCCCGAGCTGTTTCCACGCGCGGAACGGCGCGGAAGGGCTCACGGCTTCGGGGTCGACGGCCTCGGGAATGTAGGGACGGGGGGCGCGCATGGAGTTCGTTGGGGCCGGGACGCAGGCGCGCGGCCGGCGTTTTCGGCATTATCGGGCGCTATTCTGGGGCAGTTCGGCCGCCGTTGCGCGCAGTGACGCTCGCTCGTGCGCGCGAGCAGAACAAAAAGGGCAGCCCCCTAGGCTGCCCTTCGTGGTACGCGGCCCGCGCTGCGCGCGGCTGCCTTGCCGCTTACGTCTTGGCGGTGGCCTTGGTGCCGTCCTTCGAGCCGTAGCGCTGGCGGAACTTGTCGATGCGGCCCGCGGTGTCCATCACCTTCTGCTTGCCGGTGTAGAACGGATGGCATTGCGCGCACACTTCGATGTGCAGCGGCTTGCCCGTGGTGGAGCGCGTGGCGAAGGTGTTGCCGCAGCTGCAGGTCACCTGCACCTCGGCGTACTTGGGATGGATGTTGTCCTTCATGACTGCCCTCTCGTCGATGCGGACCCGCTGGCTCGCGGCGACCTTGCCCGAGCGCGCTGCCCCGTGGGAAACCAAACATTATCCCTGAGTTACCAGGTTCCTGCAAGGTTGGGCCGGTCCACCCCGGAACAAGGCGCTGCGGCCCCGCGGGGTCGCCTCCACGATTGTTACGGGAGTTACCGATGGTTACAGAAACCTTGGCCCGTTCGGGCGTCAAAGCATTGACCCGACCGATACCATCCCGATGTGCATGTTCGAGCCCTGCATGAAACTCGCTCCCCGCCGATGACGACGTTCCCGCCTCCCTTTGCCCGCGCCCGGCCGTCGCGGCTGCAGCGTCCGTTGTGCTGTGCGCTGGCCGGCGGCGCGCTAACCGTGGCGCTGCTTGCCCTAGGCGGGTGCTCGTCGCTGCTCGTGCATCCGTCCACCGACGTCGCGGCCGCCGTGGCCCTCCCGGCCGGATGGGACCAGGGCAGCGCCTCGACGGACCCGACCGCGCTCGCCCAGTGGTGGCAACGCTTTGGCGATCCGCAGCTTGCGGAGCTCGTCACGCGCGCGATGACCTACAACACCGACGTGCGGACCGCGCAGGCCTCGTTGCGCCAGGCCCGCGAGCAGGGCGTGATCGCGGCGTCGGGCCTGTATCCCAACGTGGGGGCGAGCGCCTCCGCGTCGCGCAGCAAGAACGGCCGCAACGATACCGCCACGAGCTACGGCGCGGGCATCGACGCGAGCTGGGAGCCCGACATCTTCGGCGGCACCGCCGCGCAGGTGGCCGCCGCCGACGCCACCACCCGCGCCACGGCGCTATCGCTCGCGAGCCTCCAGGTATCGATCGCCGGCGAGGTGGCCGCGCAGTACATCACCTGGACCGGCCTCTCCCTGCGGCTGGCCATCGCGCGCGACAACCTCGCAAGCCAGGAAGAGACGCAGCAGATCGCCGAGTGGCGCGCGCAAGCCGGCCTGACCACGTCGCTCGACGTCGAGCAGGCGCGCACGTCCACCGAGACCACGCGCGCGCAGATTCCCGCCCTCACGTCGAGCATCGCGCAGGCGCAGAACGCGCTCGCCATCCTCGCCGGTACCACGCCGGAGGCCTTGAACGCCACCCTGCGCAAGAATGCCGTCGTGCCGGTGGCCGACGACAACCTGGCCTATGCCTTCCCGGCGGAGACGCTGCGTCAGCGTCCCGACGTGCGGCAGGCCGAGGCGCAGGTCGTGGCCGCCGCAGCGCAAGTCACCGCGGCCGATGCCGCGCGCTACCCGTCGTTCAATCTCGCAGGATCCCTCGGCGTATCTGCGCTCACGTTCGCCGGCCTGACCGGCGGCAGCTCGCTGGCGGCGTCGATCCTGGGGGGCGTGTCGGTGCCCATCTTCAATGCCGGGGCGCTCGCCGCCCAGGTGAGGGTGCAGGAGGCCTCGCTCGACCAGGCGCGCATCGCCTACGAAGCCACGGTGCTCGGTGCCTTGAAGGAGGTGGAGGATGCGCTGGTCGCGCTGCGCAGCGCGCGCGAGCGCCTGGCCACGCTGCGGCGGGCCGCCGAGTCGGCACGCAACGCCTCGCTGCTTGCCCGCTACCGCTACAACAGCGGGCTCATCGATTTCACCGCCGTGCTGCAGACCCAGCTGTCGCTGCTGTCCGTGCAGGACAGCGTGGCCAATGGCGAGGCAGAGCTCGCCATCGCGCACGTACGCCTCTACAAGGCGCTGGGCGGCGGCTGGCAGCCCGGCAGCGAGCTCACCGCCGGCGCGGCGAGCGCCGCGCCGCCCGCCGCCATCGCCCCATCTTCCCTGGCCCCCACGTCATGAACAAGCCCGTCGAACTTCCGCTCACCGATGCCCCCGGCCTTGCCGCCGCGTCGACCCCCGGCGGGGCGGGGGTGGCCGGAATCGACATCGCGGACCTGTCGGCGCCGCCGTGGTGGCGGCGTCCCGCGCCGTGGATCGGGCTTCTCCTCGTGGCCGCGCTCGCGGCCGGCGGGTGGTACTGGCGGGCGCGCGCGCCCGATGCGGCCGCGCCCACGTTCGTGACTGAGCCCGTGACCAAGGGCAACCTGCGCGTGTCCGTCACCGCCAACGGCACCCTGCAGCCCACGCGCACCGTGAGTATCGGCAGCGAGCTCTCGGGCACCGTGTCGCGCGTGCTGGTCGACGTCAACGACCAGGTGAAGAAGGGCCAGGTGCTCGTGGAGCTCGACACCTCGCGTTTTCGCGACCTCGTGACCCGCTCCCGGGCCACCCTCGCCTCCGCCAGTGCCAAGGTCGCGCAGGCCGACGCCACGGTGAAGGAGGCGGAGGGCAATCTCGCACGCCTGCTGGAAGTGCAGCGGCTGTCGGGCGGCAAGGTGCCGTCGCCCGCCGAGATCGACACGGCCCAGGCCAACCTCGACCGCGCGCGCGCCGATGCCAACGCCGCACGCGCGGCGGTGACTGATGCCCAGGCCGCCCTTGCGAGCGACACCACCAATCTCGGCAAGGCATCGATCAAATCGCCGATCGACGGCGTGGTGCTCACCCGCGCGGTGGACCCCGGCAACGCGGTGGCCGCGTCGCTCCAGGCCGTCACGCTCTTCACCATCGCCGAGGACCTGTCGAAGATGAAGCTGCAGGTCAACGTGGACGAGGCCGACGTCGGCATGGTCGGCGTGGGCCAGAGCTCCACCTTCTCGGTGGCGGCGTACCCCGCGCGCCGCTTCCCCGCCAAGATCACGCGCGTGGCCTATGGTTCCACCACGACCGACAACGTCGTTACCTACGTGACGTACCTCGAGGTCGACAATCCCGATCTCGCGCTGCGCCCGGGCATGACCGCCACCGCAACGATCAATGCCACGGAGCGCACCGACGTGCTCCTCGTGCCCAATACCGCGCTGCGCTTCACCCCCGCGCAGGCCCGCGCGGCGGGCGGCGAGGCCAAGAGCGGGGCCCCGGGAGGCATCGTGGGCAGCCTCATGCCGCGCGGCCCGGGCCTGGGCGCGCCGCGCTCGGCCACGACCTCGGCGCGCGGGGGCGGGGCACGGCAGGTGTGGGTGCTGAAGGACGGCCAGCCGGTGGCCGTGCCTGTGCGTGCCGGCATCAGCGACGGACGCATCACGGAAGTGTCGTCGCCCGATCTCGCGCCCGGCACGCCGGTGATCGTCGACCAGCGCGCTGCGTCCAAGTGAGCGCTGCGGCCGTTCCTTCGCTCATCCGCCTGCGCGGCGTCACCCGCGAGTACGGCCGCGGCGAGGCGCGCGTGCGCGCGCTCCAGGGGGTCGACCTCGACATCGCGTCCGGCGAGTTCGTGGCGGTGATGGGACCGAGCGGCTCGGGCAAGTCCACGCTGATGAACATCCTGGGGTGCCTCGACACGCCCACCGCCGGCGAGTATCTCTTCCGCGGCGTGCGCGTGGAGCGCCTCTCGCGCGACCAGCGCGCGCGGCTGCGCCGCAGCCAGATCGGCTTCGTCTTTCAGGGCTTCAACCTGCTCGCGCGGACCACCGCGCAGGAGAACGTCGAGCTGCCGCTGCTTTATCGGGGCGAGCCGCTGGCGGTGCGGCGCAAGCTCGCGCGCGAAGCGCTGGCCTCGGTGGGTCTCACCGGCCGCGAGGATCACACGCCGGCCGAGCTCTCGGGCGGGCAGCAGCAGCGCGTGGCCATCGCCCGGGCGATCGTCACGTCGCCCGCGGTGCTTTTCGCCGACGAGCCCACGGGCAACCTCGATACCCGTCGCGCGCGCGAGATCATGGACTACCTCGTGCACCTGAACGAATCCTCCGGCATCACCATCCTCATGGTCACGCACGATCCCGCGATCGCCGCCTACGCAAGCCGCATCGTGCACGTGGTGGACGGCCGTATCCAGCGCGACGAGCGCAACCTGCGCCGGCCCCCGCCGCCGCAGTCGGTCACGCAAGAGGAGGCGCTCACGTGATCCTGAGCTCGATGCTGCTCGCCTTGCGCGAGATCCGCCGCAACCTCCTGCGCTCGTTCCTGACCATCCTCGGCATCGTCATCGGCGTGGCCGCGGTGATCACGATGGTGACGGTGGGCAACGGCGCCACGCAGGCGGTCAAGGACCAGATTTCGAGCCTCGGCAGCAACCTGCTCATGGTGCGCCCGGGGCAGCGGCTTGGCGCCGGCATGGGCGTGGCCGGCGCGCCGTCGTTTCGCCAGGCCGATGCCGACGCCATCCAAGCGCAGATCGGCGGCATCCGCGCCGTGGCCCCGGAACAACGCTCTGGCGTCACCGTGATCGCCAACGGCAAGAACTGGCAGACGAGCGTGACGGGCACCACCAACTCGTACTTCGATACCAACAACTGGACGCTTGCCGCCGGTCGCAAGTTTGAGGCCGAGGAGGAGCAGGCGGGCGCGGCGGTGTGCATCATCGGCGACACCGTGCGCCGTGAGCTCTTCGGCAAGACCGACGTGCTGGGCGAAAAGGTGCGCGTCAAGCAGTTCTCCTGCGACGTCGTGGGCGTGTTGCAGTCGAAAGGGCGCGCGGCCATGGGCAACGACCAGGACGACATCGTCATCCTCCCGCTGCGTACGATGCAGCGGCGCGTCACGGGCAGCCTGCGCGTGGGGACGCTGCTGGTGTCGATGGAGGAGGGATCGGACAGCGCCCGCGTGCAGGCTTCGATCGGCGAGCTCCTGCGCGAGCGCCGCAAGCTCGCCAATGAGGAACCCGACAACTTCAACGTGCTGGACACCAAGCAGATCGCCGAGGCGGTGTCGGGCACCACGCGGGTGATGACGACGCTGCTCGGCGCCGTGGCAGCGGTGAGCCTGCTGGTGGGGGGCATCGGGATCATGAACATCATGCTCGTGAGCGTGACCGAGCGTACGCGCGAGATCGGGCTGCGCCTGGCCATCGGCGCGCTGGAACGCGAAGTACTGCTGCAGTTCCTGGTGGAGGCCGTGGCGCTGTCGATGCTGGGCGGCCTCATGGGCATCGCGCTCGCCACGCTCGCTTCGGTGGCGATCGCGCAGGTGATGAACGTGCCCTATCTCTTCGACCCCGGCATCAACGCGTTGTCGTTCGCGGTGTCGGCGCTCATCGGCGTGGTGTTCGGCTACTTCCCGGCGCGGCGCGCGGCGCGACTCGATCCGATCGAGGCGCTGCGGCACGAGTGATTCGGGGTGGCGCTCGCTTGGGGCTGCGGGGCGGCGGTCACCCCGTTGAGCCTGGCGGTGCGGCGTGGCGCCGGGCGAGCGGCCCTCGCTAAAGGCGACACGTTTCAAGCGAGGAGCCGCGCCCCGGCCGGCCCACCGCGACGACTCGACCCCAGACCGAGAGGGTGCACGCGTCACCGAGACGACTCGGCCCCGGGACCGGGCGTGACCAACCGCCCCACCGCGATCGACCGCCCAAAAGCAAACGCGCGCCCCAACCGCGAGCGCGCGTTCCCAAGGCCGGCGATGTCGTCGCTATCCGCGCCGCATCGAATCGAAGAACTCCGAGTTGCTCTTCGTGGCCTTGATCTTGTCCAGCAGGAACTCCATCGCCTCGAGCTCGTCCATCGGGTAGAGGAGTTTGCGCAGGATCCACACTTTCTGGAGGATTTCCGGCTTGAGCAGGAGCTCCTCCTTGCGGGTGCCCGAGCGGTTCACGTTGATCGACGGGTAGATGCGCTTCTCGGCCATGCGGCGGTCGAGATGGATTTCCATGTTGCCCGTGCCCTTGAATTCCTCGTAGATCACGTCGTCCATGCGCGAGCCGGTGTCGATGAGCGCAGTGGCGATGATCGTCAGCGAGCCGCCTTCCTCGATGTTGCGCGCCGCGCCGAAGAAGCGCTTGGGGCGCTGCAATGCGTTGGCGTCCACGCCGCCGGTGAGCACCTTGCCGGAGGCCGGCACCACGGTGTTGTAGGCGCGGGCGAGACGCGTGATCGAGTCGAGCAGGATCACGACGTCCTTCTTGTGCTCGACGAGGCGCTTGGCCTTTTCGATCACCATTTCGGCGACCTGCACGTGGCGGGTGGCGGGCTCGTCGAACGTGGACGACACCACTTCGCCGCGCACGGAGCGCTGCATTTCGGTCACTTCTTCGGGACGCTCGTCGATCAGCAGCACGATGAGCATCACGTCCGGGTGGTTGGCGGCGATGGAGTGCGCGATGTGCTGCAGCATCACCGTCTTGCCGGACTTCGGGGACGCCACCAGCAGGCCGCGCTGGCCCTTGCCGATGGGCGCGATGATGTCGATGATCCGCCCGGTGATGTTCTCTTCCGCCTTGATGTCGCGCTCGAGCACCAGCGGTTCGTCGGGGAAGAGGGGCGTCAGGTTCTCGAAGAGGATCTTCGACTTCGCGTTCTCGGGCGGCTCGAAGTTGACCTTGTCGACCTTGACCA